>JAHDKT010000004.1 GCA_018436725.1 Synergistaceae bacterium | reverse complement strand
GGTGATCTTCGAGCGGAATCCCGAGATCACGGACGAAGAATTGGAGGCCGTCGTGGGTGGATCCATTACGCTGATAGGAATTTTCTCCCTCGGGATGGCCATTTCGGGGCTTGTGATCACATTCGCCTCTATGGCCGCCGCGTGAAGCTTCTTCGAGGACAGTTCGTTTTTCTTGCGAGGAAGACGCCGGGTATGTTTCCGGAAAGGGCGTCGTACGATTCGAGGAGGTGTCGCGCATGTCGATGGAATCCGCGGTTTCGTTCTACGAACGACTGGAGAAGGACGTTGAGCTGCAGGAGAAGCTGAAAGAGCTTGGAACGAAGGAGAATATTTCGCAGTACGTGAAGGGGGAACTCGGCTACGACTTCACGCTTGAGGAGATGCAGAAGGTGATCTTCGAGCGGAATCCCGAGATGACCGACGAGGAGCTGGAGGCGGTCGTCGGAGGGGGCGTCGATTTCTGGTGGGGTATATTGACGGGGGTCTGCGTCATAGGCGTCCCTACTCTCATCGGTCTGGCGGCGGCAACGGCCGCGGCGTGATCGCCCCCGGCCTGTTTCTCCGGGAGATCGGCCGCATGCGGGCCGACGATGTGCGTATCGTTCCGGGAAGTGCGATCGCGGTCGCAAACGAGTATCACGACGAAGGGAAGTGAACGAATGGGACGGGAAACGGCAAGAGAGACGAAGAGGGAAGTTCCGCCCGTGCTCTTTCGCGGCGAGGAACTCCGATTGGAGAAGATCGCCGACGAGGAGGGAACCTCCGCGCATCCGATGAGGGCGGAGGAGGCGTGGGCGCGCTTCGATCCCTTTTTGAAGCGCACGGGCGTGACGCGGGTTTCCGACATCACGCATCTGGACCGGATCGGGATTCCGGTCTTCAACGTACTGCGCCCCAGCGTCGACGGCTACACGACGGCGCACGGCAAGGGGTTCACGAAAAACGCGGCCCGTCTCTCCGCCGCCGGGGAGTCGCTGGAACGGTGGTACGCGACCCGGACCGCGATACCCTCCATCCGGGGGACGTGGAACGAGCTGTCGAAAAAGTACTCCATGGTTCCGCCGGAGCGGCTTGCTCCCACGCCGCACTCCTTCTTCCACAAGGATCTGGAGATCCCCTGGGCGCTCGGCTGGGACATCGCGCGTCAGGAAGAGGTTCCGCTGCCGCTGGAGCTGGTCCGTCTCTCCCCCGGAGGCCCCGACAGCTCGCTCTTGAGCCTCGACGAGGGGCTGCTCTTCCAGTGCAGTTCCAACGGCCTCGCCTGCGGGGTGCGCTTCCTCGAAGCCGTTTCACAGGCGCTGCTGGAAGTCGTCGAACGCGATTCGGTGACTTCGTGCACGATAGGCTCGCGCGGCAAGGGACTCCCCGGCCCGGTTTTCCGCGCCGCCAAGGCGGAGACGGTCCCCTTCCCGAAGGTTCGGGAGCTGTTCGACCGGATACGCTCCGCAGGCATAGAAATCCTGCTGTGCGACAACGGGACGGACGTCCGCGTGCCGACGTGGAACTGCTACCTGTTCGACATGGAGGAGACGGGCGGGATAGGCGGAGTGGCCCACGGAATGGGAAGCTCGCTCGATGTGGAAACCGCGATGATCCGCGCCGTGACCGAGGCGGTTCAGGGGCGGTGCGTCTTCCTCTCCGGCGTGCGCGACATCGTTCCGTCGAAGGAGTTCGGCGGCTTCATGAGCGGCGACGCGCGCCTCGCGAAGGAGGCGATGGAGAGC
>JAHDKT010000126.1 GCA_018436725.1 Synergistaceae bacterium | reverse complement strand
TCTTGTATTCAACGAGTCCTATGGCTTTGCTCATTCATTCTCCCTCCCGTCGGTCGTTGCCTCGACGACGATTCTGTCCTTCTCGACCGCGCGCACGACGCCGGAGATCGACGAGTGCACGTGCGCCGAAACGGGCCCCTCTCCCCACGCGACCATCTGGCCGCGTTCCACGACGTCGCCGGGGGCCACGATCGGTTCCGCGGGCGCGCCGATGTGCTGTTTCAGCTTCAGCACGACTTTTTCGACCGGAGAGGGGAACTCCTCACGCAAGGGGGCCTTCCGTCCGATGTACTTCGACAGCCCCAGGCGGTGCGTCAGCTTCGTCACCGGGAAGAGGCGGTACTCCCTGAACGGGTTGACCCGCTCGGGGCGCTCGTGGTGCGGGTTCTTGATGCCGGCCGCGTTCATGCGGACCTTCAGCTCCTTGTTCAGCTTCCAGGGCTGGAGCCCCATGATGCACGCCGTCTCGCAGAGGCCGCACTCGCAGCAGAGGAACGCCTCCGTCGCCGCTGCGTCGTGTTCGCAGGTGCTGTTGTAGGCGGCCAGGCGCATCAGCTTGTCCGGGCGGAGCTTGTGCCCCAGCAGATAGCGGGGACAGACATCCGTGCAGAGCATGCAGTGACAGCAGGCGATCTTCGCCAGGCGCATCATCTCGGTCATGTCGCGCCCCTTCGAGATTGCCAGCGGGTGATCGCGCGGCAGCAGCAGAATGCCCTTCGTCGTCTTGCTCACGGGCTCCTGCGGGTCGAACACCAGACGGCCCATCATCGGGCCGCCGTCGACGGCGACCCAGTCCTTCACCGTCGGGCCGCCGCACGCGCCGATCACCTCGCCGAACGAGACGCCGACGGGAACCTTGAGCGTCGCCGGATTCTTCACCTCCCCCGCCACCGTCAGGTACTTCTCGATCACGGGGCGGTCCTCCAGCGCCGAAGCGATGTTGTAGAGCGTCTCCACGTTGAGCACGACCACGCCCACGTCGAGCGGAATGCCCCCCTCGGGGACGATGCGCTTGAAGACCTCGTAGACGAGCACGTGCTCGTCGCCCGCCGGGTAGCTGTTGGAGAGCACGTGCCGACAGAGCTTCGGGAAGGCCGGAAGCGCCGCATCCACGTTGCGGATAGCGTCGTGGTACTTCTCCTTGAGGGCGAAGATGCCTCCCTTGGCCCCCGTCAGCTCCACCAGCGCGGTCATCGCGCCGAAAAGCTTCTTCGTGTGCACCGAGGCGATCTGCTGGTCCACCTCCAGCATCGGCTCGCACTCCGCGCCGTTCAGCAGTATGTATTCGCAGGCGCGGGCGAACTTGACGTGGGTGGGAAATCCCGCTCCGCCCGCGCCGACGACTCCCGCGTTCCGTATTTTCTCAAGTATGTCGCTCATCGAGCCCCTCCCCCTGTTCCCCGTCCCGTGCCGTTCATCCTCCGAAGACGAGGGTCTTGATCACCACGGGAAGCACCCTCCCCTTCGCCAACGGTTTGCCTATGTCGATATAGTCGCCGTTCTCCACCTTGATGCCGTCGATGCTCACGACCTTCTTC
>JAHDKT010000053.1 GCA_018436725.1 Synergistaceae bacterium | reverse complement strand
CTCCCTGCCGTCGAAGAGGGCGTCGGGACCGCCCGAGTCGATGCGGGTGAACGGCGGCTCGTAGAGGGCTGACGGTTCCATCACGCCGTGCGCCGTGAGCTGGTCGATGATCGTCTCGACGAAGCGGATCTGCTGCGGGGTGAGGCTGCGGTCGTTGAGGAAGGCGGAGAAGGCGGCCTGCGCCGCAGCCCGGTCCATCCCGACCAGAGCGCGGACGAACCACGCGAGCGACGGCGCATTGCTCCGCGCGAGCATCCCCTCGAGAAGCGCTCCTCCGTCCTCCTCGCCTATCGCCGCGAGCGTCCGCTCCAGCTCCTCCAGGTCGGTCGGCGTCAGCGGCATGTTGGCGCGCAGACGGTGGATGACGATGTGGTCCAAGTGGCTGCGGAGGTAGTCCTTCACCTTCTTCTCGTACTGCGCACCCGTCATCTTCGGCATGGCGGGGCAAAACTCGTCCCCTTCGTCGAATAATTCGTCCTCGAAGTCGGTGTACACCAGCGTGCGCTTCTTCCTGTCGAGGAAAGCGACCAGCGCGCGCAGACGGAGGCGCATCTCCTCCAGCATGTCGAGCGTAACCCCTTCCCAGAACGAAACCTCCTGAAGCGCCGCAAGATAGGCCAACTGCGCCTTCACCGCCGGAATCGCGGCCTTCTCCTCCAGCATCGCCGCGATCTCGGTCACGCGCCGTCTGCGCCGCTCGAACCCGCCCCGATCCCCCTCGACGAGCGCAAGCTGCATGGAGAGCGCCGTCAGGTCGAACAGCCTCGCCTCGATCACGTCCTCCTCCGCTTCCCCCGGAAGCCCCGCGACCTCCCGGTGCAGCAGTTCATAGTCGTCGCCCGAGAGCGCGTTCCACGCCTCGCGCTTCCGAAACCGCTCCACCGCCTGAAGGTGCATCCGCACGATGAAGTTCCGCGGATTCATCGCCGCCACCTCGCCGTGCAGCACACCAACAAGCGCGCCGTCAAGCGAGCCTTCGGGGTCCAGTTCGGGGGTCTTCCTGACGTGCTCCAGCAGCCGCACACGCGAGCGGAAGAGGCGCACTCCGAGCGGAGCGGCGTCGGTCGCTTCCATCCCCTCCGGATTCTCGCCGAAGAACTCGAAGTTGCCGCAGAAGTCGAAGATGCGGAAGTCCTCCTTGTCGCGCCCCGGCCCGAAGAGATCCGGACAGAGCCGCGTGCCGCGCCCGATCATCTGCCAGAACTTGATCCTGGAGTAGACCGGCTTGAAGAAGACGAGGTTCGCGACCTCGGGGATGTCGATGCCGGTGTCCAGCATGTCCACGGAGATGGCGATGTGCGGCGGCTTGTCGGGTTGGGCGAAGTCGTCGATCAGGCTCTGCGGATATCTGGCGTAGTTGTCGATCACGCGCGCGAAGCTCCCCGCGTAGTGCGGGTAGTGCGCGTCGAAGCGCCGTTCGACGAACTGAGCATGCTCATGGTTCCGGGCGAAGAGAATCGTCTTGGCGAGCCGGTCGCCGCCCTTCACCGCATGCCCGTGCTTCATCAGGTACCCGAGCGCCTTGTCCACCGTATCGCAGTTGAAGAGCCAACTGTTCACCGCCGAGGCGTTCACCCTCTCGGGAAGCCCACGCTCCTCCGTTTCGTCCCCCCAGTCCAGACTCTCCCACTGGGCCTTCTCTTCGTCCGTCAGAGAGTCGTAGACGATCCCCTCGCGGGGAAACTTCAGATCCGCCTTCCGCACCTTGTACGGCACGAGGAAACCGTCGGCGACCGCCGTCTCCAGCTCGTAGGCGTCGGTCGGCACCCCCGGCTCCAGCTCGAAGAGGTCGTAGGTGTTCTTGTCCACGTCGTCGCGAGGCGTCGCCGTCAACCCCACAAGCAGCGAGTCGAAGTAGCGGAAGATCGCGCCGTACTTCTGATAGACCGAACGGTGGGCCTCGTCGATGATCACGAGGTCGAAGTGTCCCGGACCGAAGCGCGCCGCCTCCCCGTCCGTCGTATCGATCAGCCCCATCATCGTCGGATAGGTGCAGACGAAGACGCGCCCCTCGGCCTCCTTGTCTGTCACCAGGTTCACAGGGCTCGACTCCGGCAAGTGCATCTTGAAGGCGTTCACCGCCTGATGCACCAGAGAAACCCGGTCCGCCAGAAAGAGCGCGCGCTTCACCCATCCGGCCCGCTGCAGCGCGTCCACCAGCGCGATGGCGGTGCGCGTCTTGCCCGTCCCCGTCGCCATCACAAGCAGCGCCTTCCGTCGCGACGCCGCGAACTGCGCGAAGATGCTGCCGATGGCGCGCTTCTGGTAGTACCTCTCGACGATGGCATCCCGCACCTGCGCCACGTCGAGCGACATCCGCTGCGAACGCCGCAGAATCAGCCGCGACAGTTCGTCCTTCGTGAAAAACCCCGCCACCGTGCGCGGAGGGTAGAATGCGTCGTCCCACAGCCACGTCTCGTACCCGTTGGTGAAGAAGATCACCGGCCGCTGCCCGTGCATCGTCTCAAGACAGTCGGCGTACAGCTTCGCCTGCTGACGTCCGGCGGCGGGGTCAGCCGTCGTTCGCTTCGCCTCCACCACGGCCAGCGGTTTCCCGTCATCGCCCCAGAGGACGTAGTCTGCGAACCCCTCGCCCTGAGCGTTCGGCATACCCGTAACCCGGTATTCCCGGTCGCGGGAACTGTCGAGCGGCCACCCTGCCCGGCGCAGCTCCGCGTCGATCAGCCAGCGGCGGGTTTCGGCCTCCGAGTAGTCGTGCGTATCGGGGACGGCTTCGCTCGCGGCGCGGATCTCCGCCAACCGCGCACGCAGCTCGCGCACCTCCGCGTCCAGCGCGTCGCGCTCCCTCCGCTCTTCGAGGGCGAGCTTGCTCTGCTCGGCAAGCCTTTCCCCAAGAACCTCAAGCTCCGCACGCGGAACCGCGTCCCCGCCCCTCGCCTCGGGCACTCGATCATCCCGCCATGCGGCGTCCGGCGGCACCGCGCCGGGGGCGTAGGTCCGCGTCAGCCAGTAGCAGACGTGGTACAGCTCCTTCACCGCGAGCAGTGCGTCCGAGGGGCGAACAGGACGCGTGTCGTGCACGGCGCGGTTCCCCATCCTCTGGATCACCCGCGCCTTCTGAAAGACCGCCTGCGGAAGCAGATTCTGAAAGGTGGGCTCGTGGAGGAGCGCGCCGAGGCTGTCGTCGTACGGCATCCGAAGCGCCGGGTCGCGCCTGAAAAGCCAGTGCACCGCAGCCTCCAGCGCGAAGCGCGCATGGAAGCACGCCGCGCGCGGATCGCCGGAAACATGCCCTTCCGCCCGAACAGCGGACTCGGCGATATCCCGAAAGTCATCCGGAAGGAAGGCGAAGTTACTCATGGCGAAGGCTCCCTGGTGCGGTAGGCTTGATTAACATGGTTGGGCTGGGTGGTGAAAAAATCCAAGCTCCTCCGTTACGAAGCGGATTGATATTTTCATCATACATATGTGTGGACTTCGGTTCCTTGTGTGTGGACTTCGTTTTCTTATGTGCGGACTTCCACCCCGAATGTGTGGACTTACCCAACGAATCAGCACAGCCAATCGTCATACCTTTAGAGTAAAAGGTTATACTTTCGGAGCACCAAGGCATATCTTCGGAGTTCAGAGTTATACCTTCGGACCTCCTATGGTGTTGCGAAGGCTTCCTTCCATAGTGCGTGGCCCTCCAGCGAGAATGTGCGGGGTTACCATCCGATTGTGTGGAGTACGTCCTCAAATGTGTGGGGTTCGTCCTCAAATGTGTGGGGTTGCCCGCACAAACAAATCTATCACGTAGCCGAAAAGCGGCAGAACGCTGGTCTTCGATGCCGATATTCCCTGTCCAAAGCAACCGAGGTAAGACCTCGCGCAGTTCGTCGATGTTGAAAGGAATGTCCGTCATGGTCTGTCACAGCTCCCCGTTGAAGGCGCGCGATTGGAGCGAGGCAAAGAGCGTGTCCAGCTCGTCCAGATGTGCGCGCAGACGCGCCTTCTGGCGTTCGGCCGCCTCGACGATGGAGGCGAAGCGGCGTTGGAGAGAGAGGGGAGGAAGGGGGATGGATAAGCTACGTAGGATTTGTAAATTAATGTTTTTTTGCGCAACCTGTGGTGCTTTTTTCTCCAAAATCTCTTGAAAAAAAACAAACAACGCTTGTATATATTCCACATTACAACTGTCTTCATCAGGTATAAATCCAACAACACTGTCAGGAAAACAGGCATCAAAAGTCAATAGCCCTGTCTTTGCTATATTTGCAGCAATTGTAATACATAAAGTACCTGCAGGCCAAAGTTTGCTTTGCTTGAGCCCCAACTCAGAGTATGTAGCATTGTAGTTTCTAATATACCCTCCAGAATTGGCCACATCTCCAGTTTGAACTAAAGGGTACTCTCCTCCAAGAAGAAAAGGGGCATTCCTAGGACGATACTTAGAGACGCCTCTATCTAATGAAGCAATTTCTCCTAAATGAGCAACTCTCCATCCCTTCTGATTTATGACCGGGTCGCCGAACATATCGAGGAAGGTGGATTGGAGCAGGGCGTCGAGTTGGGCAATGGACTCACGGCGCTTGACCCGCAAGGCGTCCGCCGCATCCAGAATCGCCGCAATCCGCCTCTGCTCCTCAATCGGCGGGAGGGGGATTTTTAACTCAGACAGTTTTTCTTGTGTAATACCCTTGACTGTAGCTCCTGAACCATAGCTTTGTATTTCATCCGATAAACCAAGCATCATGTGAAGCAAATAAACGGTATCAATCGGCACTTTGGGGATCAATGCTCTCAAATCCTGATTTATTGCAAGATCGATAGCGTTAATAGCAGCCTTCCCTAAAGCCATTCGCGTCGGAATGATGACATGACCAGAAGGTATCAAGTTTGATGCACTGGAAGCCAGTCCTTGAGGACTTATAAAATCCTGTGTCCTTTCAAGAACTAATCCTTTGAAATCTTTTACCGTCGCCCAAGGGATCTCATCAGACCAGTACTCCGGCACATCTTTCCGGGGGGTACCTCCTCCTCGAAAAGTTATCACATCACCGAGCTTAATCATCTTCCATTTCATCTGATCAACCCTCCAACACCATTGGAACAGACGCGCAAAAAGCGTTCTAATAGAAAAACTCTCTCCGTTTCCTCCAACCTAATACACTTCATAATCGGCTCATAATCGGCTCAGATCGGCTCAAAATCGGCTCATAATCGGCTCAGATCGGTTCCTTGAGTCTGTATGAGACCGAGCGACCGGAACCTTCCATGATTAAAACACCCTCTTCTACCAATTCAGCCAACAAACGTTTTGCGGTAGCACTCGAGATTCCGAGCCGCTGCACACATATTCGCGTTGCTATTCTCCCGGATGATCGAACCTCTTCGAGAATAAGACCCCTCGGTGAATGCTCTATTCCGTTTCTCTCCTTCTTTTCGGCCGTTTCGGGAGAAGGTTCGCTCTCCCGTTCATTCGCAGGTCGGATTTCCACCACAAGGCAGTCGTGATCGATGCGAAACAGCGGCGCGGGGTGTCCGGTCTGTTCGAGAATACGGGCCATCCTTGGAATTCCGCTGCCTCGCTCGTCCATGAGTTCGAGCCAGGAGAGCCCTTGAACGACGAGAGGATTTCTGGCTCGGGGGCGCGCATGCCCGCTGGAGAGAATGCTGACGCTCTGTCCTCCGGGCGGCAGCCCCGGACTGCTGACGACAAGGCGGTCGGCAAATACCTCGATGCTGATCTTGATACCCCGGTCGGAATACTCTCGATGCGCGACGGCGTTGACCACGACTTCCCGCAAGACCTCGGGGGGGTACGTTTCCGCCTTGACTCGTTTCAGTCCTTTCACGATCAAAGGCTTGGGAGTGTTTCTGCGAATGAAGGCGACGGCTCTTTCAACTGCCTTGGAGAGCGGCGCGTCGAAGATTTCAGAATCAAGCGCCTCCGCGTTGCGATCTGTTCCGGGGAAGGCGTCCATCTGTACGCGAGCCTGAGGAAGCGCCATTCCCGGTTTACGCGCCAGGAGCAACGCTCCGGCGACGGTCGGACGCAGGGTATCGACGTCTTTCCAGAGATATCCGCGGGACAGAAGCAACCGGGGGATTTCGTCGGGAAGGATGCGCTCCTTGTCGCGTTCTTCCGCCGACGCCGTTAAATCCAGCATGAGTTCGGTGTCCAGGTCTTCGTACGTCATCGCGTCGAGCATTCCCCGCTCAAACTCCGAGGCGGACTGATGCGTCAGGGCGGATTGCTCTATCTGAGCTTTCAGAGGAACGGTGGAATAGGTTATCTCGATATGCTCCCGCAGGCGTTTGCCAACGATGTCGAGCAGTTGCGCTTCGTTCTCGAATCGGCTGTAGGTGTGCTTCGCCGCTTCGATCTCCTTGAGGAAAGCGTTCACCGCCTGCTCCCGCTTAGCCCGCCGTGCTCCCTTGATGCAGATCAGCGTCGGCAGCTTCAACTCCTGGGCGAGCCGGTACTCTTCGTGCGTCGCGGAGAGTCCGTCTCCCGCGTCGATGCCGTATTGGGATCCGACAAGCAACAGATAGATCTGGCACTGGCGAAGCAAGTCCAGATACGCCTTGAGATTGGGAAAGAGCGGTTGCGGATACTCCTCGAAAATGCGCGGGACAGTGCATTCTCTCAGAAAATCGTCGGTCGAGAGGAAAGCCCCGATGGCGATCCGCTCGGCACGCATCTCTTTTTGAACGGAGCTGATGAATACTTTCAAACGAATCATCCCAGCAACCCCTCCAGCTCGCGGCGTCCCTCGGCGATCTCGGCCTCCAGCGCGGCGAGGCGTTCGAGGATCACCTTGGGTGGATCGTACTCCACCGCCTGATAGGTTACTTCCTTGTAGCGGTTGATGGAGAAGTCGTAGCCGTTGGCCTCGATCTCGGACTTGGGGACCATGAAGCTCTTCTCGGTGCGCTTCCGCTCCGTTTCAGCCTCTCTGTTCCGCCAGCGGGCGATGATGTCTGGGATGTCGCTCTCCTGCAACGGGGCTCTCTTGTCGTCCAGCGAGTAGCCGTCGTTCTGCATGTCGTAGAACCAGACGTTCTCCGTGCCGCCGGAGTTGGTCTTCGTAAAGAAGAGGATAGCCGTGCTCACCCCGGCGTACGGTTTGAAGACGCCCGAGGGCATGGAGATCACGCCGTCGAGCCGCTGCTCCTCCACCAGCAGCTTCCGCAGCCCTTTGTGCGCGTTGCTGGAGCCGAAAAGGACGCCGTCCGGCACGATGACCGCCGCGCGTCCTCCGCTCTGGAGCAGGCGCAGGAAGAGCGCGAGAAAGAGCAGCTCGGTCTTCTTCGTCTTGACGATGCGCTGCAGGTCCTTCGCGGTGGATTCGTAGTCCAGGCTGCCCGCGAAGGGGGGATTGGCGAGGACAAGGGTGTACTTTTCGGCGTCGTCCTCGTCCGACTGGGCCAGCGAGTCGCGGTAGCGTATGTCCGGGTTCTCCACTCCGTGAAGCAGCATGTTCATACTGCCGATGCGGAGCATGGTGGCGTCGAAGTCGTAGCCGTGAAAGGTGCTCTCGTTGAAGCGCCGCCGCGACTCGGCGTCCTTGTAGATTTCGTCGCCATGAGAGTGCAGCAGGTACTCCGAGGCGGCGATGAGGAAGCCCGCCGTGCCGCACGCGGGGTCGCAGATGATGTCGCGGGGCGTGGGCGCGGTCATGTCCACCATCATTTTTATGATATGGCGCGGGGTGCGGAACTGGCCGTTCTGCCCGGCGGTGGCGATCTTGCCGAGCATGTATTCGTAGAGGTCGCCCTTGGTGTCGGCGTCGGCCATGTCGATGGCGTCGAGCTGGTCGACGACGTTGGCCAGCACGCGGGGGGCGGGCATCATGAAGATGGCGTCTTTCATATGCCGGCTGTAGGTGCTGCCGTTGCCGTCCGATCCGTTGCGCCCCAGCCCCTTGATGAAGGGAAAGACCTCGTCGCGGACGACGGCGAACATCTGCTCGGGCGCGGTCTCCTTGAAGCGCGACCAGCGGAGATGCTCCTGTCCGGGGGCGAAGATCGGGCTTTCGAGGGGTTTCCCGAGGCGGGCGGCCTTGCGCTCCTTGAGCGTGTGCAACTCGTCCAGCCGCTTGATGAACAGGAGGTAGGTCAACTGTTCGATGACGGAAAGGGGGTTGGATATCCCTCCCGACCACATGGTATCCCAGATTCGGTCGATTCGAGATTTGATTTCTCCGGTGATCATAGGGCGCCTCCTGTGCGACGGCATGTCGGTTCGACCGCAGTGCGCTTTCTCCGGAACAAATACGTACCAAGCGGTGTTCCGATGAACATGCGCGCGCAATCTGCGAACGATGTTATCACACTATAGCATTTTATTTCAGGCCTTTATTGTTTTGAAAATTCACAGGGAGGCGTTCTCTTTCACTCGAGTCGACTCGACTCGCACCACCTCCGCAGCGCGTCCTGGAGCATTGAGGGTATTATGGCGGAGCCTTCGGAGACGGGGAGGGCGATCCAGTGTTCGAAGCCGCCGCCTTCGAAGGCGAACTCGACGGCCTTGGGGTGTTCATGTTCGAGTCCCGCAGGGGAGCGCTCCAGTCTGCTCACCAGCTCTTCGAAACGTTCCAGTGCGGCGCAGGGGTCATCGATGCGGAACGGCCCGACGCTCTTCCATGCGTCCACGGCGCCGACTTCGGCGAAGAGAAAGCCTTTTCCTACAGGTATCCCCGGCCTCTCCTCGACGCGCCGGAAGAAGTCGCCGCCGCTTGTGGACGAAGCAAACGCACGGTTGAAGTCGAGGACGAAGCGCAATAGATCATCCGGCCTCCCGCGCTTCCGGGCGCCGAAAAAAGTGTCTCCGAAGAAGGCTTCGCAGGCTATTTCCTCTTTCGAGCCGAGATACCTCTTTACCTCGTCTTCGGACGTATATTCCCCCGGCAGAAAGTTTTCGGCTCTCTCCCACTCTCCCCCCGAAGCCATCTTCCCGAGCGAGGGCGGCCCGCTGAAATGAGGGCTCTCCAAGATGCCGGAAGCGGTGAAATCACAGTCTGATTCACCGGCGATGAAGTTCATGGCAACTCTCCTGGCCGGGCGACCCCTCTTTGCAGAGCTTCTAACATCTGCTCGAACGGAACGGGTTTACCAAAAAGATATCCTTGGTATTGACGGCACCCCAAAGCCTGAAGCGCCTTCATCTGGTCTTCGTTTTCCACGAACTCCGCGACGACCGAGAAAGACATCGCGGCGCCCAGGGAGACTATGGAGGCGATGATGTCGGCGCACTTCTTGTCGGCCGTGACTCCGCGGACGATGGAACCGTCGATCTTGATTGTATCGAAGGAGTACTCCCGCATGTATTTCAGAGAGGTATGCCCCATCCCGAAATCGTCCATAACCAGTTTGACCCCGTGCTGCACGAGCGTCTTCAACTGCTCGATCACCCTGGCGCCGTTCGCGAGCGCGGACTCCTCGGTGATCTCGATTTTAAGGGATCCGGGATCGACCGCGTGCTTGCCGATGATCGTCAGCAGCGTCTCGGCGAAATGCTCTTCTTCCAACTGGAGCGGAGAGACGTTGATGGAGAAGATTACGTCTTTTCTCCCCGCGGCATGCGCACGGGCAAGATCGGCACACGCCTGTTCGACGATCCAGAAGCCCAGTTTATGGATGAGTCCGGTAGATTCGGCCAAGCGAACCACAAGCGGCGGCGCGATGAAGCCGTAATTTCCGTGTTTCCAGCGCAGCAGGGCCTCCACGCCGAAAACATGCCCGTTGTGGTCCACCTGAGACTGATAGTACAACCGCAACTTCCCGCTCGCAAGGTCGTTTTCGAGATCAAGGAGCAAAAAGCGGAGGAAATCGCTGATTTCACTCTGCCCACGCAGCGAAAGACGCATCGGGTTCTTCTCAAGAATTTCATACGCTCTCTCCAGTACCCCCGCGATTTTTTTCTCGGAGGCGACGTGCGCCAAGCGGATGAACGGCAGGTAGCAGAGCACCCCCAGGACGAGGTTGAAAAGCTGGAGCGCGACGCCGCGAAACGAGCCCGTAGCGACGTATCCGCTGATGAACACAGGGGTAGTCCACTCCACATGATTGATCGTATGCGGAACCAGCCCCAGAAAGACGGCGAAGAAGGACGACGCGGTCAGCAGCACCGGGAGCAGTATGAAGGGAATGAAATAGAGAGGGTTGAAGACTATAGGGATTCCGAAAAGGATAAGTTCGTTGACGTTGAGCAGCAGAGGCAGCGCGGAGAGCTTGATCAGGCGGTTCTGCGACCGGCTTTCTCCGAAGAACAGAATACCCGCCACGAGGCAGAGCGTCGCGCCGCTTCCTCCGATCAGAACGAAGGTATCCAGAAAGGTCTTCGAGATAATTTCCGTAGGATACTGCCCCGATGCGATCAGCTCCTGGTTGACCCGAAGCGCGGGAACGAAGAGGTCCTGGGCCAGCGGTTCCAGTACATTGCTGCCGTGAATGCCGAAGCACCACATCAGATGAACGAGAAAGACGAAAAGCAACGCGCTTCCAAGCACCGGTCCCTTGCCGACCAGTGCGGCGTACATCTCCCCGAGCCATCCGCCCGAAATATCGGAAGGTACGAGCAGCTTATGCAGCACGCCGAACAGCGCAAAAAAAGCGATCGTCGTTATGGCGGGCAAGATGGACGACAATATGGAGCTGGAATACATGTAGGCATCCGCGGAGTATACGCCGACTCCGAAGATCTTCATACTCGACAGCCGGACGAAGAGTATGGAAGAGAGCATGGTTACGATAATCGCCCCGGCGACTTTCGTGTTGCCGAGGCCGGTGATGAGAGGTTCGACTGTATGAGCGCAACGGAAGACGATGAAAGAAGACAAGGCTGTAAGAGAGGCTATGACGGGACTGAGCTTCTCCTTCCGCGTCTCGTTCTTTTCCACGGCGTAAGCATGCGCAACGGCAACAACCAGAAGCAGCGCGAGAATATCCAGAGTTCCGTTCTGAAGAAAGGCGAGCATCCGATCCAATGCACCTCCCGCGAACTGCTTCAGGAATCTCTGGTAGCCACTAATAGGGAGGCTGCGCAGGGCAAGCGCAATCGAACCGGCCATCACAAGAGGAATAAGGCTCATCATACCTCGTCGAAGGGCGACGACCGGCGCCGAAAGCTCCAGCTTCAATAGATCGAACGGGACAGAGTCGTGAATTTTCCCCGCTTTTTTCATCAAAAGGCCCCTTTTCCTTATCGACATACGACCGTCCCGTTGGTCACATGAGCAAAATGACCGAGGTCTTTATGAATCAAAAACATTATACTGATCAGTAATGCACATTTCAATTAAACCTGCAAATCGAAAAAGTCCATCTGGAAGCCACTACAAGCGCCTTCCTCCTGTGAACAGGAGGAAGCCACTACAAGCGCCTTCCTCCTGTGAACAGGAGGAAGGCGCTTGTGCGCTCAGTATTTTTTCGATCCGTCGTCGAAGAACACCTACTCTCCCGTCCGCGTAGGGTCGGCTACTCTGCCCAAAAAGAGAATGCTTTCCGTCGTGCTCTCTTGTATCAGGAAGAGGAACGGACGGTCCGCGCGGAAGACGGGGGGAGGCGGCGGCGAACCGGACGGGGCGCTCATTTTCAGGCCGACGACGGCGCCGGTGGCGGCCGCGGCTTCGGTTCCCTCCTCGGAGACGTCGACGAACGCTTTATGGAGCACAGCGGCGAGGTACAGCAACCCTTTCCCGTCCATACCGGAAAAGTCCGCCCGCCGCTCGTCGAACGCATCGACCATGCCCATTGTTTTGAGCGTGTCGTCCAGCCTGAACATCGAGGTCGTTTTGAACTTGGGAAGAAAGACCTCCACTCGTCTCGCGCCGATACGGTTGCGCCATCGTCCGAGATTGGTCAAGTTCAGTTTCTGTTCGAGGCGCTCAAGGCCGTCTTTTTGTCGCGGGAGCAGGATTATCATCGAGAAGTTTTCTCCGGCGTACGGAAGCTCCAAAATCTGAAGATCGTCGTCCTCGGCATATCCGAACGTCTGCAATTGCGTCATCATGGGGACCTGGACGGTCGTCCCGGGAGCGAGGAAAAAAGGAGTCTCTTCAGTTCTTTCCGGCTCGAATCCGCTTCGCCATTCTCCCTTGAAATAGATGGCGTTGACAAGCACAAGCCTGGTGAGGGCGTTCAGGATGCCTTGAGGGATAAGCTCCCGGATTTTTTCCAGCGTCCTTTGCTCCACCCATCCGTTGATCGTCTCGCGGGCGGCTTCCGCGTCCCCGTAGTTTACCGGGGTGATCGATACGCCGTAATGTTTTTGAAGAAGCGTCAGAAACTCCTCGAGGAACGGGTAGTTCGCATGCGGCCAGAGCGAATTGGCTCCATGCAGGGCCGCGCCGCCCCGAGCCTGCGCACGGACAAGATCCGCCTCAAGCTCGGCGAAGGCGGGGTGAAGCTCCTCCTGCCGCAGAGAGAAGCAGAGCGCCTGCATCATTTCTCCCCGGGTGTTCTCTCTCGCGCCCGCATAGGTCATTACCAGCGCTGTCGAAATACTGTACGGAGAGAAAAAGAGATTCCCCTCCGCGTCGGAGAGCCGGCGGTACAGTTCGACCGCGAACGCCGTATTGTCCTGCACAAGAATTTCCTTTTCCGTAGAGCCGCTCGCGAAGGCAGGCATACAGAACAGAAGCACACACAGCACCGTGCGAAGCGCGCTCATCTTCGATACTTTCATAGAATCCCCCCTTCAGGCACAGCAAGAAACGCAGTTATGCTTTCTTGCGCTTCTTCGGAGCCTTCACGGTCTTTTCCGCCTTCCCCACCGCTTCCATCGTTGCCGATTCCTCGGTTTTTTCCGCCTTCGCGGCCTTTACCGTTTTGACGGCTTTCTCGATTTTGGGAGCCGGTCGGACTTCGGCGGTTTTCGCAGGTTTTACAGGCTTCTCGACTTCCGCAACGGGTTCGACCGTTTCCGTTTTTTCTACTCTCTCGGTTTTTGCCGGCTTGGCAGTCTCGATTGCGACTTTCACCACATCGGAAGCGGAATTTTTACGGATGCTCTCGATGCCTTTGACCGCGCTCGCCTTGGCTTTGTAGCCTTCCGAAACGCCGATGATCTGCCCGTTTCTGGCTTTCAGCCGAAAACGGAACTCTCCCGCTTTGTCCGCATACATTTCGAACTTGGGGTTGGTCTCCTTCTTGAAACCTTCGATCGTCTGGTCTTCGACAGAGGCGACGGCAGCGTTCGTGCGAACGCTTTCGACGCCTTGAAGGCAACTGGCTTCCCTGTTGTACCCTTCGGAGGTCAGGATGATTTCACCGTTGTCCGCTTTCAGATTGAAGTAGAACTTGGATTTCGACTCGCGAACAGCATACTTTCCCATACGATCCCCTCCCAATAATTTGCTAATTTTGTTTATTTTAGAACCAATAAAGAGCAGGGTCAACCATGCGCTTCAGATACTCTATAAAAAATCTCGTCCCAGGAAATTCTCGATCGGATGCTTTAAAGTGCGAAAAAGCGCTCATCATCCACAGGGTTAAAAAAAAACACCCCGGGGTGGGTCTTCGCATGCCCCGCGCTGCGGGAAAGTCGTGATAGAATTACCGAAAGAGTTCCGGAAACAGAAGAGACTACCCATGGAAAGGTCGGTGGAACAATGGCTAGGAGATTTCTTGTTCTGTGCGTGTGCGCGGCTGTGGTATTCGGTATCTTTCACTGGACGGCGGGAAATGCGTCGGCAGATGAAAGGCACTCCATCATGGACGCGGTCTTTTCGGCCATCGAGAACGCGGAGAATCTGGATCTGAGCGACGGGAACATCAAAATCTCGAGCTACGAGGGGCCGGTATCGAACAAGGACAAGAAGTTCATGGCCCTGCTTCGGGCGAAGATTCGCCTGGCGCATATCTTCAGACACCTGGAATACCCGGAGGAAAACCTGAAGATCCTCAAGGGGTACGAGGTCGTCCGCATGATGCTCGCCGCCGCCGCCAGCGGTTCGCTGAACACGGAAGGGGCTCCCTTCGATCTCGGCGACTATATCGTTTTTCAACTGATTCTCCCCCTGG
The DNA here is from genome assembly GCA_018436725.1 of Synergistaceae bacterium. Lineage (GTDB taxonomy): Bacteria > Synergistota > Synergistia > Synergistales > Aminobacteriaceae > JAAYLU01. The sequence continues at coordinate 137,237 of JAHDKT010000053.1, read as the reverse complement.
AGCTGGAGCCGCTCATCAAGGAGTTGCCCGCATACTACACCGCCGTGAAGTCGAAGGCCGACTGGCAGGAGAAGTTCAATCTGATCCTGGAGACGGGAGACGCCTGGGGGCCCTCTCTGAACCGGGGGAAGACGTTCCATCTCGCGGGGTTCCCGAAGGTGAACACGAAGAAGGAGTACACGATGGCCATCGACGTGGAGTTCAAGGACGAATCGCTCTACTATTCCGAAGCGGACTCTTCGATCGAAGCGTGGCTCTATTCGTTCTGGCTGCGAAGGTATCAGGAGGGCTCGATGGAAACCGTGAAGACCATTCTCGACTGGCTGAACAAAAAGCTCGACGAGGTTGAAAAAGCGGTGGGATAGAAAAACGGGCGCAGAGTTCGCGCCCCGCTTCCTTGGGAAGCGGGGCGCGTTTACTTCGATTCACCGGAAACGTCGCGTACGCCCGGGCTTCGCAGGCCTTCCGTGTTTCACTTCACCGGCACAAGCCCGCCGCCGTTCTCTTCCGAGCCATCGTCCACCTTGAAGCGCTCGGACATCCGTCGCAGTTCCTCCGCCGTTTCGCTGACCTCCTGCGCGCCGGTGGCCACGTTCTCCATGGCCGCGGCCGTCTCTTCCATGGCTGCGGCGAGGCTCTGTACGTTGTCGTCCGTACTCTCCATCACCGTGGCGCTGGCATTGATAAGAGCGATGACCTTGTCGGACTTGGCGACTTCTTCGTCGGTCGTCTTGATGATCTTGCGAATGTCTTCGATGGAGCCTTCTATCGCAGTCTTGATCTTGCGGAGGGCGTCTCCAGCGCTGTGGGCTACGGCGACTCCCTCCGTGACCCCTTCCTGGCTCTTCTGCATGGAGGAGACGGCGGACCGGGTCCCTTCGAGGATTTTGGCCACAAGTTCGGCAACCTCCCTCGCCCCTTTCTGGGACTGCTCGGCAAGCTTCCGCACCTCTTCGGCCACCACGGCGAAGCCCCTGCCGGCCTCGCCTGCGCGCGCGGCCTCGATGGCGGCGTTCAGCGCGAGCAGGTTGGTCTGCTCCGCGATTCCCGTTATCGTCTCGCCGACTACGCCGATACGCTGCGAGAACGTATCGAGCTGCGAAAGGAACGCCTCCGTTTCCGAGACCGATTCCTTCACTCGTTCCATCTGGTTTATGGTCTTCTCGACCGTGGCTTCGCCCTGCAAGGCGGCCGAAGCCATCTCCTCCGAATTTTTATCGGCCTTTGTCGCGAGGTTCTGGGCTATTTGAATCAGGCTGCTCATTTCGAGCATCACCATAGATGCGTCGACTGTGTCCTGGCGTCCGCTCCGCGTCTTTTCAGCAAGAGAGGCGTTGGTTTCGGCCACTTCGCTGACGGCGCTGGTCACTTCTTCCGTGGAGGCGGCTGTCTCCTCGGAGAGCGCGGAGAGGCCGACGGCCTTCTCCTTCAGGTCGCGCACCATATGACGCTGCACTTGAATCATGTCGGCGAGCGCATCGGCCATTCTGCCGAGTTCGTCTTTCGTTTTGATATTGAAGTCGCTCCTGAGTATGGTGAGATCTCCGCTCTTCGCCCTTTCCGCGAGACTCTGGACCGTCCGCACCGGCCGGGTGATCGAGTTGCCGATAAGTAGGGAGATGATCATGAACGCGACGACCACGAAGGCCACGATGATCACGATGGTCCACGAGAGATCCACGGCAGTCGCCTTGATCTCGCTTTCGAGTACGGTGACTGCGAACGACCACCCGGGAGATCTCTCGATGGGCGTAAAGAATACATAGGCCGGAGTTCCGTCGAAGCGTGAATACAGCTCGAACCCCGTCTCTCCCGCGGACATCCTTTTCCAGACTGTTGCATAGGCCGCGTCTTGACGCACATCGAACTTCCCGATATGCTCTCTGTCGCGGTGCGCCACGACGACTCCGGTTCCGTCGACGATCCAACCGTACCCGGTTTCCCCGACACGGACGCCGTCGACAAGACGCTGGAGGTTCTGAAGAAGCACCGTCGCGGCGAAGACGCCTGCGGGCTTGCCGTCGACGCCGGGTATGGCGTGCGCGATTACGAAGACGACTTTTCCTGTGACAAGAGAAACTACCGGATTGGAGATGACCATCTTCGCTTCACCCTGCATAAGCGTTTTAAAATACGCTCTTCCGGAGATGTCCGCAGTCGTTCCTCCCGTCCCTTGGACACGCCCTTCGAGGTCGGAAATGAAGAACATCTCGAACAGACGCTGGTGTTTTTTTAGCTGAACTTCAAGAAAAGCTCCCGCCCGCGTCCAATCCGGGGACCTCACAAAGTCAAGCTCCGCAAAGGCGCCGGTCAGATTGACCATGTTGTCGACCCACTCGGAGAGGCCGACCGAGCTTGCCCTCGAAATTCGCAGAGCCATATCCTCCGTCAGGCCGGTTACTTTGCCGTCGACGCGGAAATAGAGCGTCGCTCCCATGATCGTCATAAAAACGACGGTAGCGATGATAAACGATGCCATTATTTTGGTGCGTATGCTTTTCACCAGCGAAACACCATCCTTTCAGCCTTTCTCCCTGAGATCGGCCCTTCGGCTTGGAACACCGAATCGGCGGCACTACACGCGCTTAATCTCCCCACAACCTCCCTCCGCATGCAGAATGATCTGGAGCACATAGCGATTTTCTGCTAGTATAGCCTAACGGACGCAAGAGCTAAAGCCTCGGAAAAGAGAGGAGGGATGCGCATCGTGCGTTTTTCCGAAGGCGAAAAAATAGAGCAACACCACATCATCCGAGGAGGAAGGAACCATGCGAACAAAAATATGCGCCTTTCTGCTGGTCGTCTCTCTTTTCATCTCCGCAACCGCTTTTGCAGAACAGCCCACCCGCGAGTTCAAAGGGAATTTCGAGCCCGCGAACAACGGGGAACGCCTGCTCTCCCTTCTGGTTTCGCTGACGAATCCGGAGGCGATGGAACTTCGTATGGATGGGGAGCCGGACAACGCCGGAAACGTACGCAACATCTCCATCTTCATCCACGGCGCTTCCATCGGCGGATTCCGCGTGGACAAGATCGCCATCGAGTCGTCCTTCCTGGAGTTGAATCCACCTTCGGAGTGGAGGATGGGAGAACGTAATTCCCTCAAGGTCGGGAACGTCCTTCGGAGCAACGTCGAGCTGATCGCGCTTGAAAAGGATATCAACGCGGCTTTGACAAGCTTCGCGGGCGGCGACTGGAGCCGTATTTCCATCGACCTGAAGCAGGGCAGGATCGACGCGCGGGGGAACTATCGCTCCGGGGGACTCAACATTCTGGCGGAAGTGACCACCAAACTTGAAATCCGACAAGGCAAACAGATCTGGCTGAAGGACACGGCGATCAAGATCAACCACGACGACCAGACGGACGTCATCCGTAAGGAATTGCAGAAGATTCAGCCGGTCGTGGATATCGGCCAGTTTCCTTTCCCGGTCTCGTTGGCGGTCCTCGACGTGGACGAGCACAAGATCGTCTTCTCGACGAGAACGCTTCCCAAACCGGTCAAGGGTATTTTCTACCGTTACGTCAGAGGTTCCTGAAACCCTCCTTCTCCGGCGCTCTTGAGCATCATCGTGGCGTAGCTGCCGCGGGGGAGGAAGAAGTCGACGCGCAGCGCGGTTTTTCCGGGGAAGAGGGCATCCTCTTCCCTTTTCCATTGCATGTTCTCCGGTATCACGGCGCAGGCGCGCGGGAATGAAGAGAAGTAGGCCTGCTCGACTTCCTTCAGGCGGAATTTTGAGAGACGGACACCCCTTTCGAAGAGAACCGAGGAGAAGACGTCGCCGATGTCCGAAGCGTGCGGGGGCATATCCGGGGCGGCCGTGTGCAGCGGCTCGGCAAGAAGGCGCGAAAGGACTCCTTCGTCGAGCGTTTTGTACTGCACAAGATCGCCGGTCTTCACCGGCACGGAGAAAAACTCACCCGGCTGTTTCGAGAGGAAGCGGCTGAGAGTCTCGTTCCATAAGAAGCTCTGATAGGCGGAGAAGTAGAGCCCCATCTCCTGAGCGGAGATGAGCTTGAGGCAGGCCCTGTACCCGCCCTCCCCTTTTCTGCGGAGGATATCGAGCATCTGTTTCAGCAGAGGCTCGGGGCAGAGCGGCGCCATCTCCTCCCACTTCCCCCAGAGCGCGGCGACCTGCGCCTTCCGCTTTTTAAGCGGCAGGGGCGCGTCGGGGTGACGGAACGAGAAGTATTTTCTGAGCGCCGGGCCGAAGCGGCGCTTCACAAGCATTTCGGCGAAGAACTCCCCCTTCTCCCCGACGTTGCCGAAACGCTGATCGTCGAAGTAGTTGGCGAAGCCGCGCGCCGCTATCTCCGCAAGGCGTGCGCCGCATCTCCCGGCCTCCGCTTCGGTCATGTCGCGGAGCGTGGCCGAGAAGCGGTTTCCTTTCAGAACGGCGGGCACAAGATGGGCAGTCGAGTATCCGGCGAAGCGGATGACGAACCCCTTGCCTTCGTAAGCGAGGTCGTATTTCGCCGGTACGGAGACGTGCTGGACGGTGTGCGCGTGCCGATCCTTCTTTCCGACGGAGCGGATCTCGGCGAGCGGCACGCCGCATGCTTTCGCCGCCTCCTGAACCGCGTCGGCGGTGTTCCACCCCTCTTTTTCAAGCAGGAAGACGCGAAACGGGGCCTCTTTCTTCGCCGGAGCGAAGTGGAGCACCTCTTCTACGCGAAAATCGTCGGGCGCTGTTTTTATCCGCATGCCGCATTCCTCCCCATCCGCGCTAAGCCAGCGCGCCGCGCGCCGCGACGACACCGCTCGCGGCCGCCTGTATTATTCCTCTGCTGACGCCTGCGCCGTCGCCCGCCATGAACAGGCGTTCGATGATCGGCACTTCCAGGTTTTTCCGAAGTTCGAGCCTCAGGGAGTACAGTTTGATCTCCACTCCGTAGAGCAGCGTGTCGTTCTGATTGACTCCCGGCATGATGGAGTTGAGACCGTCGAGAAATTCCACGACGTCCGTAAGGTACCGGTGCGGAAGTACGAGGCTGAGGTCTCCCGGCTGGGCGTTCGCCGTCGGCGTGATCATCCCCCGGTCGATACGCGACTGAGTGGAGCGTCTGCCGTCACGGAGATCTCCGAGACGCTGGACGAGAATACCGCCTCCGGCGAGCATGTTCGCTAATTTTGCGACGTGCGTGGCGTACCCTATGGGGTCGTTGAACGGCTGCGTGAAGTTTTTCGTCACCAGGATGGCGAAGTTCGTGTTTCTGGACTTCACGTTCTTCAGGCTGTGTCCGTTGACGGTGACGAGATCGTGCGCCTGGTTGTACTCGTAGACGACGAACCCGGAAGGATTCATGCAGAAAGTGCGGCATCTGTCGTCGAAGGTCGGCGTGTTGTACAGGCACTTGATTTCGTAGAAGTGCCGCGTGAGGTCCTCGCAGACGCTGTCGGGTACTTCCACCCGCACGCCTATGTCGACAGGCATGGAGGCGATGGGGATGTTCAGCTTGGCGACGACGCCTGCCAGCCAGGACGCCCCCTCCCTTCCGGGAGCGACGATGAGGCTCTCGCTTCTGTGGACGGTTCCGTCGGCGAGGACGACGCCGCAGGCGCGTCCGTTCTCGATCAGAAGGTTTTCGACGAAGGTTCCCATCATGATGTCGCACTTCGGCTTCAGCGCCTCGTACATGTTGTTGAGAACTTCGCGCGAGGCGTCCGTACCGATATGACGGATCCGCGCGGGCAGAATCTTGATCCCCACGCTGGAGGCCTTCCTGATCGTCTCGCGAACGATATCGCCGGACGGTTCGTACGCGTGGTTGTCGGCGCCGTATTCGACGAAGACCCTGTCTACATGCGCGATCATATCGAGGAGCGCGTCCTCGCCGATGCTCTCTTCGAGGTTGCCACCGAAACCCGTGGTCAGGGTGAGCTTCCCGTCGGACGCGGAACCGGCTCCTCCCCATCCGGACACGATACTGCACGAGGAGCAGTTCAGGCAGGTCTTGCTCGTCCCTTCGACGATAGGGCACTTGCGTTCGCGGATCAGCCGTCCCTTGTCGATGATCAGCACTTTCTTTCCACGCTGGACGCACTCCATAGCGGCAAAAATTCCGGCAGGTCCGGACCCCACTATAATAACGTCGTACATCATAAGACGGACTCCCTTCCATAGCAAAAAAATCTTTTGAAGCGCGGCGTGTCAGCGCCCTCTTCTGTCGTGCCTGGAGCTTCTCCGAAGCCCTTTTCTGAGCTGTCGGAGCGTTTCAAGGCTTTTTTCCCTCTCCTCCGGGGTCTTTTCGTCGGCAGAGGACTCGGTCTGTATCTTTCCCATCTTCACAAGCATGTCGATAGCCTTGACGTCGATCCCCAGCTCCGAGGCGAGCTGCTGCGCCGTAATTTTGCGGTGTCTTCCGAATTCCGCGGTAGAGTCGCGAAGGTAGCTCCATGCAAGCATGTAAATGCCGTTCAGCTCCTCCGTACACGGAGGGCAGAGCGGGGCGGGTTTGTTCTCGCCGCCGTCGATCCACGCCTTTCCGCAATACTCGCACACCCTCAACGTCACAGTCTCACCCCCCTGCGGTTCTCTCCGGCATCCGCCTCCCCAGGGCGCTATTCACTTCCTCCACAAACTGCTCCACTTTCTCCGGAGTGTGAATAAACGCCGGATCGCCCAAGTCAAGAGTCATACATCTGGAGGAGGACAGCCCCGTCTCCGAGCGCACGAAATCCAGAAAGGAGGAGTACGCGTCGTAGAGCGAGCGCCAATACTCCTCGCCGGCTTCAATTTCGTCGGGGCGCCCCCGCATCCGGATGCGCCGCATGATCTCTTCGAAAGGGCAGGAGAGCACGACGATCAGCCCGGGCATGGTCAGATGCTTCAGGAGCGAGTCGTAGAGCATCAGGTACGTTCCGAACTGGCTGTCGCGGAAATACCCCAGCTTATAGTAGAGCGTCGCGTATATCTTGTCGCCGAAAACGCTGCGATCAAGGATATACTCGTCCGATTCGGAGGCGCAAAGGTACTGCGCGAACCTCGTCACAAGAAAGTTGAGCTGCATGGGGAACGCCCAGCGCCGCTCCAGATGAAAACGGCGAAGCAGATCGTACTGATCTCGAAACTCCTCCGGCATGACGCGCAACCCAAGACGTTCGGAGAGGAGATTCACCACCGTCGACTTACCGCTCGCGGTCATGCCTTCAACAATAATCTGAACCCTGCTCATACTCTTCCTCCTCGGAATGTGTCGTCCCCATCTTCCGACTGCGCTGCGGGGCGTTACGGGACGAAGGGCGCAAGGAGCGCTTTGTTCCCCCCCGCCTTCTTGGCTTCGGCGAGAGCGTCCTCCGCCCTTTGAATAAATTCGAACATATCCATGCTCCGACGGAACTCCGCAACTCCGATGCTGGAGGAGAGCGTTCTGTCGGGAAGAAATTTGTAATGGTAAATCATGTCGCGGATCGCTTCGGCCACCTGGAAGGCGAGGGGCCCGCTCATCGGCGTCAGCACCGCGAACTCGTCGCCTCCCCAGCGCCCTATGAAGTCGGTGGGACGGATTCGGCCCTTGACTGCGGTGCAAAAGTCCTTCAGCACTCTGTCGCCGGCGGCCCGCCCCAGAGCTTCGTTCAGCGCGCCGAAACCGTCCACGTCGATCAGGATCAGCGACATATTTCCCTTGTATCGCATCGCGCGGTCTATCTCCGTATTCAGAATCCGCTCGAACCCCTGGCGGTTGGGGATTCCGGAAAGCGTGTCCATAGGTGCGCGCTTACGGTCTTCCGCCTGTTTCTCGTTCGAAATGTCATGGAAGACGGAAAGCAGGCAGTGACGCCCCTCCGTTTCGATCCTTTCGACGGAGACTTTCGCCGGAAATACCTCTCCGGAGGACGCCTTCAGCCGCACCTCGAACTTCTCGACCGAGGGGACGTCTTCAAGCTCCTTCAAAAGACGCTCTCTCTGCCCCGGTCCTTCGTAGATACCGAGTTCCTCCTCCGTACGGCCCAGCACCGACGGCTCCGAGTATCCCATACGGGAAAGGAACGCGCGATTGCACTGAAGCAGGCGTCCCTCTTCAGCGGAAGAGATCAGCATCATCTCGGGGGAAGCGGAGAAAAGGCGGCGGAACCTGTCCGCTTCGGCACGCCTCTCCCTTTCCAGGGAGCGCTGGGCGGTTTTGTCCGTCACCAGCAGGGAAATACCGGAAAGACGCCCATCCGCGTCATGGGCCGGAGAAAAAGAGAGGAGGAAGTACGATGCTCCCGACTCCTGCCCCGTCTGCGAAGCTTCTCCGCTCAGCGCTTTCCGAATCGCCGTGCGGAAAGACTCCCCTTCCAGCCCGGATGGAAGTACCCCGAGAATGGACTCCTTTTCCTTCGGGAAGCGTCCCCAGAGCGTTTCGCATATATTTTTGAAGCCTCTCGTCATAAATAAGGGCATGCATTCGGAATCAAGAGCGCAGATGAGCGCGTCCTCGCGTTCCAAAAAGAGCATGCACGGAGAATCGGCGGAGGAAGCGGCGGAAGACGGCCGGCAATGCTCCAAGGTCGAGGGGGAGGGCTGGACGACTTCTTCTCGATACGATGGTTCTGCGGGAGCTTCCGTCGGCGCTTCGGAAGCCGCCTCCGGAGAAGGCTCGGGGAGAATATGAAGCGCTTCCGCCGAGACATCTTCGCATCGTCTCTCCGGAAGCGATTCCTCTTCTTTCGACGGAACATCCCGGAGAACGTACAGAAGACAGTCCCGCCCTCCGGTGGTGATCATCGCGACAACACCGCATACGCTGAAACGCTCTCCGGAGGAGTTCTCGATCTCCGCTTCGAAGTCCTCGACGAAGCCGTTCCGCCGAATTTCGACCAGAAGACGTTTCCGCTCTTCCGCATCGGGATGAAGACAGAGATCTTCTTCTTTCATTCCGGAAAGAGCGCCTTCGGAGTACCCCGTCCGGGAGAGAAAGGAGGGAGTGCTTCGGACGATCCGTCCTTCTTCGACCGAACTGATGAGCATCATCTCCGAAGAGACGGCGAAAAGGCGCTGAAAATTCTCAGCCTCCGCGGAGCGCTCTTGCTCCAGGCGCCGCCGCTCCTTCCTGTCCGTCAGAAGCAAGGATGTCCCGAGAAGCACCCCCTCTCTGCTGTAGACAGGAGCGAAGGCGCAAGCGAACAGAGATTCTCCCGTCTCCAGACCCGTCTCGGCAGGTTCGCCGGCGCACGCCCTTTCGAACGCGACACGGAACGACGCCCCTTCGGCATCGGAAGGAAGCAGCTTCAGAAGGGATTCCTCCTCCTCCGGCGCACGCCCCCAGAGCATGGAGGAGATCCTTCTGAACCCCTCCGTAAGAAACACGGGTACGCCCTCGGCGTCCATAAAGCAAAGAAGCAGGTCCTCGCTTGCCGCCAGTAAACTGCCGGCGCCGTCGTCTTTCGCGCCTCCGTCGGCAGGCCTCTCGGGAAGTTCGTACCCCGTGCCCCAGAGAGCCGGGGCTCCCTGATACACGCCGGGGGCGAACGCGCAGTCGATCATGCGCTCCTTTCCGTCTTCCGAGCGGATGCCGAACGTAAGGCGGTTCCCGCGGACGACGCCGTCCGCTTCGGGAGCGAACAGGCTTTCCACCGACGAAGCGTATCCGGGCGCGGCATACTCGGACAGAAGAAAGCGCGGGCGCTCTCGAAGAGAGAATCCGAAAAACTCCTCTCCCCGTCTGTTCATGAAGAGCACCCTCCCTTCGGAGAGAATCAGCAGAATAAGGAGCGGGCTGTCCAGAAGCGCAAGATACCGGCGCTCTATGTCGCGCAGAACGGCCTCCTCGCGCTTCCAGCGGGTCAGCTCTTTGTCAAGGCGCAACGTCCTTTCGCAGAAACCCTCCGGGCATACCCCTCCTTGCCGGACGCCGATCCGCTTGACGCTCCCTTCACGAACAACTTTCAGATCGTCCTTCATGAAGCCCCATCCCTTCCTTCCGTGAATCAGGGGTGTAGATCCGATTTCATTTTCGCTGCATGCGGAACTGGCCTCCGGAACACCCCTTCACATCGCTTATGCAGATGAAGCCTTTGTTGTGGGTATGCGCGACGATGACCGGGATGTCCTTTCTGCGGCAGATAACTTTCACGATGGTCCTGACGCCGTCGCGTCCTCTTCCGTAGAGCACCGTCGCTCCGAAGCCGTCGGCGCGGATGTTGTCGATCATTTCCTTGGTCTCCGGCGTGCGGTCCATGATAAGTTCGAGGAAGACATAGGCGTTCATCAGCTTCTCCTCCAGGAAAGAGCCGACGAAGTTCCCTGTGGAGAACCCGGCGCAGTAGACCACCATCTGGAGCAGACTCATCTCTCGGCCGCCTCCGATGATATGCCCCAGCGCGGTAAGGTAGATCATCACCTCGACGAAGCCTATGAGCGCCGCGAGCGCTCTTCTTCCCCTCACGAGAAAGAGGATGCGCACCGTACCGCAGCTCACATCGACGATGCGAGCGCAGAATATGAGAAAAAGCCCTACAAAATCCATCAGCGCCTCCCTCCGAAAAACTCCGTCCGTATTCTCGCGGACGGCGATGCAGCGGCTGCGGCTCGGAAAGTATGCGGCGCTTCCGCGCTTCTCGGGGCCGTTGTGCCGTTAAAAACAACCATTGTATAACCTCCTTGCCCCCGAAACGTCGGTGGACGTTCTCCGGGAAACTCTTTCTTCGGGTCTATAAATTCCATCACTATCCTATCATACCTCTCCGGCAGAGTATAATAAACGACAAGAGCATAAAACCGCAAATCCGTATGCGGAAAAGGAGAGAGGGACATGGACAGAGATCAGACAATCCTCACGCTCGAAGAACGGGTCGCCTTCTTGGCCATGGAACGCAGGGCCGCTATGGAGGCCCTCGACGTCGCCCTCGACATCGGCTCCTTCGCGGCGACGCTCACCGGGCTGGAGTCGGTGGAGGACATCCTTCGGGAATCCGTCGTGAAGATCCGCGCGCTCCAGCCGTTCGGCCCCCTTGCGTTTTTCCTTGCGGACGAGAACGACGACATGGCTCTCGTTCCGGCGTACGCCGATCCCCCCGACGGACTGCGCTTCCTCGAGCAGGAAAAAGCGCCGCTCATCGAGGACCGCACCGTCGCCTGGGCGCTGCGCAGAAAAAAACCAGTCATCGTGGCGACGACGGACCGCTCCGGACGCCTCTTTCTCCACGCGCTCGCCTCCCCCTCAAGAGTCCTCGGCCTCTTCATGGGGCTGCTTGCCGAAGAGGAGGAGAGTCGAAGCGCCCCGTCCTACCCGGACTACCTCTCGATCGTCATCTCGGCGACATCCGGAGTGATCGGCACGACGCTGCTTCTGCGCAGAATCAACAGTCTTAACCTCTCCCTTCAGGAAAAAATCCATTTTCTGGAGAAGTCGAAGGAAGAACTGGCTCTCTATCGGAACAACCTGGAGAAAGAGGTCGCGGTACGAACGAAGGAACTCGCCAGAACGAACGAAGACCTCCTCCGCGAAATCGTCGAACGGAAGCGAATGGAGGCCGAGATACGCTACCATGCGTGGCACGACGCGCTGACGGGGCTGGCGAACCGCGAACTCTTCCACTCCCGTCTTCTGGCCGCCATCGCAAGCAACGAGAATGTCGCGGTGTTCTTCATGGACCTGGACGGCTTCAAGAACATCAACGACACCCTCGGACACGACAGCGGCGACCTGCTGCTCCAGGAAACCGCCAGGCGGATCGCCGGGGAGATGGGGGAAAAGGATACCGTAGCGCGTATGGGCGGAGACGAATTCACCGTCGTCATCACCTCTCCGTCGTCGAAGGAGGATGTGGCCGCATGCGCGGAACGCCTTCTGCGCAACGTCTCGGGACCCGTTTCTCTCGGAGACGCATGCGTCTCGATCACCGCAAGCATCGGCATAAGCTGCTATCCGCAGGACGGGAAAAACGTGCAGGAACTGATGAAGTGCGCCGACATGGCTATGTACAAGGCGAAGGAGCGCGGGAGGAACAGATTCTGCTTCTGGTCCGAAACACGGGAGAAAGGCTCCTGAGCAACGTCGGAGGACGAACGAAGCAAGAGGGGGAACCGTCCGATGCGGTCCCCCCTCTTGCTATACGCCGTTACAACCTCCGATAAAACGAACTATTTCTTCTCGCCCGCGATGACGACCGTATGCTTTTCGCGGAGCTTCGCCAACTCGCCCTTATAAACTCCTGCCTTCTTGTCGTTCAGAAGGGACTCGGCAAGCTGCGAGCGAACCTCTTCCAGCGGGCGAACAGAGGCTTCTTTTTTATCGACAAGCTTAATCAGATGCAGACCGAACTGAGTCTTCACAGGTTCCGCGGAGATCTCGCCAACCTTCATCGCGAAGGCCGCAGCAGCGAACTCGGGAACCATCTGCTCCTTCGAGAAGTACCCGAGGTCGCCTCCCTGCTCCTTCGAGGGGCAGGAAGAGTGCTTTCTGGCCGCGTCTTCGAAGGACATCCCCGCGTCGAGATCCGCGCGCACCTTCTTCATACCGTCCTCGTCGGCGACCAGTATGTGACTTGCCCGGACGGTCTCCGGAACCTGAAAGTTTTCCTTATTCTTCTCATAATACTCGTCAAGCTCCTCGTCGGAGACGGCGACGTCCTTCATTATCGCCTCGACCGCGAACTGACGCGTGACGTCCTTCTTGACTTCTGCCATCGTCTCGATGAACTTCGGGTCTTTTTCGACCTCGAGTTCGGCTCCGAGCAGGGAGAAGAGTTCCATGTTCACAAGTTCCTCGAGAATCGCACGGCGCCCCATCTCGTTGTCGTACATAGCAGCACGCTGAGGATCGAGTCGAGCAATGATCGCACTGACGTCCTTCAGCTTGATTTCGGTCGAACCAACGGTTGCGAGCACGGTCTCCGGGTCCGCGGCCGCTGCTTTCTCGACGACTGCGGGGGACGACGCCTCGACAGGAGCCGGCTCGGGCTTCGCCTCGGTCGCCGCCGCCGCGGACGCCATAAGGCAGAGGAGCAGAAGAGAAGATGCGCATACTTTTCTGAAACGATTCATTCAAAGACCTCCCTCAAATAATAGTACATGAAATTCGGAGCAAAACGGACAGAGTGTACCACACAAAGACGAAAAAGAAACGTACGAAATGCTGAAAGCAACAGCGACTTTTCCTCGCCTTACGGGTTGCCGAGGCTCCAGGCCATGACTGCGATCACACCGGCGCCCACAAAATCCAGCATTCCCTTGACCGGACTGCCGGCGCGTATGCGATTTATCCCGAGCGGAATAAGCGTCAGCGAACAGGCGTACAGAATATACGGCGCGATCGAGTGCGAAAAATTCGTCATCGTTACCCCTCCTTCAAGCATGTCAATAATGCCTCGCGACGAATTGAAAGTCAAGCGTACAGCGGAGTGCTAAAAAAAGGGGGTTCCGCTTCTCGCTGAAGACCCGGGGCAGGCCTTCGGGAAGCGGAACCAGTGCGTGGGGAAGTTCATCAACCGAACCAAGAGCGCAATAATTTGTGTTTTCTATTGTGAATCACAGGCCGAAAAAAAGCAAGAGTTTTGTTCATTGATTTTCTTTTTGTTCATTGTGTTTACGAACGTCGGGAGAACGCATATAATTCATGCAAAGGGGTGAGAACAATGGCGAAACGAAGACTTCCCGTCAAGGTGCTTGTGGCCGAAGACGATCCCATGGTATGCAGCCTTCATGTACAGACGCTCCGGCAACTCCGTGGTTTTGTCGTGGCCGGCGCGGTCTGCGACGGTATGGAACTTGTCCGTTTTTTCGAGACGTCTTCCGCCGATCTCATCGTAATGGACATCTTCATGCCGCGTCTTTCAGGACTCGACGCGCTCAAAAAACTCCGCGCGGACGGGAACGACGCAGACGTGATTCTCGTATCCGCCGGCAAGGACGCACAGCTCGTTTCCCAGGCAAAAATGCTGGGCGCTTTCGACTACTTGATCAAACCGTACTCGCTGAAGCGCTTTCGGACGTCGTTAGAGGCCTACCTCGATCACAGGACACGGATGCTCTCCGGAACCGAAGAGGCCACCCAGGAGGCCCTGGACGCTATTTTCGAGATCGCGGCGGCATCCAGGGGCCAGGGGGAGAAGCTGCCCAAGGGACTGCAACCGGGAACCCTCTCTCTCATTTCGAAAGAGCTGACGACGGAAAAGGGACTATCCGCGGAAGACATCTGCGGACGCCTTTCCATCTCCCGCTCTACGGCATGGCGTTATCTCGATCATCTTTCCAGAATCGGCGTCGTAAAGGTACAGTTCGAATACAGCGGCCCGGGACGGCCTTTGAAACGGTATTTTCTGCGTGAAAGAACGCGCTCCGAGTCGCTGGCATGAAACACACAACCCGCACTCCCTTCATGCCCTGGCGCGCCCAATACAGCCGTTGCGCTTCGGAAACGCCGCTGCCTCCTTCCGCTCATCAGACGCCGCAACCCGGCGACGGGCCGTTTTCAGTCGAGGAAGTCTGTGTAAATGCGTTGAAAAATATACACCAGCGCGTTCGCAGGAAAAAGCCGCTTATCCGCCTCGAGATCGACCACTCCATTCCACGTTTGGTGCGAGGAAACGGAGCGCAGCTCGAGAACATTCTCCATCTTCTTCTTTCCAACGTCGTCGCGTTGAGTTCGGAGAGCCAAGTGCAACTGTCCGTCGTCGTCCGGAGATTCACCCCCGAAGGAATGGAGGCGCTCTTCTCCATCGAGTGGATGAGCGACACCATCTCGATGCCCTCGATTCCCGTCGTCGAAGGAAGCGCTCCTCCCGGCCTGAGTTTTTCGATCTGCTCGTCGGTCATCACGTCCATGGGTGGAAGGCTCGAGGTGAAGAAAAGGAAAGAGGGCCTGGAAATCTCCTTCTTCCTTCCTTTCTCGACGACGGACATTCCCGACAACCCACGAACTCCGCCGGTGCTGCTGGTGGAAGACAACCCCATGAACAGAAAAATCATCGCCGCCAGCCTGGAGCACGGAGGCTACGCCGTACGCGCCGCAGCCTCCGGGCGAGAAGCGCTCGATATTCTCTTCGACGAAAATTGGGGAATCATCCTTATGGATATCCAGATGCCGGACATGGACGGATTACAAACCACTCTGGCCATCCGCGCCGAGGAAAAACGGCGGGGACGGCGCACTCCGATAGTGGCCATAACCGCCTATGCCAGGCCGGAGGACAGGGACCGCTGCATGGCGGCAGGCATGGACGACTACCTTGCAAAACCGGTCAAGCTGGAGACGCTTCTTTCCACGGTGGGAAAAGTCAGCGGTACCCCGCCCGCCCGCATGTCCCCGGCACGCGGGGAAGACGCACACTCCGCTATCATCTCGTTCACCGAGGGCGACAAGGAGCTGGCGCAGAAGGTCGTCGGGGAGTTTTTAGCGCTCGCGCCGACGATTCTCCACTCGATGCGCCAGGCGTTCGATAAGAAAGACCGGCAGGAACTTCGCCTCCTCTCCCACAGGCTCAAGGGAAACCTCGCCTATTTCGGCGAAGGCGAGGCATTTCTTCTTGCGGAAGCGCTGCACAAGGAAATCGACAATCTTTCGGAAGAAGCCGTCGCCGCAACACTGCTCAGTCTTCTGTCGGAGACCGAGCGTCTTATCGAAGATCTCGAAAACGAATGGGAGCCGTCCGAATAACCGGCTCCCATTCGTTGCCCGTCGAGTACCTTGAACAGAAAAAAGCTCTAAGCGTTCTTTCCCGTCATGCCGCCGAAGAGTTTTCCGGCGATCAGGCCAACCGCGGTCGGAAGAAGCCAGGGGAATCCTTGCTGCCCGAGCGGCATGACGGAGACGATCGACTCCATCCATTCGACGGTGAATCCCGCCGTTTTCGTCGCGTCGAAGAGACCGAACAGCAGCGCGACGAGAACCCCTCCGACGAGCATGGGGCGCTGCGCCTTGACGTCGAGGAAGAACGTGCCGAAGATGATGACGATCAGCGCGGGATAGAGCAGCGCCAAAAACGGCACGGTGTACCCGACGATCCGCGACAGTCCGACCAACCCCAGGGCAAAACCGCAGATACTCGACGCGATCACGACGACCGGATACTTCAGACTGCCGCCCGAGATCTGCTCGAAAAACGCTCCCGCCGTAGCGGTCAGACCGGCGCTCGTCGTGAAGCAGGCCAACGCCATGAGAACGGCGAAGACCATCATGCCGAGTCTTCCGAAAAGGTGCATCGTCACCTTCAGCGGGAGATCCCCGAGCGTCGCTTCCGGATACACGCCGCCCGCGCTCGCTCCAAGCCAGGTGAGGCTCATCTGGGTCGCCCCGAGCAGAACGACCGTCACCAGGCCGACCCGGACGAGATTGCGCTGCTGGGCTCCCGGTTCCGTTATTCCCTGCAGAGTGAAGACGTTCAGTATCCACCCCCCCATCAGCACCGCGGCGATGGCGTTCATGGTGTTGTACCCGAAATTGAAGCCGACGCCGAACGCGGCTTTGCTCGTCACCGTACTGGCGACGGGCATGGCGATGGGCGTCAGGATGCCCTTTACGGCGATCGCGCCTATGAACAGCACGAGCGCCGGCGAAAGCACCTTGCCGAGCCTGTCGACGACAGCGGTTCTGTTGAGGCAGACATAGGCGTTCAGAACAAAAAAGACGCCGAGGGTAATCACTATGCCGGCCTGGGGAAAGAAGGGGAGTATGGACATCTCATGCGTGGCCGACGCGACGCGGGGAAGGATGAACACCGGTCCGACGACGAGCATCAGAATAGCCCCGAAAAGCTTCCCCCAAAACGGCGTCAGAATTTCACCCGCCATATGCGCGATCCCGACCCGGTCTTTCGCCATGGCGAGATATCCGAGGTACGCGATCACCGTGTTGACGAAGAAATATCCGAATCCCGCGATGAGCCAGAGCGATCCGGTATCGAAACCGAGCTTTCCGGGGAAGATGATATCCCCCACGCCGAAATGGGCGCTGAACAACGCCAAACCGACCGTAAACACGGCCCCTGTCCGAAGATCCTGTTGCGACATGGTCACATACGCCTCCGTTTCAATACTTGTTTGCACTTCCGCTACGCCTTGAAGGCGAAAACGGTCCCTACCCCCATCGTTGCGAATTTTTCACCGAATTCCGAGTAGAGTGCCGCCTGTGCGCGGAACCCCGTACAGTGCCCTGCGGCGACAAGCGACGGAGCGAATTCCTTCAACGCCGAAACCGTCTTCTGAATACGGTCTTTCGAGGCCTCCACGAGATGCAGCCCTCCGATGACGGCATCAAGCCGCTCGCCCGGTTCGATAGAGTGTTTAAGTATATTGATGATCCCCGCGTGACTGCATCCGGTCACAACAACGGCGCCTTTTTCTTTCACCCTGGCGACGAGCGCAATGTCGTCGGGCATCTGGTCGGGCACGACGCGCCCTTTTTCATCCACCGTGGAGAGCGCGATGCCGACCTCCTCGAAATCCGTCGTTCGCGGGACCTCGCCGGTCGTCGCAAGACCGGGCATCAGCTGCAACCGTTCCGAGAAGAGGAAGAGACTTCCTCCGGCCGCTTGAATGTCGAGGGGTTCATCCCCCTGCATCACTCCCACGTGCCGGAAGAACGGGGCCGTGATAAAGTTCGGGCGAAAAAGCGCCGGATGCGCGATTACCGGAACATCGCGCCGCCCCATCGCTTTCAGAATTTTCGAAAGCCCCTGCGTGTGGTCGTAGTGACAGTGCGTCAGCACAACCGCGTCGCTCTCCCCGAGAGGGATCTTCAGCCGCTCGATATTGTAGAGCAGCGCATCCGGATTCTGTCCCACGTCGACGAGAACTCTTTTTACATCCCCGTTCGCCTCGGCCTCCAGCCAGAATGAAACCCCGTGCTGACCGAGGAGCGGACTCTCGTAGGGCACGCTGTCCTCCGCGAGCACCGTAATTTTGAGCGCATCCAACATCCCGTACCATCTCCAATACTCCGTTTTTGCCGCATGTTATCGGGAAAAAGCGAAACAACCGATCGACTCAAGACGCCGCCCTTTGCGCTTTCGATTTTTTCCGCGGGTTCTTCAGAGTTCCAGGATCGTTCCCACCCCCGCCCATTCGACGTTCCCGACCTTCGACGCGAGTTCCCAAGAGGAATGAATCCCCGTGCAGTGACACGGCCTCCAAACGTCCACCCGGAAACGTTCCGCGAGCGCCGAAGTCACTCTATCCACGAACGCCGCGGAACTGTCCCCCAAGTGCATTCCTCCGAGCACCGCATGGAACGTTCTCGTTCCGAAAGCGCGCGACGCCGTTTCAAGAATATTCACCACACCCGCATGGGCGCAGCCGAGAATGACGCTCAGGCCATGCTCGCCCTTTACGACAAGGGAGATATCGTCCCGGAAAGGGTCCGTTCCGTATCCGCCTTCCTCAAGGGGAACGACCAGATGCCTCGGAGTATCCACGAATTCGGGTTTTCTCTCCTCGACCGGGACTTCAAGAGCAAACACGTCTTGAGCAACCTCCGTCGTTTCTCGCACCGGGTGGAACGTCACCGATTTCCTGTTGAGATGGCAGCCGATAAAAGTGGCGTTTCCCTTTCTTACCCGCATATGCGCGTCCTCGAAACTCTCGTGCGCCCACACATGCGTTTTTCGCGCGTTGACGAGAAGGCGCCCGAGTCCTCCCGCATGATCGAAATGTCCGTGACTGAGCACGATATGGTCGAGCTTCGTCAGATCGACGCCCAGCACCGTGGCGTTTGCGAAAAGCGCGTCCTTCTGACCCGTATCCATCAGAATGGACGCTCCCCCGACGGACAGATGGACGCTCAGACCATACTCGGGAGTCAAATCCGATCTCGACGTATAATTTTCCACCAGCACAGTCGCTTTCATTGCGGATCCTCCCTATTTAATTCCCAGGAGATCGGGCAACCACAGAGATACGCCGGGGAAAAACGTGATAAGCGCAAGAGCGAGAATACTCGCTATCAAAAACGGAATCACTTTCAACGACACTTCCTTCAAAGAGACTCCCCCCACATTGGACGCCATGAAAATATCGAGCCCCACCGGAGGAGTGATCATCCCTATCGCGAGATTCACCGTCATGAAAACACCGAAAACAAGAGGATCGACGCCGATACTTCGCACCACCGGCAGCATGATCGGAACAAAAATATAATAAGCCGACGCCGCGTCGATAAAGCACCCTGCGAGGAGGAGTATCGCGTTGATCACGAGGAGCAGAACGTATTTATTTGAACTGATGGAAAGCATGCTTTCCGCGAGAGAGGCGGCGATCTGCGCCGAAGTGAGCAGCCAGGCGAAGACTCCGGCGAACGCGATGATGAACATTACCACGGCCGAACTCACGCTTGCATCCGCAAGAAGGCGCCAGATATCGCGCACGCCTATCTCCCTGTAGATGAACACACCAACGAATAAACCGTACACGACGGCTACACCCGCAGCCTCGGTCGGCGTTACGAAACCGCCGTAGATACTCCCGAGTATGAATACCGGCGCCAACAACCCCCAAATCGCGTCTTTCAACGCCCTAACACGCTCTTTCCAGCCGCTCTTCGGGCTGCACGCGAGCACCATGCCGCTGCTCCGAATGGTAAGAAACCCCGCACCGATAAGCGAAAGGCCGATCAACAACCCCGGAACGATACCGGCGATAAAGAGGCGTCCTATGGAGACCTCGGCAAGAACGCCGAACACGACGAACGCTATGCTCGGCGGAATAATGATGCCGATATTTCCGGACGAAGCGACGAGCGCGCATGCGAATCCCCTGTCGTATCCAGCCTTCACCATCGCAGGAATAAGGATGACGCCTATCGACGCCACCGTAGCGGGCCCCGAACCCGATATCGCGGCGAAGAAACAGGAAACGAGCACCGTAACGATCGCAAGACCTCCGGGAACATGCCCCACAAGGACGTTCGCAAAACGCACAAGACGCCGCGAAATTCCCGCGTACTCCATAATCACTCCTGCGAGGACAAAAAAGGGGATTGCAAGCAAGGTGAACTTTCCGAGCGACGCATACATTATCAGAGGGAACATGGCGACAGGGAAATCGAAGATCGCCATCGAGGCGATTGCCGCCAGCCCGAGAGCTATGGCAATAGGCGTCCCAAGAAAAAGGAACAGAAAAAAAAGACCGAACAAAATCCACGCCATCAGATCGCACCCGTTCCTTCCGTATTCATCCGGCGCAGGACCTTCGCAAAGAAACCCAACATGTATGCGCCACCCGAACGATAATCACCAACGCGCCAAGAGGGACGGAAATGCCCGCCACCCACTCGGGAAGCCCCATTGCCGGCGTTCGTTGGTCGAACATGATCTGGCTGCGAAGCATATCCACTCCGTATTTCAGCAGCAGCGCCATGAGCGCGATCGTCAATGCCGAGGAGAGCACCAAGGCGATCTTCCTGTTGCGTTCGTTCAAGAGTTCCGTAAAGAACGTAAACCCGAGATGGGCATTCCGCCTCCAGGCGAGCGACGCCGCAAAAAAACTGTTATAGACGAAGAGGATGACGACCAGTTCCTCGGAAAAAGCCCACGAAGCATGAATGAAGTACCTCGACACAACGTTGCCGAAATTGATAATCACCATCACGGAAAGACTGACGACAACAAACAGCTCCTCCAGAAAATCCATATACTTCATACAACGCCACCCTCCTGAACAAGAAAAAAGGAGGCGGTCGGGGCCGCCTCCGCAGAACGTCTTCACTACTTTTCGTAACCGAAAGCCCGCAACAGATCCAGCCCGACCAACGCTTCGTACTCATCGTAGACGGGTTGCACCGCGGCCCGGAATGCTTTTACCTGTTCGGCGCTCAGCGAGGAAATATCCATCTTCTCCTTGAATTCGGCGATGAGCTGTTCGTTTTTCTCACGGGAAAGGGCCTTTTGGAATGCCATGGCCTCCACGGCAGCATCGGAGAACATTTTCTTCTCCTCGTCGGAGAGACGTCCCCAGAACGCCGTGCTCGCCGACATAATGATAGGATCGTACGATGCGTTCCACAACGTCATGAACTTCTGCACCTCCTGGACACGCGCGGAAGCGATGACGTCGGGAGGATTCTCCTGTCCGTCCACGGTCCCCTGCTGCAATGCCGCGAAAAGTTCACCGAAGTTGATCGACGTGGGATCGGCCCCGAGCGCCTTGAACATTGCGATGTACATCTTGTTGGTGGGTATGCGGATCTTCAGCCCCTGTATATCCTCCGGAGAGAGAATCGGCCGGACATTGTTCGTCACCTGACGGAAACCGGATTCACCGAAAGCAAGAGGCACTATCCCCTTCTCCCCGACCAGTTTGAACAGCATCTTTCCGCCTTCGCCGGCGAGCGCCTTATCGGCCTCTTCGTAGGAGGGAACGAGCCACGGCATCAAAGGCACCGTAAACTTCGGGTCCACGGTGGTATAGATTATCGTCGAGCGCATATCGATGTCCGTCGCGCCCATCCGGAGCATTTCGAGTCCCTTGATAATGTCCCCCGCCGCAAGTTGATCGCTCGGAAAAAGGTCGACTGCGTACTTGTCCGCGCTGCGTTCCTTGATCAGCTCCGCGAACTTTTTCGCACCTTGGTACCACGTGGAGTTTTCCGAAACCGCAATACCGAATTTCAAATGTTTAGGAGCGGCGTCAGCCGAAACGGACGCTGAAAAAAGAAAAAGACCCGATAACACAACCGCCAAGCATCCCCAGAAACACTTCTTCATACTTTGTTTCCCTCCTTATTGTATACACACCTTTACCACACACTACAAGCACCCTATAATTTCACTCCTTCTTTAAGAGATGAATTTCCACGGACGTCGTCGTGGAAGAGAGGCCCTTTGTAAAGTGATATTCCAATGCCTGGCATGCTTTTTCCAAATTTTTTGCCTCCAGCGCATCCACGATGAGCACATGCTCTTGAAGCGTCGCATCCATTCGCCCGGGCAGGCGCAACGCATGGATTCCCCCGAAATAAATTCGGTCTACAAGGCGGTTCATTACATCAAAAATAATCGGATTGTAGTATATTTTATGCAAGTATAGATGTTGTTCGTTATCGTGCTTCATAAATTCGTACGGATCGTTTTTTTCCATGGCGCATCGCTGCTTCTCCAGGATGACGCGAAACGAGCGTATATGCTCTTCCGTAATCAGAGGTACAACCCGACGCAGCAAATATCCCTCAAGCGCCATGCGAAGCTCATACATGTAATTCGCTTCCCCGACGGTAAGATCGCAGACGACGACTCCTTGATTGGGAATGATTCTGACGAATCCTTCGGACTCAAGCTTCTGGAGCGCTTCCCGAACTGGAGTCTTACTCATTTCCAGCTTCGAGGCCAGAAGATTGACCGAAAGAGGATCCTCGCGAGTTAAATGTCCTTTCATGATCAAATCCTTGATAACTTGATACGCCGATTCGCTTTTGCTCTTCTCTCTGCGTTCCAGATTGAACATCTCTACGCATACCCTCCAACTTTTTCGACCTTCGTTTTTTAGTGTAGCATCTAACCGATATATCGGTTAGATGCTACACTAAATCTTGCGATATTTCAATACCCCAATCGTCCACTTCAACGTCACAAAATAAAGAGTCCAATCAACGGAGACTCTCGCATCGAGCGCTATCACGCTTGACTTCGTGCATTTCGTGGTGTATTTTTATAGTTAGATTTCACTAACTTTAGAAGCCGGCAGAAGACTTTTCAAAAAGAAACAGAAACGAAACATAAATGCAACACACCGGGAACGTATGCTCGATATATTAAGCTTAGCGGCTTGAATCGATTATCTAGGGGGGAAAACGATGACACGCGAGATTCGACGTCCGATTACGCTCAAAATGACCATGATGACCGCTACGATGCTTCTTTTGGCGGTGATCTCGATAGCAGCTCTTTCGCTCCACCGTTTTACGGCATTTTTCACCGAAGAGATACAGCGCGAAGCGGACAGGGGGGTGGAAGGGCTCCAGCATACGCTGAACACCATGCTCTCCTCGGCGGGAAGTACGGCGGCCGTTCTGGCGAATACGCCGGCTCTCAGAGATGCCGTCCTTTCCGGCTCCTCGGACAGAATAGCGGAAGAGCTGCGCTTCTTGACATCGCGCAACGGGAAAGAAGAGGGAATGCCCGATTTCGTAGTCGTCGCCGACTCCCGGGGCGTTGTGCTGGCGCGTACGCACAGTCGACGAACCGGCGATTCCATCGCCTATCAGCGCAGCACGGCGCTCGCCCTCGAAGGGAAAACAGGCGCCGCCGTCGAGCGGGGAACTGAACTTCTCCTAACCGCGCGAGCCGCCGTTCCTGTAAAAGATGAAAAGGGGATCGTCCATGGCGTGATAAGCGTCGGCTACGATCTCTCCAAAAGCGGTCCCATGGACGCGGTGAAAAAACTCTTCGGAACCGAGGCGACGCTTTTCGGCGGCGACGTGCGGTACGCCACCACCATCGAACAGAACGGCGCGCGAGCAACGGGTACGAAACTCGACCCATCCGTCGCGAAGCGGGTTCTCGAGGAAAAAGAGACCTACAGAGGGAGGACGGAGGTATTGGGCGTTCCTTTTCTTACCACATACAAGCCGCTTCTCTCTCCCGACGGCGAGGTGCTTGGCGCGCTCTTCGCCGGCAAGAGCATGACGGGCCTCATCGACGAGACGAAAAACTTTCTCGTCTTTCTCGCGCTCGCGACCGGGGCGCTTCTTTCCTTGTTCCTGATAATCACGGTTCTCTTCGCGCGGCGGCTTGCCCGCCCGCTGAAACTTCTCGTCGCCATGTTCCGCCGCGTCGAAGAGGGCGATCTCTCCTTCACGACGGATCTTTCGCTCGCAGGGCGCGGAGACGAGACCGAAGCGCTGCTTTCCTCGTTCGACACAATGCTCGGGGCGCAGCGAGGCACGATAGCGAATGCGCGCAGAAGCGCGGAGCTGACTGCGGAAAAGGCGAAATGCCTGTCGGGACTGGCCTCGAAAACAGCCGAAGCAATGGAGAGGATAAAAAGCCAGGTCGAGCGTCTCGCCTCCCTCGCGGCGCACAACTCCGCAGCCCTCCAGGAGAGCGATGCGGGAGTTCAGCAGATCGCGAGTTCGGCAAGCGAGACGGCGTGCTCATCGACGGAAGGAGCGGAGGCTGCGGTAAAAACAGCGATTATCAGCCGGGAGGCGGGGGGGAAAGTCCGCGAGACGGTGCTCGCGATTCGCGGACTGGGAGAGCGCTCCTCGGCGGTAGCGACGTCCATGGAGCATGTGCAGCGCTCCGTCGAAAACATCACTTCGTTCATAGGGCGCATCGTCTCTATCGCCGATCAGACGAATCTCCTCGCCCTGAACGCCGCCATCGAGGCGGCACGGGCCGGGGAAGGGGGGAGAGGTTTCGCGGTGGTGGCAGACGAGGTGCGTAAACTCGCCGAGGAGACGAATCTCGCGGCGCGAGAGGTTAAAAAGATCGTCGACGAACTCGGAGGAAGCGCGCACGCATCCTTCGCCTCCATGCAAGAGATGAACGGTATCATGGAGGGGACCGTTCTCAAAGCGGAGGATGCGGGCAAGCAACTCGACGGAGCGCTCCGCGAGATCGAGCGCATCAGTGAAACCATTCAGAGCATCGCTGCGGCGTCGGAAGAACAGGCCGCAGCGGCGGAACAGACCGCGACGGGGATCGACAGCGTCTCCAGAGCGGTGGAGGATGAAAGCCGCTCCGTGGAGACCATACACGGCATAACGCTCGAGACTGCGGCGGCGTCTCTGAAGACGGAGGCCGAATCGCACACGATGGAAGCGGAGGCCGGAATTCTTCTGCGGAGTCTCGCCAGTTTTCGAATCGACGCCGGGCAAGCGGCGCTCAATCCATAGCATCCGGAAGAAGCGGAAGCGGGAGCCCACCTCTCCCGCTTTTTTTATCACCAAGTCGCCTGCTCAGAAGACTATCTCCTCGCAGAAAAGCGTCAGGGCTTCCCGCGCAGCATCACCGGCTCTCCCTGAACCACCACGATACCCCTCGGAGTACGGAGAGCACAAGGCAATCTGGTACGGCGACCGTCCATCATCGGCGAAGGAGAACGATCCCGCCTCACGGACTAACATACATATGTTTTTCCGTCAAAAGCCTCCTGGAGATTTCGCTACATCTCCAGCTGCGTCTTCACTCTGATATACGTAGGATTGAGCGGCATAGGCCCTGTCCCGACGGGAGAAAAGTGGACCCACATCTCCAGGGTGTCCATGCGCAGAACGATGGACTGCGTCGTCACGATACGATTCGAAAGAAACACCGCCCCCGACGTATAAGCGTTGCCATCGGTTCCGAAGTACCCCGCGATTCCCTTCATCTTGTCGACGTCTATTTTCGCCCCGCGAGCCAACTGGGACGAAAGAAGCGTCCGGTAGGTTTTCCAGCGGTTGTTGTCGGAGGGATCATCATCCGGATAGACATAATTGCCGGGAAGCCGAAAGTCGTTCACCGTCGCCACAGCCTCGGGCACATTCCAGGAAACGTCCTTCCTCAGCTCTGAATCCGCCCGCCGGAAATCTCGTCCCGGACTTCCGATGTTCTGTTCCAGCACCCCTGCGCTGTTTTCATCCGCCATGAAGAGAAGATGATTGAAAGCATAATCCTTCGTCTTCATGAAATCCACCATTTCCTGCATCGTCGACATATTCTCCAACGCGTAGCGGAAGTCGAGACAATAGGAGCGCTTCGTGCGAAGATCGGCGGGATAGGGCGCTCCCGTCTCCGCATCGAGAAAAGAGCCGAAAACCTTGTTGTCGTTGTACGCGCTGTTGGGCGTCAATGTCCCGAGAAAATGCACCATGACTATCGATTTTTCGCCGTTTTTTGTGGTCGTCACTGCATGAATCTTGGACATATCGTTTCGCGGCAGAGCATCCCAATCGAGATTGCGCCCGAGAATCGTCTTTCCCGTCGCCGACGATCCGCCGAAAGCGGCAGCTGCAGAGCACTGAGTCGGGCGAATCACGTCCTGAAAAACTTGAAAAACAGCCAGCTCGTTTTTTGAAAACCTTCCATCGCCCAGAACATCCGTATCGGAATTGAAGATTTCCTGCATACCCTCCAATTCATCCAAGTACTCCCGGGGGACCTTCGGCAAGATAGCGTGCGCGCGGCCGAGCGCCGTGGGGAAATCGGGGCTGAGATTATGCTGCTCCAACATATCGAACTGGTCCTTGAGCAACGAATCCGCGATCGATTCATAATCGGGCACGACTCGCAGGATTTCCTCCGCAAGCGCCTTTCCCATCTCTTTGTTCGTGCGCCCCGTATAGTCCATGACAACGTCGTAGTAAGTATCCTGCATCTTCCGTATACTGACCGCTGCGGAAGCTCCGTCGCCCTCCCCGCCGCCGCAACCACCAAGCAGAAACATCGAACAAAGAATAAAACAAAGCACATAGAAAGGAGCAAAGATAGCTTTTTTCATGAGACTCCCCTTTTTAACTTTAAAGAACCTCTGAAGAAAGACAAACCACGCTATACAAGAAGAGACTCTATCACACCTCCTGTAGAGGACCGCGCCTTAATCAGAGTTCCCTTACAAAAAACGCCTCGCTGGCCCATTTTCAGATATCCGCCCGTGTCGTGTAAAAACATATACTCCGCCCGGCGCACCTCCTTTGTATGTTGCTCCGAAAACAAGTCGGTTCAGGAAACCGCGATCTCTCCGCGAAAGACCATCACGGCCTTACCTCGCAACAGCACTCTCTCCCCGCGTACCTCGACGAGCAGCACTCCCCCTCGCGCGGAAACCTGCTCCGCGTTCATCAGCGACTTGCCCAGCTTCTTCCCCCAGTAGGGGGCGAGGGCGCAGTGGGCCGACCCCGTCACGGGATCTTCGTTCACGCCGACCGCCGGCGCGAAGAAGCGGGAAGCGAAGTCGAACTCGCAGCGCGACGACGGCGCCGTCACCATGGTTCCCCGGGCCTCCACGTCGGAGAGCGCGACGAAATCGGGATCGAGCGACCGCACCAGCTCCTCGTCGGGAAGTTCAAGGAGATAGTCGTCCTTGTTCTTCCCGCAGAAGAGGAACTCGTCCCGCTCCAGCCCGAGCGCCTCGATGAGGCCGGGAGGAGGAACGGAGGGAACCACTTTCTTCGCTGGAAAGTCGAGGACGATCCACTCGTTCTCGACCTTGGCGCTCAGCGGACCGCTCTTCGTATGGAAGACGGCTTCCTCTCCGGAGCGAAGCATCCCCTCCTGGAGCATGATATGCGCCGTGGAGAGCGTCGCGTGACCGCATAACGCCACCTCGACGCGCGGGGTGAACCAGCGGAGGGACCACCCGGAAGGCGTTCGCAGAAGGAACGCCGTCTCCGAAAGATTCATCTCCGCCGCCATATTCCGCATCCAGGTATCCGAGACCTCCGCATCGAGCAGACAGACCCCCGCCGGATTTCCGGCGAAGAGGCGATCAGTGAACGCATCCACCTGAAAAAGTTGCACGCCGTTTCCCCCTTTCGTGTTTTAGCTCAAGCGCAGCCGAGTGAATTCGTCCTCGGAGAGGTCCATCCACAGCAGCTGGTTCGTGAGCAGCTTTCCCTTGCCTGTGAGCATCTTCACGGCCTGGGCGCACTCAAGCGCCGCGACGACGGCAGGAGTAAATGGCGGGTTGCCGGTTTCCGTCTCCACCCCCTTGTCCGTGTCGCCCGAAAGGAATTCCGCGAGGTTTTGTTCGTCCGGCATAGCGACGCCGATCTGCCCCCAGAAACCGCCTATGGCTCCGGAGACCACGGGAATTCCCCTGGTGCGGCATTCGGAGAAGAGGATGCGCCGCGTGCTCAGGTTGTCCAGGCAGTCCACCGCCAGATCGCACCCTTCAAGGATGCCGTCCGCGGTGAACTCGTCGAACATGCACTGGCGTCCCTCCGCACGTACGACGCCGTTGATCTCACTGACTCGTTGGGCGGCAATCTTGGACTTGGAAAGTCCCAGGTTCGCTTCGCAGGAGAGCACCTGCCTGTTCAGATTCGTCTCGTCGAAGACGTCGCCGTCGACCAGCACCAGCCGACCGACGCCGGCCCTCGCCAGCAGATCGGCGACGAGTCCTCCAAGTCCTCCGCAGCCGATGACCGCCACCGAAGAAGACAACAGCCTTATCTGTCCGTCGATGCCGATAGTTCCCATGCTCCGGATATACCTGGAAGGGACGTACCCCCTCTGCAGGCAGCGAATTTCCGCATCGATCGGCGACAGCCCCTCATGCTCCGCAGCCTCGCGCACTTCCAGGAACGAGACGACCTGCCACGCCCCCTGTCGGTCAGCTCTTAATGGAAGAAAATCAAACCAACTCAACACACACTCACCTCCCGATACGCAGAAAGATTATACAAGGAAATGAGCGCAGGGAGAATTGACATGACGCCTTTTATGGTATAAAAATAAAGCGAACAAAGAGGTTTGCCAAGAAACCCAATTGAATAGCCCTTCGACCCGGTACGTCTCAAAGAGATGTTCCGGGCATCGGGCGGAAGGAGCGATCTTTCCGCCGGCCATGTTTGCAAAGAAGGATGAACGGCTCGCCGAGCCGTCGTCCTTCTTTTTTTTTTTCACCCGACTCGCAACGGAACGCATACAACAAGGAGGGAACTGCTAATGGACAAGTTCGGATCGGTTTTGCGCATCAATCTCACTACGGGCGCCGTTACTAAGGAGAACCTGTGCGAGAAGACGATGAAGGAGTTCATCGGAGGACGAGGATACGCGACGAAGGTGCTCTACGACGAGCTTCCGACGGGGACCGATCCTCTTTCCCCCGAGAACAAGCTGATCTTCGCGAACGGCCCCCTCACCGGAAAGGCGGCTCCGGCGGCAGGACGCTACATGGTGGTGACGAAGAGCCCCCTGAACAACCGCATCGCGAGCAGCAACTCCGGCGGTTTCTGGGGCGCCGAGCTTGCGCGCGCCGGATGCTTCATGATCATCCTCGAAGGAAAGGCCGCAAAGCCTTCGTATATTTGGATCAACGACGGGCATGTCGAAATCCGGGACGCCTCGGCGTTCTGGGGGCTCGACAGCCATGCGGCCACGGACAAGCTGCTGGCCGCCGTCGGCGACGACAAAGCGAAGGTTGCCTGTATAGGACCGGCGGGCGAGCGCCTCTCGAAGATCGCCTCCGTGATGAACGATAAAAACAGGGCCGCTGGACGAAGCGGCGTGGGTGCGGTCATGGGCTCGAAGAACCTGAAGGCCGTGGTTGTGAAGGGATCTTCGCGCCCCCACGTGGAGAACCAGGACGAGATGAAGTCGGTCCTCGCGGGCGCGATGGAAAAGCTGAAGACCAACCCCGTCACCAGTCAGGGGCTTCCCACCTACGGCACCGCGGTGCTCGTGAACGTCATCAACCAGATCGGCGGCTACCCCTTCAGAAACTGGCAGGGAGCCTACATGCCCGAGGCCGATTCGCAGTCCGGCGAGACGCTCGCCAAGGATTTCCTTACCAAGAGATACTCCTGCTTCGGCTGTCCCATCGGCTGCGGCCGCGTCACCAAGGTCGGCGAGCGGGAGGGCGAGGGACCGGAGTACGAGAGCATCTTCTCCTTCGGCGTGTGCTGCGGCGTCGAGCCTCTTGAGCCGATCATCGAGGCTAACTACCTCTGCAACGAATACGGTCTGGACACGATCAGCGCGGGCGTGACCGTGGCGGCGGCCATGGAGCTGTACGAGAAGGGGTACATCAAAAAGGAAGAGCTTGAGGGCGGCCCCGAGCTGAAGTTCGGCAGCGGCGAGGCCGTCGTCTACTGGATCGAGAAGATGGGGAAGGTCGAAGGCTTCGGCAAGAAGCTCGCGATGGGCTCGTACGCTCTGTGCGAGATGTACGGCCACCCCGAGTTCTCCATGACGGTGAAGAAGCTGGAGATGCCCGCGTACGACGGGCGCGCCGTCCAGGGAATAGGACTGAACTACGCCACCTCCAACCGCGGCGGATGCCACGTCCGCGGCTATACCACCTCTCCCGAGGTGCTCGGCCTGCCGCAGAAACTCGACCCGGCGGAGATCGAGTCCAAGCCGACGTGGGTGAAAATCTTCCAGGACCTCACGGCGGCCATCGACTCCTCCGGCATGTGCCTCTTCACCTCCTTCGCCCTCGGCGCCGACGACTACGCTGCGTTCCTGAAGGCGGCCACCGGCTTCGAGTACGACGGCGCCGAAGCTCTCAAGGCCGGAGAGCGCATCTGGAACATCGAGCGTCTCTTCAACATCCGCGAGGGCCTCGACCCGTCCGAGGACACGCTCCCCGCGCGCCTTCTGAACGAACCGATCCCCGAAGGCCCGGCGAAGGGCATGGTCAGCCGCCTTCCCGAGATGCTCCCCGAATACTACAAACTTCGCGGATGGGATTCGAAAGGCGTCCCCACCACTGGCAAACTGGAGGAACTCGGGTTACAATAGCCGCATGATCAAAGTACTGTTCTTCGCGACTATTCGGGACTACACGAACGAGAAGGAGACAACGGCGGAGGGAGCCTCGACCATGGAGGGGCTCCTCCGTCTCCTTTGCGATCGCTACGGCCCGGAGTTCGAGGCCGAAGTCTTCGAACAGGACAGGATATCCGACCGCGTCATCCTCCTGGTGAACGGCAAGCACATCGCCCACACGGGCGGCCCGCTCACCCCGGTCAAGGACGGAGATACGGTCGCCGTTTTTCCCGTCATCGGCGGAGGATAGCCGCAAACTTTCAGGTAAAGGGGATTCAAAAATTGAAAAGAACCGTTGACCTTACCGATCTGCTCCGGTACCACTTTCTTTCCGCACCCACGTTCTCTCCCGACGGCACGAAAATCTGCTTCCTCCTCCACAAGGGCGACTACGAAAACAACGCCTACATCTCGAACATCTGGATGTACGACCTCCTCACCGGAAGTCTCCGTCAGCTCACCGCCTCCGGCAAGGAGAAGTTCTTCGCGTGGAAGGACGACAGCCGTACGCTCGTCTTCGCCAGCGGCCGCAACGACGCTCCCAAGACGGAGACGGCGCTCTACGCGCTCGACATCGGCGGAGGCGAGGCCGTATTTCTCCGGAGCGTCAAACGGACGCTCTCTTCGCTCTCCGTGCTCTCCGACGGATCGCTTTTGGCGCTCGGCGTCTTCGAGCCGTCCTTCGACAACCCGTACGACGCGGAGATGATGTTCTTCGACCAGGTCCCCTTCTGCTCCAACGGCAAGGGGTTCACGGCGCAGAAGAAAAAATCGCTCTGCCTCTACACGCCCGAGGGCGAGGAGAAGCGCCTCACCCCCGAGAACATGGACGCCGAGAACTACACCCTCTCCCCGGGCGGAGACAAGGCGCTCGTCTGGGGGGCTGTCTTCAAGGACGTCAAGGGGCAGTTCAGCACGCTGCTCGAGATCGACCGGAAGAGCGGCGCGGCGGTCACGCTCCTTCCCGGAACCGATTTCACCTGCAAGTGGGCGGGGTGGCTTGAAGACAAGGTCGTCGTCACCGGAAGCGACTATACGAAGTACGGAGTGAACGAGAACGTGAAGTTCTACTTCGTCGAGGACGGAAAACCCCTCTGCTTCACCCCGGAACTCGACCGCGGGCTCCGCAACTCCGTGGGGAGCGACTGCCGCTACGGATCGACCGACCTGAACCTCGCCTTCTTCACGGACGGCCCGGCGGCCTGGTTCGTCTCGACGGACAACTACCGCTCGCATCTGCACGCCGTCACCGCCTCAGGCGCTATGGAGCAGATCACGAAGGACCTTTTCAGCGTCGACGACTGGAGGGTTTCGGGCGGCAAAGCCGCCGTGGTCGGGATGAAGGGGATGCGGCTTCAGGAACTCTACCTGGTGGACAGGGAGCGCGAAATACAGCTCACGCACTTCAACGACTGGGTCGTGGAAGAATGCGAGCTTTCCGCGCCGCAGCACGTGACGGTCGACAACGGGACGGGCGAACCCCTCGACGGCTGGTACATGAAGCCGGTCGCTTTCGAGGAGGGGAAGAAGTACCCCGCCATACTGAATATCCACGGCGGTCCGAAGTTCGCCTACGGCGACGTCTTCTTCCACGAGATGCAGTACTGGGCCGCGAAAGGGTACGTGGTCTTCTTCTGCAACCCGCGCGGCAGCGACGGTAAAGGGAACCCCTTCGACGACATCCGGGGGAAGTACGGCACGGTGGACTACGACGACCTGATGCTCTTCACCGACTGGATCGTGGACAACCTTCCCTTCGTCGACAAGGAACGCCTCGGCGTCACCGGAGGCTCCTACGGAGGGTACATGACGAACTGGATCATCGGGCACACCGACCGCTTCAAGGCCGCCGCCTCGCAACGGAGCATCAGCAACTGGATCTCCAAGATGGGAATCTCCGACATCGGCTACTACTTCGTTCCCGACCAGCAGGGCGCCGACATCTGGAGCGACCATGAAAAGCTCTGGTTCCACTCTCCATTGAAGTATGCCGACAGAGCGAAGACCCCGACGCTCTTCATCCACTCCGAGGAGGACCACCGCTGCGAACTCACCCAGGGGCTCCAGATGTTCACGGCGCTGAAGCTTCACGGCGTGGAGACGAACATCTGCGTCTTCAAGGGGGAGAACCACGAACTCAGCCGGAGCGGACGGCCCCGCCCCAGACTCACCCGACTGCGCAGGATGACGGAGTGGTTCGACCGCTTCCTGAAGGCGGAAGAATAGCGGAGGCAACTCCGCGACCCGAACACAAAACCCCCCTGCATCTTCGCGGCGCAGGGGGGTTTTCTCGCGCTACTTGAGCACCATCTTCTTCTCGCCCGCCTGGTAGACGGCGGACAGTCCCGCGTACGTCTCCTTGATCCCGGCGATTCTGGCTTTGGCCTTCACCGGATCTTCCAGCCCCTCCGCCATGTCCATCAGCGACCGACTGCTGTAGTAGATGTTCTCCTTGGTCGGCGCGGCGCAGCCGAAGACCTCGCGCAACATCCGCAGGTCGTGCGGGATGTTGAAGTCGTCCTGCGTCTGTTCGTAACCGAAGAAGTAGTAGATGTCCTTGAAGCCCGCCCACGAGAGCGCCGATATGCACATGGAGCACGGTTCGTGCGTCGAGAGGAAGAGACACTCCGACGGGTCCGGATGCCCCTGAAGCTCGTAGAAGAGCTTGATGGTGTACACCTCTCCGTGCCACAGCGGCGAGAAGGCCTCGTGGTTCGTTCCGGCGACCACCAGCGAGAGGTCGTCCCTCCGCAGCACCGCCGCGCCGAACACCTTGCATCCGATGCTCACTCCCCGGGCCGTCAGCGGAACGATATCCCCCTCGATGACGTCGAGCATACGACGAAACAGCTTCTCCTTCTCCACAAAACCAGCTCCCTTCACAGTATATTGAAACGCACGAGCGAAGCGAGGATCACTTGCCGCGCTCCGCCAAAATCTTCATGGCCGCTCCGATGACCTCCCGCTGGTACGTATCCTCCTCCGCGGACCTCCACGAGGCCCATTCTGGCAGGATGATTCACTGATCCACCATGCCGAAGGTATCCAGCGCGTAGTCGTACATGTCCTGAACCCTGTACTCGCTTCCGTCGCGCCTGATGTTCCACTGCTGAATCTCCACCAGATTCTGCGATTCGATCACCAGGTGCACATACGTTTCGAGAACCTGTTCCGCGCCGGGAACGCAGTCGTCCACAAGGCGCGTCCTGTCCGCATACACCGAATAGGCGACGCCGTCCCTTTCGACGACGGGCCGGAGATCGCCTTTCCATACAGCGGGAACCGGCGCCGCCAAGGCGCTCCCGGTTATCGCGCAGGCAAGAAGGAATACCACAAGCAGTTTTCTCATCTCTCTCACCTCCTGAGAATTGACAATAGAACTGGAATTCTCATCTCTTGACGCGCTCTTATTGTAGCAGTTGACAGGGAGAAAAAGACAGGGGATTATTGCGGAGAGAAAAAAAGAGAGAGGTGAAAAAAACATGTCAGTAAAGTTACTTCGGGTCGTCAATCGCGACCAGTGCATCGGCTGCTTCAGCTGCATGTACGCGTGCAGCCGGATGGTCAAGAACGCCGCGGGCAGCGGCAAAGCGGCGCTGCGTATCAAGGCCTACACGGGCGTGGAGGGCGCGTTCTCCATCCGCGTCTGCGCACGGTGCGAGGAGCCCGACTGCGCCGCGGCCTGTCCGACGGGAGCGCTGACGACAGCGCCCGGCGGCGGAGTACGCCTGAAAAAAGAACTCTGCATCTCCTGCATGGCGTGCGTCAAGGCGTGCGCGATCGGCGCCCTCCAGTGGGACGAGGATGAAAAGCGCCCGCTCCCCTGCATCCACTGCGGGCAGTGCGTCAAATACTGCCCCAACAGCGTCCTCGCGCTCTGCGAGAAAGAAAAGGAGTGTGGTCAGAGATGAACGGCGCCATTCTGCACGTCGACCTGACGACGGGAACGCATCTGGTACTCAACGACCCTGAACTCTTCGGCGAGTTTTTGGGGGGAACCGCCGTCGCTACGGAGCTGCTCTTCCGACACGGCGACCCGCAGGGCGACCCTCTCTCCCCGGAGAGTCCGGTCATCTTCGCGATCGGCCCGTTCAGCTCGCTCTTTCCCGTGGCGACGAAGACCGTAGCGATGTTCAAATCTCCTCTTTCCGGCGAACTCGGCGAGTCGCACGCGGGAGGACGTATGGCGATGTCGCTGCACGAAGCGGGTATCCACGCGCTCGTGATCACCGGCAGGGCGGAAAAGCTCTCCTACCTCGTCATCGAGAACGACACCGCCGCGCTCAAGTCCGCGTCGACATTTCGGAGACAGTCCGCAGCGGCCACCGAGCGTATTCTGCGAGAGGCGGAGGGAAAGAGCGGACGGAAGGTCTCCATCCTCCGCATCGGCCCCGCAGGAGAGCGGCTCTCCTCAATGGCGTGCGCGACGGTGGACGGCTCGCGCCACTTCGGCAGACTCGGGTTGGGCGCGGTCCTCGGGAGCAAGAACCTCAAGGCGATCGTCGTCAGCGGAACGAGAACGCTTCCGCTCGCCCGCCCGAAGGAGTTCAAGGCCGTGTACGACATTCTCTACGACCGGGTGGTCAAGTCGAAGGAGATGAAGAAATACCACGACCTCGGTACCCCCGCCAACGTCCGGCCGCTCTCGCTCATCAGGGGGCTTCCGACGCGCAACTTCTCGCAGGGAAACTTCGAGGGCTCGGTGGCGATCTCCGGAGAGCGCTTCGCGAAGGACTTCCTCGTCCAGCACACCGCTTGCGCCCACTGCCAGTGCGGCTGCATCCATATGGCCGAGCTGCGCGAGGAGTTCGCCCCTTACCACTACAGTACGAACCGCGTCTCGTACGACTACGAACTGATCTACGCGATGGGGAGCATGCTCAGCCTCTCCTCCCCCGAGGACATTCTCAAACTGCTCCTCTTCACCGAGAAGCAGGGGTGGGACGCGATATCGCTCGGCTGCACCCTCGCATGGGCCACGGAATCCTTCCTCCACGGCGTCCTCTCGCTCGAAGACACGGGTGGTGTTTCGCTCTCCTTCGGAGACTGCGCCGCATATCTCGAAGTGCTCGAACGGATGGCGAAGGGGGAGAACGAGTTCTACCGCGATCTTGAAAAAGGGTGCGCGTTCTGCGCGAAGAAGCGCGGAGGGCTCGAGTGGGCCATCCAGTACGGCGGCGTGGAGCCCGGCGGCTACATGACGGGAGAGAATTTCGCGGTCACCTGTCTCCTGGGCGTGCGCCACTCCCATCTCGACGATAACGGCTACTCCATCGACCAGAATCTGCTCAACGCGTCCAAACCCCTGGAGGAGCAGGTACGCGCTCAGGTGAAGGAGGCGCGCTGGCGCATGGTGCTCAACTCGCTGGTGATCTGCCTCTTCGCGCGCGGCGTCTACGACGAGGAGATCATCCTCCAGGGACTGGACGCCCTCGGCGCGCGCCGGGACGCCGCGAAGCTGCACGAACTCGCGGCGAAAGCGCTGCTGCGGAAGTACGAGTGGAAAAAATCGTGCGGATTCGACCCCGCCGCCCTCGTGGTACCTGAAAAGATGTACTCGGTGCAGACGAGCACGGGCATGTTGGACAGAGAGCGGCTTGCGGAACGAATTCGCCTCTATCTCAAGGAAGCGGGGATCGACGGCTGATACGCAGTCCGCGAAGAGAGGCCGTCATATGTTCGGTGGAGACACGCGGAGCGTTACTGCCTCCCGGTCCCCCGGATATGTTGTGCGCGATCGTAACAAACTTCCGTTTTTCACCTCCGGTTCGCCGATGCAGCATGCGCCATATCAACATAGAATAGGCTATTTCCCAAAAGCGTAATTCTGATCATTTCTTTTCATTATCAGATACAACAAAGCGCACAAGAGCACTCACGTATTATTATTTTCCCGAGAGAAAGCATACGGCCGAAGAATGCTCTTCGTAGAAAAATTTGTTTCAAACATTGCGAGGAGGCTTCCGGTATCGTATAATCTCAAGTCAGAAATATATAATGCATGATGGTACAGCCGTTTTGATGCACACACGTTCCGTGTACCCTGAAAAATCATCGGCGCCGCGCACAAACCCGGTCCCGACTGCTTTCCGGGGCCGGTTATTAAAAAACAAGGAGGATCACAGCATGCGAAACATGAAGATCGGCGCAAAACTCTCCCTCGCATTCGGAGTCCTGCTGCTCATCTTCGCAGGCGTCGGCGGACTCGGTTGGATGAACATGAACACTGTGCAGGAAGAAGCCCGAGCGCTTGCGGAGCGGTACGTACCGCAGCTTGTCATCGCGACCGATGTGCAGAAAACCATTCAGGACATGATGTATGAAGTTCGAGGGTATAATTTCTCCTACGAAAGATCGTACCTCGACGCCGGCAGAAAAGCGGCGGAGGAAGCGAAAAAAACCGTCGGAAGCGCGGCGGAACTCGCCGCGAAGTACCCCACGCTCGCTACGCTCCGCGAGGGCGCAGCCAAGGCGTCGGTTCTGCTCGAAGAGTACGTCGGCCTGATCGACAGAACCGAGGCGTCGGTCGAGGCGATACAGAAGGCCCGCACCGACGGCAATCAAAGAGCCCGCAGCTTCATGGAAAACGCCGAAGCCTACCTCGCTTCGCAGAACACGGCCATCCGGGCGGCCATCGCCGGGGAGCGGGATAAAGACCAGCTTTTGGACCGCATCGAAAAGATCACCCTCGCGAACAAGATCATCGACGCCGGGAACAATGTCCGGGTTTCGAATTTCGCCGGCCAGGCGACCCGCGACCTCGCGCGCCTCGAAAGTACGCTCAAGAGTTTCGACGAGATCGAAGCGTTCCTCAAGACAATCAAGAACATTACAGTGCAAAAGGTCAACCTCGACCAGCTCGACGCCGTACAGAAGGCGGCGAACGACTATAAAGGCGTGATGGAAACCATCATCGCCAACTGGAAAGAGCTTGATGCCATCAATCGGCAACGCATAGAATCGGGCAGGGCGATCCTCGCCCTCGCCGACCAGGTGGTCCACGCCGCCGAGACCCACTCGAGGGAGATAACAGCCCGCACCGTCGAGAACCTCGCCGCCACCATTCTCATCATCCTCGGCGCCACGGTCTTCGCCGTTCTGTTCGGCGGCGGCGTCGCCTTCCTCATGACCCGCGGCTTGACCGTCCCGATGAAACGGGTGGCCGAACTTGCCGCGCTCGCACGCGACGGAGACTTCACTTTCGAACGCGAGGACTTCCGCATCGTCAACCGAGACGAACTGGGAACGATGGCGGATGCGCTCGCAGAGATGGTTCTTTCCCAGAGAGAGATGATCCTCAACCTGAAGAAGAAGTCCGTCCACCTCGCCGCGCTCTCCGAGGAGTCGGCAGCCTCGACGGAAGAAGTCACGAGCACCACCAACGAAGTCGCAGAGAGCAACGCCCATCTCGCCGAACAGACGCGCAAGGGAAGGGAGAACGCCGTCGAAGCCTCCAAAGTCATGCTGGAGATGAGCAGCCTCATCCAGATCGCCCAAAGCCTTGCGGCGAATGCGGATAAAAGCTCCAAGGACATGGCGCAGGCCGCATCCGAGGGCGGAGAGACGGTCGCCAAGACGATCGAGCACATGGAGAACATCAAGGGTTCCGTGAAGGAGACCGAGGAACTGCTGACGCAGCTCGACGCGTACTCGCAACGGATCGGCGTCGTGGGCGATACCATCACGGGACTCGCCGACCAGACGAATCTGCTCGCGCTGAACGCGGCCATCGAGGCGGCGCGTGCCGGAGAGGCGGGACGCGGCTTCGCCGTGGTCGCCGAGGAGGTCCGAAAGCTTGCGGAACAATCTCAGCAAGGGGCCCGCGAGGTCGCCGAGCTGGTGGCCAAAATCCTGGATGGAACGCGTTCCGCAGTGACCTCCATGCAGAAGAGCCGAGAGGGAGTCGAGGTGGGGGTAACCATAGCCCACGTCGCGGGAACGGCTCTCGAACGAATCAAGAAAGCGATAGCGAGTTCGGTGGCCGACCTCCGGAAGATCATCGCGACGACGGACGAGGAGGTCGCCAAATCGGACAAGATAATCTCGCTGATAGACACGACGTCCAGCGTGATGGAGCTTGCCGACGATCACGTGCAGAATCTCGCGGCGTCGATGGAAGAGACGGCCGCCGCCATGGAAAATGTCGCCACCAGCGCCCAGGAGGTCAGCGAAACTTCGGAGGAGCTGAAGATCATGACGGAGCGCTTCAAAGTGGAAACGGAAGAGGATTCCCGGTCGAGCGCACTGGCTCCGGTCCGGTGACTCAAAACAAGGAGGATGATCTCATGAAAATCAGCATCTCAAAGAGCGGCGCAGGAGCACACGTCGGACTTGCCGGAAGCATGTACGTCGAAAACGCGGCCGAGCTTCGGGAGAAGCTCATCGGTCTTCTCGAGGACGGAGTTACCTCCATTACCCTAGACTTTTCCGCCCTGGACTATATCGACAGCTCGGGCCTCGGCGTGCTCATCTCCATTCACAAGCGCACGTTGCAGAAGGGCGGGAGGATGACTATCCAAGGGCTGCGCGGCATGGTGGAGGAACTCTTCAAACTCACCCGCCTCGATCTCGTCTTCAATATTTCGTCGCACTGAAGCGGTGTGATCGCCGGATCCTCGAAGGAGCCCGGAGAGACGTCTCTCCGGGCTCCTTCGAGGTGAACCGTCTTGCCCCGCTGCTCCGAGCACTGCGCACATCGAAACTTCGCCCCCGGAAAGAGGGAAGCCCATGCTATGCGTTCTTCTCCGCCGGCGCCCTGGTGAAGAACGTCATCGCCGCGCCGCTCAGACTCAGAAGCGCCGAAACGACGTAGCTGATAACGTAGGTTCCCGTCATATCCCGGACGATACCCCCGACAAGAGGTCCGAACACTCCGCCCATTCCCCACGCGGTCAGCAGCATGCCGTAGTTGACGCCGAAATTTTTCATACCGAAATAGTCGGCTGTCGCCGCCGGGAAGAGCGAAAGCATTCCTCCGAACGTAAAGGCCACCACGGCCACACCGACGCCCAGGGTAAAAGGGGTGACGAGCCGTGCGAAGACCGCGTACGTGACCACCTGCATCAGGAAAAGGAGAAAGAGCGTCCGCATCCGCCCCAGCTTGTCCGAGAGAAGCCCGCAGAGAATTCTACCGACGCAGTTGAAGACGGCGTAGATGCCCACCTTGATGTAGACGTTGTCGGCGCCCGCCTGTTCGATCCCTATTTTCGACAACTGCCCTATGATGAGCAGTCCGGCGAACGTCCCGAAGCAGAACATGATCCACAGCCGCTTGAACGCGGTGCTCCTGAAGGTTTCGTTCCACTCGTACTCCGTATCCGGGCGGAGCGCCTTCGGGACGCTCGTTCCGTTGGACGCCTGCGCGGTCTCCGCGGAGTATCCGGAGGGCGGGTTCCGTATGAACATCGCCAGGACGACGATCAGGATAAAGAATCCCGCCCCCAGCGCCATAAAAGTATGCGCCAGGGTGAAATGCGCCAAAAGCAGGTTTGTGAGCGGGGCTATGTAAACCGGCGCCAGGCCGAATCCGCTGACGACGATGCCGGATATAAGCCCTCTCTTCGTCCTGCTGAACCACTTTACAGCCGCCGGGGTGGGAGCGGCATACCCCATGCCCATGCCCGCGCCGAAGACTACGCCGAAAAAGAGCGTCAGACCGAGCGGCGTCAGCACCTTTCCCGACATGAAGAAGCCCGCGCCGCACAGCACCGCCGCAGCGACGATGACCGGTCTCGGCCCGAAACGGTCCTGGAGCCTTCCTCCCGGAACCATCGACAGGGCGAACACCGCGCAGGCAACCATATACGGAATCTGCGTCGTCGTGGCGCTCCACCCCAACTGGTCGATCAGCGCGGCGGAGATGACCCCCCACGCGTACAGAACGCCCAGGGCCAGATTGACCCCCAATCCAGCCAGCACAACTACCCAACCCGGTTCCAACGTTTTTCGTTTCTCGGACATACTCATACCAACCCTCTCTCCATCGCTAAAAAATGCGTGTCCTCTTCGTCCCCGGCGATCCTCCGCCGCACCCGCGCTCGCGGTGAATCTCCGTTCCCTCTCCGAATAGGCGGCGCAGGTCTCCGAGAGCGAATCTTACCGCGTTCCCGCCGCGATCCTCCTCGCCTCGCGCACAGCGCGCCGGATCCCCTCGTAGCCGGTACAGCGGCAGAGGTTGGATTCCAGCCACTCTCTATCGGTTTCGTCATCCTGTTCGGGGTGCTCGGTCAGCAGCGCATGGGCGTTCAAAAGGAAACCCGAGGTGCAGTAGCCGCACTGGAACCCCTGAAAATCGATGAACGCTTTCTGTATCGGCGTGTCCTTCAATCCTTCCACGGTGACGACTTCACGCCCCTCCGCTTCCACTGCGAGCATCAGGCATGATTTCACAGGGAACCCGTCCAGCAGCACCGTACAGGCGCCGCAGTCGCCGTTTTCGCACCCGGGCTTCGCACCCGTCAGCCCCAGCCGCTCCCGCAGCACCCGCAGCAGCGTATCGGACGGACGGACGAGGACGCGCCGCGTCTCTCCGTTCACGAAGAGCCGTATCTCCGTAGGACCGTGCAGACGTTTCATTCCGGCATCAC
The DNA here is from genome assembly GCA_018436725.1 of Synergistaceae bacterium. Classification (GTDB taxonomy): domain Bacteria; phylum Synergistota; class Synergistia; order Synergistales; family Aminobacteriaceae; genus JAAYLU01. The sequence goes on along the minus strand of JAHDKT010000053.1, from coordinate 96,323 downwards.
CTCCATCGAGAGCAGCACTGCTTCCACGGCCTGCCGCAGAAGTGCGCGCCGGTAGTCCGAAGCGGCGAGCGCGTCGTCCTTGACCGCGTGAGGGACACTCTCCATGATCGTATCGGGCGACGTGAAGCGCGTACACTCCGCGGCGACGGGAAAGCTCCACCCTCCCGAGACGGCGAGTTTCACGGAATCGCCGTTCGCCGCACCCGCGACGGTGCAGACCGGATAGTCCACACGGCCTCCGCGCACCTTGCGGCGGGTTGCGTACGGAAGGCGTACAGCGGCCTTTTCAACAACCAGAGAGACGAGAAACTCCCCGTCCTCCAGAACAAGGCGCTTGTCGAAAAGCGCTTCAAGAGGCGCCTCGCGCAGCCCCTCCGCTCCGAAGACGCGCGCGACGGCGCCGACGCAGAGGAACGGAAGCAGCGCCTCGCGGTAGGGAAGCCTTCCGCAGACGTTGCCTCCCAGCGTCAGCCGGTTTCGGACCGTCCTGTCCGCGACGCCTCGGCAGACGGCCGAAAGCAGCGGAAAGAGCCCTCCCTCGACGATCTTCGTCAGCGTACATGCCGCGCCGAAGACGAAGCGCTCCCCCTCCTCCCCTGAAAAGGAACACTCGGGAACGCCTTTGAGGTCGACGACGCAGTGCGGCGCTACCGTCCCGTTGCGGGCGAGGGTGACGATCTCCGTGCCGCCGCCGTAGTACGCGGCGCTCCGTCCGGCGTCGGCCTCCGCCTTCCATGCGCCGTACGCCTCGTGCAGGGCGCCGGGCAGCACATAGTCGAAATCGAAGGGAATCATTCGCCTCGCTCCTTTCCGCAGGCTCTCCAGATGCTCTCCGGAGTCAGGGGAAGGTCGCGGAGTTCGCAGCCGAACGCCCTGGACAGCGCCCCGGCGACCGCCCCCGGAATCCCTAGAACCCCCTGCTCCCCCATGCCGCGCATGCCGCACGGTCCGTCGTGCTGGGGAGTTTCGACGAAGGAGACGTCGTACTCCGGATCCTCGCCGTAGCGCGGAATCTTGAAGTGCCGCAGCGGCACGTTGACGATGCGCCCCTGCCCGGCGAAGCGGAACCCTTCGGAACAGGAGAACCCCAGCGCCATCTCCATCGCGCCGACGGCCTGTCCGCGCGCAATGCCGGGGTTGATCACCTTCCCGACGTCCATCGCGCAGACCGCCTTCACGATCCTGTAGCTGCCGTCCGCCGGATCGCCCTCGACGTGCACGGCCTCCGCGCCGAGCGTCCATTCGAGCGCCGGGCGCCCCTCGCCAGTCTCCGGGTCGAGCGCCGTGAGTCCGGGCGCGATGTACCGCCCCGTCCCGATCACCTGCCCCTCTATCGAATTCCCGCCGGGGTAGGTGTACCCCAGAACGACCTGAGAAAGCGGAAGCCCGCGCTCGGGATCGCCCTTGAGAAAGACCCTTCCTCCGGAGACTTCGAGGTCTCCCGGCGCGCAGCGCAGCGGAATCGACGCGGTCCGCCGGATCGCGCCGATCGCGCCGTCCGCGGCTTCGAGCGCCGCATTCCCCGCCATGAACACCGAACGGCTTGCGGCGGTCGCCCAGTCGTGCGGCGAGTGCGAGGTATCGACGGTCGTCCGGACATGGACGAGCGAGGGGGAGACGCCGAAGCTGTCGGCCACGATCTGCGCGAGCGCCGTATGCGCCGCCTGTCCTATCTCCGCCACGCCCACCGAGAGGTTCATCGATCCGTCCTCGTTGAAGGTGAGAATCGCCCCCGCATCGGTGTTCGGAGGCATCGCCGGGGCCTTCCAGAAAAGACCGATCCCCTTTCCGTACACCTTGCCGGAGGGCAGAGTCCCCGAAATACCCTCGTCCCAGCCGATCATCGCCGCGGCGCGGCGGACGCACTCCGGAAGGTCGCCCGTGCTTGCATCCATCACGGAGCCGGTGGGCGTGGTGTCGCCCGGATTGATGGCGTTGCGCAGCCGTAGCTCCACAGGGTCGATTCCCGTCTTCGCGGCGAGCGCGTCCATTGCGCGCTCCACGGCGAAGCAGAGTTCGATATGACCGAATCCCCGGTATGCTGTAGCGAAGGGAGTGTTCGTGTAGACGCACAGCGAGTCGCACTTCACGTTCTCCACCCGGTAGGGGCCCGTGCAGGCGATCGCCGCGGCGCGGCCGACGTTCACGGCGTAGTCGGCGAACGCGCCGCTGTTGAAGAGATAGAGCAAGTCCATCGCGAGCAGTCGCCCACGCTCGTCCGCAGCGAGCTTCACCGTGGCTTCGAGACCGATGTGGCCGGGCGAGGCGGTCAGGTCCAGCTCCCTCGTATTGGCCAAACGGACGGGGCGTCCTCCGACGGCGCGAGAGAGCAGCACGGCCAATCCTTCGAGCTGAATGCCGGCCTTGCCGCCGAAACCGCCGCCGCAAGGAGGAGCGATGACGGTGATTTTTCCCTGCGGGATGCCGAGGAAGATCCCGAGAAGGTTTCTGGCGACGAACGGAGCCTGCGTCGACGAATGGACGATATGCCGCCCGTCGGTGAGTATCTCCGCGATGGCGCAGCGAGGCTCCAGTGCTACATGATCGCCCGGAGGAAAGGAGACGGAGACCTCCGCCGTGACATGCGCCGATGCGAAAGCCCTCTCCGTATCCCCCTTGCGGATCTTCGTCCGGTTGGCGACGTTGCTTCCCGGCTCGGGGAGGATATCGGGGATGTGGGCGTATGCCGCCATGTCCGGGTGCAGCACGGGCGCGCCGGGGCGGAGCGCCTCGGTCGGTGTGAGGACCGGGTCGAGCGGTTCGTACTCGACCGAGATCTTCGAGAGGGCGTATCGGGCGTCGCGTTCGCTGTCCGCCACGACCGCGACCACGGGTTCGCCGAAATGGCGGACGTACCCCCGGGCCAGCGGCGGCTTGTCGCCGAGATAGAGGCCGAAGAGGATCTGCAGGTCGTCGCCCGTCACCACGGCGCGGACGCCGGGGCAGGCGCGGGTCTTCTCCGCGTCGATCCGCAGAATGCGGGCGAACGCGTGCGGAGACGGCAGCAGTGCTGCGTGGAGCATACCGGGGAGCAGCAAATCCCCCGTGTATTTCAGCTCTCCCGAAACCTTGAGCGGAGCGTCGGCCCGGGGCACGGAGCTGCCGACCGCTTCGGGGGGCGCGGAACCAACGGACATCGGGAATCCCTCCTAGCGTTCCATTTTTAAAAAGTATAGCATAGAGAGGTCGTTCGACACGGCGGGCCCGCGAAGAAAACGGGCGGCGGTTTCCCGGCGCCCTCTCTCCTTTCTACACGCTGCACATTCCCTGAAAAAGCCGGTGCTCCGACGGCGGAAGCACGTTGAGCACGCAGCGTCCGGCGAAGACGCCGCCGTTTTCGTCCCGCCCCGCGAGCCAGAAGTCCGAACGGCACGGGACGGCGCCCTCGGTCAGTTCCCGTACCCTGAAGCGGAGCGACCACTCCCCTTCCGCGAAGCACAGGCTCCCGCGCAACGGCGCTGCCCATCGCTGCGGCGGCGTTCCTCCCTGCCCCATCAGAAAGGAGTCCTCCGCAGGCGCGGCGTCGGACCGGAAGGAGACGGAGAGTTCTTCGGAGAGGTCTCCCTTCGCTATCTCCCCTTGGTCGGGGCGAATCGTCCGAGGGGCGTACGCGGCGAATACGTCCGCCTTGCGGGCGGCGCTCTCTCGGGCGAGGGCCGCGCTCCGTTCTGAAAGCAGACGCCGCGCGGCCGCAGCTTCGCCGCGTGCGGCGAGTTCTCTCGCATCCGAAGCGATTTGCGCCGCCGCCGCGGTCAGCTCCTCCTCCCTGCTCCGGATCCACTCCGAAAGCACAGGGTGCAGGTCGTCGTAGAGCAGGTCGACGAGCGTCTGCTCCTCGAACACACGCCACCACGCGGCGCCCGTAAGGTCCAGCAGCGCGGCGTCGACAGCGCAGTGCCCGTCGATCGCGCCGCAGGGGTCGGCGATCGGCGAGAGTTCCTCCGGAAGCGAGGTCATACCTCCCCAGTACGGCTGGTAGGGGTCGCAGCACGGACGCCCCCGGGAAACGAGAAGTTCCGTGAAAAGCGGATCGTCGGCGAGCAGGGCGATCATGCTCTCGACTGTGCCGCCGGTGCATATCCGGCGAACGGGGGTGAAGTGCGGCGACCTTCCGGCGAAGCCGCTCCGGATGTCGTCGGGCGTTCCTTCGTAGTGACTGCGGAGCACGGACTTGAGATCCTCAGGCGTCACCTCCTTCACCGGCACGACGGAGAACGGGAGTTCCGCCTCCTCGGGAAGCAGCGGCCCCCGGAAAAACGCCGCGCCGTGCCTGTGCCGGTAGGTATTGCCGTCCTTCTTCCACGATCCGGGGTCCTGAAAGGATTTCGCGAAGTCGAACGCCGAGGCTGGGCCGTCCTCGCTCCACCCCCTGCTTCGGGCCTTCTCCAGCAGCCCCGGCGACAGAATGCGCGGACGCCCTTCGAGATCGCCCGCCCGGATGGTGAAGTGGTTGGGGAAGAAGACCACCTCGTCGTCGAGCACGCGCACCGCGCAGTAGTCCCTTCCCCCCGCGAGCTGGAGAATCCACGCCTCCTGCGCGTCGGCGATCACGTACCCTCTCCCCGGACTGCGGTAGCCGTACCGGTCCACAAGCGCAGCGGCGATCTCCACACCCGAGCGGGCGTTCGTCGCTCGTTCCGCGACCGCCCGCCGCAGCGCGTACCCTATGCCGCCCGAAATGAAGTCTGGTTCGTCGTCCAGCCGCGAGGAGAGGCAGCTGTCGCTGACGAGCAGCACGCCGCGTTCGTTGTAAAAACCGTCGGCGTTCGAAAGCCCCCGTTCCCCCCTCACCTGCGTCCAGAAGAAGGCGAGCGTCTCCCGAGGCTGGGGGACGCGGGCCGACCGTTCCTCCGCCGTGATGACGCTCCCCTCGTCCCAGCGGCGGGAGGGGACGAGCGCATGCCGGACGAGGAGCCTTCCCGGGTCGTCCTCGTTATGCCCGACGATCACCCTTCCCGTCGACGATACGGACCGCCCCGCGACGACCGAGGTGCACGCCCGGGCCGGACGGGAAAGGAACAGAAGCACAAGAAACGCTACGCACGACACAGCGACTGCCGACGACACACACATCTACCCCCTCTATGTACTCGACGGTCCCGGACGACGCGACGCCCTCCGGGACTGCCCTGTCACCCTATGGTTTTTTTCAGGAACCCGAGGAACGAACCTCCAAGGATACCCCGCACGGCATCCTCGCCGTACCCTCTTTGAAGCAGCTCCGCAGTGAATCCGACGCTCGCGCCGTACCCCTTTACGCAGTCGTACTCGCGATGCGGCCCCGGAGCGGAAAAGTCTCGCATCTCGTCGCAGAAGTCGAACCCGAAGCCGGTATGTCCGTCGCCGACGAGCGAACGGATATGATCGACGTGGTCGGCGAGATCGCGCTCCGTCACGGTATGCTGATCCGGATCGGCGACGAAGACGCTGCACGCGTTCATCCCCATCACTCCACCGCGCCCGGCCAGGCGTGCGATCTGGTCGTCCGTCAGGTTGCGCATCACGGGAGCGAGCGCGCGGCAGTTCGAGTGCGAGGCGATCACCGGCCCGTCGTACAGTGCGAGGACGTCCTCGACGCCCTCGTCGTTGAGGTGACTGACGTCGATATACATCCCGAGGCGTTTCGCCTCGTCGAGAACCTGTACGCCGAAGGCCGTCAGGCCGCCCTTCCGCCCCTCCTTCACCGGGTCGAAGAAGCAGCCGTCCGCGACGTAGTTCCTCCGGCTCCAGACCAGCCCGATACCTCTGACGCCCAGTTCGTGGAAGACCCTCAGGAGCGAGAGGTCGTTTCCTATCGGGTCCAGCCCCTCGAAGGAGAGAAGCAGCGCGACCTCTCCTCCGGCGTTCGCCTCCGCGATCTCCGCAGTGTTCCGGCACAGCGAGAAGAGCCCGGGGCTCTCCGCCATCTCCTCGTAGAGCGCCGCGATCATATCGAGGGCCCGCCGCAGCCCCATCTCCGGGAGGAATCTCTCGGAGACGAAGAGCGACGAGACCACCGCGTCCACATGCGCCGCGCGGAAGGCGGGGATGTACTCTTTTTCGATGACGTTCCGTTCGCCCTTCTGCCGCCTGTCGAGCACAAGCGGCAGAAGATCGTAGTGCGCGTCCAGCACGAAGCTCTCCCGATGAAGCTCTTCCGCGCGTTTCCGCGCATCCTGCGTTGTCATTATGTTCCTCCATTCTTCGTTCCGGGGCTCCGCGCCCCTCGTTTTCTTCGCGCTACACGTCCATTTCCGCTTCCGCCGCATGCGCGAAGATAAAGTCCCTCCGCGGACCGACCGCGTCGCCCATCAGGATGTCGATAATCTCCCCCGCCTCGGCGGCGCACTCCGTAACGCCGATCCTGCGGAGCGTCCTGTTCTCTGGGTTCATGGTCGTCTCCCAGAGCTGCTCCGGGGACATCTCTCCAAGGCCCTTGTACCTCTGGACCGACGCCTTCCCCCTGCCGACGAACTCGCGAAGCTCCCCGTCGCTGTACAGCCAGCGAACATCCTTGCCCTTGGCCGCCCGGTAGAGCGGCGGCTGCGCCGCATAAACGCGCCCCTCGGAGACGAGCTGCGGAAGCAGCCGGTAGAAGAGCGTCAGCAGAAGCGTCCTGATGTGGGCGCCGTCGACGTCGGCGTCGGTCATGACGACGATCTTTCCGTAGCGCAGCCTGGAGACGTCGAATTCGCTCCCCACGCCGCACCCCAGCGCCTTCACGATGTTGCCGACCTCGGCGTTCGCAAGAATCTTGTCGAGGCTCGCCTTCTCGACGTTGAGAATCTTGCCGCGCAGGGGAAGAATGGCCTGGAACTTCCTGTCCCTCCCCTGCTTGGCGCTGCCTCCGGCGCTGTCGCCCTCGACGATGAACAGCTCCGCCTCGGCGGGCTTCCGCGAGATGCAGTCGGCCAGCTTTCCGGGAAGCCCCGCGTCTCTCGCGCCGCTCCCCTTGGATCTGACCAGCTCCTTCGCCCGCTTGGCGGCCTCCCTCGCCCTCCTCGTGGAGAGCGCCTTGTCGACGATGATCCGAAGAATACCGCCGCCCTCGTTCGCGAAGAAGTAGGAGAGCTTGTCGTACACCAGCGTGCTCACCGCGCCGGTCGTCTCGCCGTTCCCCAGCTTTCCCTTCGTCTGCCCCTCGAACTGCGGGTTCGGCAGCTTCACCGAGAGGACGCAGAGCAACCCCTCGCGAAGATCGTCGCCGAGGATGTTCCCCTCCCCCGCTTTGAGCAATTTCTCCGTCTTCGCCGCCTCGTTGACCGCCCTCGTCAAGGCCGCCCGGAAACCGGCGACGTGCGTGCCTCCCTCGGCCGTAGGGATCAGGTTGACGAAGGAGTACATCCTCTCCGTGTAGTCGTCGAGATACTTGAAGGCGAACGCGACCTCGGTGTCGCCGGAGTTTCCCGTGAAGGCGACCGTCCCCTCGAAGAGCGGCGTGGTGTTCTTCGCGAGGCGGTTCGTCATCGCCTCGATGCCGTCCTTGTTCATGAAGGTTTCGCGGACCGTCTCCCCCTCGGCGTTCACGGTCTCCAACGTCAGCGACAGCCCCGGCACGAGGTAGGAGATCTCCCGCAGGCGGCGTTCGACGAGCTTCGGGTCGAAAACGATCCCCGTCTTGAAGATCAACGGATCGGGGTAAAAACGGACCGTCGTGCCCGTACCGGGAGTCTTCGCAGGTTTCGACGAAAGCTCCTTGAAAACGTCGCCGCGCATGAAGGTCATGGAGTACTCCCGACCGTCCCGCCGGACGAAGAGTTCGAGCTTCTCGGAGAGGGCGTTCACCACCGACGCGCCCACCCCGTGGAGTCCGCCCGAGACGGTGTACGCGCCGTCGCCGAACTTGCCTCCCGCGTGAAGGACGGTCATGATGACCTGGCAGGTGGGGACGCGCTTCTGCGGATGCGGATCGACGGGCATTCCGCGTCCGTCGTCGGTTACCGTGACGCCACCGTCGGGCGCGAGCGCGACCGAAATCTCGGTGCAGTAGCCCGCAAGCGCCTCGTCGACGGAGTTATCCACGATCTCCCAGATCAGATGGTGCAGCCCGCGCGGTCCGGTGTCGCCGATGTACATGCCCGGGCGCATCCGCACCGCCGCGAGCCCTTCGAGCACCCGTATCGAACTGCCGTCGTAGTTGAATCCGCTCATCGCTCTTCCCCTCCGTCATCTTCGCCGAAGTCCGCGAAGTCGTCGAACTCTCCGAACTCCCCGCTGCCGCCGCTGATATGCACGCCCGCGTCCTCCCCGGCAGAAGGTCTGCGCACGGCGGGGCGGCCCGTCTCCGGTTCGCGCGCCGCATCCTCTCCGCTTTCGTCGCCGTTCGATCCGCCGTTGCCGTTGCGCCCGTTCTTTTTTCTCCTGGCGGTGAGCTCCGACACTCCGGGCAGCTCCGTCATCGAGACGAGCGTGTGCTCCCCGATCTCTCTGGGCCGGACGTTCTCCGCCGGTATCTCCGCGCCGTCGTCCGCAACCAGCGCGTCGCCCGGCGCAAGCGCGGCGATCTCGGCGATCTCGCCGAAAGAGGGCTTGTCGCCCCTGTGGATATAGATCCCCTTCCCGCCGCGACCGGATGTCTTCAGCTCGGCGAGCGCGAAACGGAAAAAGCGCCCGTTGGATGTCCGCGCCACCGCGAACAGGTCGTCCGGTGCGGCCTCGGTCCGGGGCAGCGCCACGGCAGAGACGACAGCGTCGTCTTCGTCGACCGCTATTCCGGCGACGCCCCGCGCGGCCGTTCCCTTGAGAGGGATCTTCTCCCCGGGGATACGGAGCGCCCGTCCGAACTTCGTGCAGAGGAGGATGTCGAAATCGCCGTCGCCCTTGAGCGGAAAGACTGCGAGCAGCTTTTCCCCTTCATTCAGCGGCGTTGCGGTCTTCGACGTATTCTTCCTCGACGTATCCCCCTTGAGCGTCTCGAGCGCGGCGCGTTTGACCGAGCCGTCGGCGAAGACGAAGAGCGCCTCGTCGTGGTCGTCGGGGGAAACGAGAACGAGCGACGCGTCCTCCCCTGCCCCGAAGAATTCTCTTGCGGTAAGGAGCTTCTTCGTCGAGGCGTCGGGGATAGTTGCGCGCTCGCGCGAGTAGAAGCGCCCGTCGTCGCCGAGCGCGTAGACGATGCCGTTGGTCACGAAGACGCTCCCCTCCTCCTCGTCGCGGGGTCTGCGTTTCATCTCGCGCTTCCTGATGTACCCCTCGGCGTCGAGCGAAATCACGCAGGGCGTCGGCTGTTCGAACGAGAGACGCGCCTGCCCCGGCGCGTCCTTGCCGCGCTTCTTCTCCGGCTCCTCGTCGAGGATGGAGGTCCGCCGCGCCGCGAGCGGGCTCTTCGCGAAACGCGCCGACAGATCGTCGAACTCGCCGGTCACAACGGAGTCCAGCTTCTTCGCTGAGGCGAGGATCCCCTTCCACTCCGCGACCGCCTTCTCCAGCTTCTTCTTCTCCTTGACCAGCGCCTCGTACTCCAGGCCGACGAGGCGGGAGAGGCGCATTTCGAGGATCGCCTCCGCCTGGAGGACCGAGAAGCCGAAGCGTTCGACGAGTCCGGACTTCGCCTCGGCGACGCTCTTCGAGGCGCGTATGAGCGCGACGATCTCGTCGAGAATATCGAGCGCCTTCAGCAGCCCCTCGACGATGTGCAGCCTCGCCTCGTCCCGCTTCAGCCGAAACTCGGTCCTTCGCCGGACGACATCGCGCCGGTGTCCGACGAAGCAGTCGAAGATGTCCTTGAGCGTCATCGTCCGGGGCGCGCCCCCGGAGAGGGCGAGCAGGTTGCCGCCGAAAGTGCCGGAGAGCTGCGTGGCCGAGTGCATCAGCGCCTCCACCGCTTTGGGGTCGGTCTTCTTCTGCATCTCCACGACCACGCGGTCGCCGGAGCGGTCCGACTCGTCCCGGACGGTCACGATCCCCTCGACGTTCTTCTCGTCGAGCTTCTCGGCGATCTGCGCGACGATGCGCGACTTCGTGGCGCCGTACGGAATTTCGGTGACCACGACGAGGTAGCGGTTCTTCGTTTCTTCTATATGCGTCCTTCCTCGAAGCGTGAACTTGCCGCGCCCCGTCTCGTACATCTCGCGGATACCCGCCGTCCCGACGATCTCGCCCCCTGTGGGGAAGTCGGGCCCCGGCATCCTCGACGCCGTCTCGGAAACGCTCCACGAGCAGCCGTCGCGGAGATACTCCGAGAGCAGCGAAAGAGTCTCGACGGGATTGTGCGGCGGGATATTCGTCGCCATGCCGACCGCTATCCCCGACGCGCCGTTGACCAGCAGGTTCGGGAGGACGGCGGGGAGGACGGCGGGCTCCGTCAGCGATTCGTCGAAGTTCGGCACGAAGTCCACAGTCTCCTCGTCGACGTCCGCGTGCATCAGCTCCCCCTCGGGAGCGAGACGGACCTCCGTGTAGCGCATCGCCGCGGGAGAGTCGCCGTCGAGCGAGCCGAAGTTCCCCTGTCCGTCCACGAGCGGGACGCGGAGCGAAAAGTTCTGCGCCATGCGCGCCATTGCCTCGTAAATCGACGAGTCGCCGTGCGGATGGTATTTGCCCATCGTCTCGCCGACGACCCTGGCCGACTTCTTATGCGCTCCCCCCGAGGCGAGGCCCAGCTCCTTCATCGCGTGGAGGACGCGGCGCTGGACGGGCTTCAAGCCGTCCCTGACGTCGGGGAGGGCGCGGTCGGCGATGACCGACATCGCGTAGGAGAGATAACTTTTTTTGAGTTCGTCGTCGAACCCCGTTTCAAGTATATTTTCGGGCATGGATGGTCTCCTTGTTCTTGAGGTGTCGGCGGAATGCTTTCCGGTGCGGATTCCCGCCGCCGGACGCGATCTTCGCGAAGGAAGGTTCCGGCATTCGGAAGGCTATTGTACCCGACCACCCCTTTTTTCTGCAAACGGAGCCGGAAGATGGCGAAAGAAATCGGAGCACCTCCTCTGTTTCCGACGAGTATTCGGAGCGCCCCCGCCGCAACACAGCCGGAATCCGCGTCCCCTTGACAAAAAAACACCTCCTCGCTACCATTCGCCGTAGAGAGCCCCATGTCCTACACAAGACAAAAAACAGCGGAGGAATCGTATTATGAGACTTTTTCCCATTGTTATCGCGGCGATTTTCGGCATCTTCTCTCTTCTCCTTCCATCGACGGCGGCGGAGAAGCTCATACCGATGGAGGATTTTTTCCGAAACCCTGAGAAATGCGGTTTTCAACTCTCTCCCGACGGAACGCGCATTCTGTACCGCGCCTCCTGGAATCGTCGCCTGAATATCTTCGTACAGAAGGTCGACGAGGAAGAGGCGATTCGCGTCACCTCCGCCGCCGAGCGCGATATATTAGCCTGCTTCTGGGCCGGGAACGACAGAATCGTCTACCTGCAAGATTCCGGCGGAGACGAAAACTATCGTCTGTACGCCGTGAACGCCGACGGGAGCGAGGCTCGCGACCTCACGCCGTTCGAGAATGTCCGGGTTACCATCGTCGATCCTCTTGAAGAGCAGGACGACGAAATGCTCGTCGGCATGAATCGGAGAGATCCGCGGATACACGACGTCTACCGCCTTTCTCTTTCTTCGGGAGCCCTTGCTCTCGTAGAAGAAAATCCGGGAGACATAGCGGAATGGGGGACCGACCACGACGGCAAACTCCGCGTCGCGATAAGAAGCGACGGCGTGAATACCTCGCTGCTCTATCGCGATGCGGAAGGGCTTCCTTTTCGGACGTTGCTGACCACCAACTTCAGAGAGAGCGTATACCCTTTCTTCTTCACCTTCGACAATAAAAAACTCTACGTCGCATCCAACCTCGGACGGAACACGTCGGCGATCTATATCTTCGACCCGATGACAGCGAAGAACGAGAAGCTGCTTTTCGAACATCCGGAGGTCGACGTCGAACATCTTCTCTTCTCCCGAAAGAGAAAAACACTCACAGGAGCGGCCTTCATAACCGATCGGTTTCAGTACCACTTCTTCGACGAAGAGCGGGCCGCGCTCCAAAGAGAGCTGGAATCCCGGCTGCCCGGATACGAGGTGACGGTCGTCTCCTCCAGCAAGGATGAAGACAAGGTGCTTCTTCACGCCGGAAGCGACCGGACGCGGGGGGCTTACTACTTTTTCGATCGAAGGACGGAAGCGTTCCGCAAGCTGGCCGATCCGACTCCATGGCTTCCGGAGGAACGCATGGCGCATATGAAGCCGATCTCCTACGTCGCTCGGGACGGGTTGACCATCAACGGCTATCTCACGATACCGACGGGGAGCGACGGGAAAAACCTTCCTGTTGTGATCCACCCTCACGGTGGGCCATGGGCGCGCGACTTTTGGGGTTTCGACAACGAGGTGCAGTTCCTGGCCGATCGGGGGCTCGCCGTGCTGCAGATGAACTTTCGAGGTTCCACGGGGTACGGCCGGGCGTTCTGGGAGGCGGGGTTCAAACAGTGGGGGCGCGCGATGCAGGACGACATTTCCGACGGGGTGAAGTGGCTGGTCGATCAAGGAATCGCGGACCCGAAGCGCGTCGGAATCTACGGCGGCTCCTACGGCGGATACGCGGTGCTCGCCGGACTGGCCTTCACCCCCGAGCTGTACGCCTGCGGCGTCGACTACGTCGGCGTCTCGAACATCTTTACGCTGCTCGAAACCATTCCTCCCTATTGGGAACTCGGCCGGGAGATGATGTACGAGCAGATCGGCCACCCGGAAAAGGAACGGGAGCTTCTGAAAGCGGCGTCCCCCGTCTTTCATGCCGACAACATCCGGGCGCCTCTCTTCGTCGCTCAGGGAGCCAACGACCCTCGCGTCAAGAAGGCCGAATCGGATCAGATCGTGGAGGCGCTACGGAAGCGTGGCGTCGACGTGGAGTACATGGTCAAGGAGAATGAAGGACACGGATTTCTCAACGAGGAGAACCGTTTCGACTTCTACCGCGCCATGGAGCGCTTTTTTTCCAGACATCTGGGGAGCCTCGCCGAGTAGCGCGGACTGCGGTCGAAAACATAAAGCCGGGAAGACGACGTGCCGCTGAAACGCGGCGCGTTTCCCCTAACGACCGGGATATTCGGGGAAACCGTATTTCATACCCTCTCCGGAGGTGAGAGAGAATAGTGTCGATTCAAAGACGCCTTCTGTTTTTTCTTCTGCTCCTGCTTGCCGGAGCTGCGTTCTACTGGTTCTTCGGCCCCTCCCGAGTCAACTCGTGGAGGATACGGAACGCCCCTCCTGCGGCGTTCGGCCCCGTGGTCGCCTTCGGCGACAGTCTGACTGCGGGCAGGGGCGCGGAGGGAGCGGAAAATTCCTATCCCGCCGCGCTCTCCTCGTTGCTGGGACGCTCGGTGGAGAACATGGGCGTCGACGGGGATACCGTCGCCAGGGCGTATGAACGCCTGGAAAAAGTGCTGGAGCGCTCCCCGTCGATCGTCGTCGTGCTGCTCGGCGGGAACGACATGCTCCGCCGGATGGACCTCGACGAGAGCTTCTCCCTCCTTGAGACGATGATCCGGAGAATCCAGGAGGAAGGAGCGCTCGTCTTCGTCGCCGGGCTCGAGGGCTTGCCGCTGCTCGCTCCTGTCGGCAAGCGCTACTTCGAGGCGGCGAAGAACACGGGCTCCGTGCTCGTCCCCGACGTCCTGAAAGATATCCTCGGGAAGCCGGAGCTGATGGCGGACGGAATTCACCCCAACGCCGCAGGCTACCGCATCATGGCGGAGCGCATCGCGAAGGCGATGGCGCCGTATCTCCGGTAAATGCAGGGAAAAGGACGCTCTCCTAGTTGAAAAACGGGCTCCGAACCCGTTTCCGTTGCTCAACGAAATCTTTTTCGAAGAGCATTTCCCTGACGGGACGAGGTGAGAACGCCGTCTTTCATCGCAACTTCTCCGGAAACCATCACCATCGTTATTCCCTCCGGATAACGGGCGGAATCTTCGAACATCGCGGAATGCGAGGTTTACGAGAAAGCGTTGCTCTGAATCACCACGAAGAATCATGAAGACTCAAGACTATACTCTCCTTTTATCAAGACATTACCCGGCCTGGCGCCCGTGAGGCACCCTCCGGATACGACCTTTCGACCATTCACCACAACACTGTGGATTCCTTCAGGAAACTGATGCGGTTCTTCGAAAGTGGCCTTGTCACGGATTTTCGCGGGATCGAATACAACGAGGTCCGCCCGAAAACCTTCCCTGATCATCCCTCTGTCTTTCAGGCACATAATCGAAGCAGGCAGAGACGTGATCTTGCGAACGGCCTCTTCCAGACTCAAAAGGCGCTTCTCGCGCACATACCGAGCGAGGAACCGGGGAAATGTTCCGTAACCGCGCGGATGAGGCTTCCCTCCGGCTTTCGGAGACGTGATCCATCCGTCGGACACAACGCATGACAACGGGTGACTGATAACGAAATCGACATCGTCTTCATACAGGCTGAAAAGAACCATCGTGGCGTTGCATTCGACCTCGATGAGCCAGTTCAGAAATCCCTCATGGAATTCAGGTGATTTTTCCCGAGCTATCTCTTGAAGCGTCATACCTTCGTATCTTCTTGCCGAGGGACAAGCGGCTATTCCGACGTTCGAACAACCTATGTTCCTGAGCCAATTCTCGAATCCTACGGCGCCTTCTCTAAGATCGCGGATGATTGTTTCCCGGCTGTCGGGATCGCCGAGGCGTGAGAGCAGCGCATTCACGCCGCCTTCAAGCGTCCATGGAGGCAGAAGAGCCGTAATCGTCGTCATCCCCGCGTTGTACGGATATGCGTCGCACGTGACGTTCATCCCTCGCGCCCGAGCCTCATCCATCACCGCGAGAGCGCCGTGAACCTTGCCCCAGTTCGGCCGGCCTCCAGCCTTCAGATGAGAAATATGGAGCGCTGCCCCGCTCTTTTCCGTTATCCTGACCGCCTCTTCGACGGACTCGATCAATTGATCGCTCTCGTTTCGCATATGGAGAGCAAAAAATCCTCCTATTTTGCCGATTCGAGCGGTAAGTTCGCTTAATTCTTCCTCTGAAGCATAGCTTCCAGGAGAGTAAATGAGCCCTGCGGAGAGGCCGAAAGCCCCTTCTTCCATCGCCTCATCAAGGAGTGCGCGCATTTTTCGCATCTCTTCCGGGCTGCATGCCCCTCTGTCGAACCCCTTTACAGCAATCCTCAGGGTTCCGTGGCCGATGAGAAACCCGACGTTCTGCGTCGTTCCATTCTCCTGGATCTTCCTGGAGAACTCGCCCGTGTTCTTCCAGTCCCAGCCGTATTCGTATCCAGGGTGTAGAAAAGGAGAAAGATAATCGCGGGTCAGTTTGCAAAAATCCGCGCTCAACGGCGCCATCGAGATACCGCAATTACCGCCAAGAGACGTGGTAACCCCCTGCATGATGTAATTCTCCGCATCGGGGAAAGGAAGGATCGTATGATCGCTGTGATTATGAAGATCTATGAAACCGGGAGAAACTGCAAACCCTCGAACGTCGGCTATCTCCGACGCATCCTCCTCTATGTAGCCTATTCGGGCGATGCGGCTTTCAGTTATCCCGATATCGGCGACGTAGGACGGATTGCCCGTTCCGTCGAAAATGCGTCCACCCTTGAGCACCATGTCGAAATGTTGTGGCATTCTTTCAAAATGCCTCCTTTCATAGTACGATCCCGTTGTTTACCAGGGACCCACAAAGCGCGGCCCGAGAACGAGCGTCGGCAGCCAGCAGGAAAGTGCGGGAATGTAGGTCGTCAAAAGGAGAACCGGTATCCCTACGAGGAAAAAGAACCACATCATCGGTTTGAGCAGCGCTCCGTAAGAAACTCCGGAGAGTCGCGCCCCCACGAATATCGAGATCGCATAGGGAGGAGAGACGACACCCAGTCCTACATTGACGATGACGATGGCTCCCAGATGGATGAGATTCACGTTAAGCTCCGTCATGAGAGGGAGAATCATGGGAACTGCCAGTATCAGTATTGGAATACCGTCGATGAACATGCCGAGTATGAGAAGGAAAATGTTCACGGAGAGAAGAACCATGACTTTGCTGTCGAACATCCCAAGCATGGCGCCGGCGAAGGCCTGCGCAGCGCCCTCCCGTATAAGGAAACGGGTGAAGACTGTGCCGCCGCCCAAAAGAAGCCCCAGCATTCCCTGGGAGAGAATGGTTGAATAGAGAGCTTGCTTCAGTGTTTTTGTATTGAGATCACGAGATACCAAAAATCCGATGAGGAGACAATACACAACAGCTACCGCCCCGGCTTCGTTGGGCGTAAAAATCCCGCCGTAGATGCCGACGAGTATGACCACGGGAACTCCCAGGGCTGGAAGAGCCGACCACGTCGCTGCGCGAAGCTCTTTCAGACGTGAACCGGCGGGAAGCTCCTCTGCCGACGCACCCTCCACAGGCAGCATATAACGGGAGCATATGAAATAATTCAGGACGGCGTATCCTGCCGCCAGAAGCAACCCCGGAACGACAGTCGCCAAAAAAAGCGCAGCCACCGACTGCTGTGCAACCATGCAGTATATCAAGGCCGGAACGCTCGGAGGAATCAGGTACCCCAGAAAGCTGGACGAGCAGAGCACGGCGGTTGTATAGGCCTTTTTATAACCGAGCTTTTCCAGGCGAGGCACCAAAAGCGGGATAAGCGCCGAGATGGTCGGCAATGAAGAACCGGTGAGCGCGCTGAGAATAACGGTCGCGACAATCCCCACGAGCACGAGACCGCCCCGGACCCGGCCGACGAGCGCATGAGAGAAGCGCACGATCCTGTCGGCAAGACTCGTTACGGAGATGAGGCTTCCGGCGAATATGAAGAAAACGACCGCCATAAGCACATAGTTATTGATCGAGTGATAAAAAGTGCTGGCCATGAAATTCATTGAATCACCCAGGGCAAAGACTCCGGATATGGTTCCTATCAGAAAGACCCACCCCAGAGGAAGTCCGAGCGCCAAAGTCAGCATGAAGACGACGATCGCAGTGATTGCTCCCATTTCCATATGAATACCCCCTATTCCTCTTCAGGCTCCGTCCGGGACGATTTCATCTGTGCGTCGACGATCATCCTCTGAAGCAAGTGAGCTGCGACAAGAATCATAACGATGAACATCGTCTGCATGATCCAGCTTGTATTGAACCATCGGACCAGCGTGCCGTACTGAGGGTAGCGGATACTTCTAGCGGCGAAATGGTAGACGGGTATTGTGAAAAGGATCGCCGTAAATATGCTTAAAATACAGATGAATATGCCATACCCCTTACGTATTCCAGGGAATTTTTTAAAAATTTTATTCGGAAGGATCTCCACGGCGGTGTGCCCTTTTTCTCGCGTCGTGAAAGCAACGGCGAAAAAGACGAAAATCATGAAGACATAGAGCGAAAAGTCTCCCACCCACATGATTTCCAACCGCAGCCAATAGCGATTGAGAACATTGAAAAATACCAGAAAGGTCACCAGAAGAAGTCCCGCATAGCAAACAACAATTTCTATAAAAGCCAGCAGATCGAACAATCGTTTGAACGTCTTCGCGAGCACATGCATGCCAAAACACCTCTTTTAAAAAAGGAGCACAGAGACAACGTTCTCCCCTGTGCTCCTTCTATTGAAATCTTAAATCGAATTATCGTTTGTGGAACAGTGCGTCGTCCTACTTCGAGGCAGCCTTCTCGGCGAGAACCTTCTGGTGGATTTTTTCGAGTTCGACCTGCACCTTTTCCGTCATATTCTGCCCGGGGTAGTTCTTCTCGAGCCATGGTTTGCAAAGTTCGTCCCAGATGGCTCCCATGTCGGAAGCCTTGCGGAAGCCTTCCCGCTCCTCGTCCGACAAAAACGTGATATTGAACCTCTCCATCGCCTGCAGTTTCTCAATGAACTCTTTCTCAAGCTTCTCGGAGTTTGCGAAGAGCGCCCTCTGCGTTTCTTCGGATGCTTTCGCGACAGCGTCCTGGAGTTCCTTGGGAAGCGAATCCCAGATATCCTTGTTGATGACGACATTATTCATATCCCACGCGAAATTCAAATCCGAGTAGTACGTAAGCACTTCCGAGTGACGCAGTTCGATAAGAGAAGGCCACATGCTCCAGCAGCCGTCGACGACTCCCTTGCCGAGAGCGTCGTAGAGATCCCCCCATGGTATCGTCTCAAGCGTCATGCCGGTTCCCTTCCCCATATTTTGGAGCATGCGCACCAGTCCGAGAGAAGCGGAGACTCTCAGTTTGAGGTTTTTAAGATCGGCGGGGCTCTTGAGAGGCCGTACATTGTTTCCGAGCCCGTACGGACCATAGGAGACCTGATAGATCATACTCATACCGACTTCATTATAAGCCTTCTCCATAACCTCCCAGAGAATGCCGTCGTCTCTGTCGAAGGCCATCTGCGCCGCCTGCCAGCTCATTACAGTCCAGGGCATCCAGTTCAGAACTCCGCCGGGAACAAGGTTGACGTATGGCGCAAAATAACCTATCTCGACCGATCCATCCTGCACGGAATGAAAAATTTCATCATGCGTTCCGAGTTGTCCGTCGGGGTAATATGCAATTTCGATCTTGCCTCCGGAATACTCCTTCACCAGTTCAATAAACTGTTTGTGGAAGGCATCCTGCGCAGGAACAGGCCAAGGCATCGCCATCTTCCATTTGTACTGTGCCGCTTCCGCTGGAAGCTTCGCCGCGCCGAAAAAGAAACAAACGACCACTAAAGAAAAAAGAAGACTCCCTACACCCAGGCCTTTTCTCTTGCACACGCTTTTCTCCCCCTTACATAAAAAAGAATTTAGTACACATAATTATGCCTTCAGAATTTACAATCCATCATAGGTCATTCCTTCCGAATTTGTCAAGGCAGAAAAGAATGTTCGGAAAAGCACTTTTTACATCCATATCACTTCGGCAAACGAGGGGAAAAATTATTGATTCGGCCGTTTTAGAGAGGTTTCAACCGCGGATCGATTTACCCTCCCTCCTCGCTTCATGCAATGTATAGAAAAAACAACAAGGTCGCCGGGATGCATCCCAACGCCGCAGGGTACCGCATCATGGCGGAGCGCATCGGGAAGGCGATGGCGACGTATATTCCCGATCGCGTGGGGATGGACCCCCTCGCGGACGCCTTCGATTCGATCATACGGCTCGATACGGACGGCCTCGCACCGTCCGCACAAGCCGCCGATCAACCAGCGCCAAAAAAATACGAACGAAGCGAGCGACAGGGCTCCTTGCTCGCTTCGCTTGCGTTCGTCCAGTCGTCTACTTATCCGGAGCCCTCGTGGCCCTTTCTCTGTCGCCGTGGACGAAGAGCGCCGAGCGCATCCAGGCCGTCACGGAGATGGCGGCGAAGACGACCGGGAACGCCTCCATCTCGATGAATGCGCCGGTCTACTTCTCCGAGAAGGGGGCGGCGGATGCTTTGCGGAAACGCTTTGCCGCTCCCCTTGCCGAAAACGGCAAAAGAAACTAAACCGCCGCTCCGTCTTTACGCTCCCCCCGCCCCGCTCCTTGCGAAAAAAGCATTCTTCACCTCTTCTACCGGAAGCATGCGTTCGACGGGGAACAAACCGTGACTTATCGAGAGCTTTTCAGCGATATTTCGCTCTATCAGCGGGGCAAGAAAATTCGCTCCTCCGTAGACGATCATATATCCCTTGTTCCGATCCCTGTACGACAGTTGGTACGCGTGCGGAATCTGCGCCTTCAATTCCAGAGGTCCGGCGAAGAGCGTCGCATCGAGACCGTCCATTCGCTCTTTCACCTCGTCGAAGTACGCCGAAGGGAATGTCTTGATGGCGGCAGTCACAAGGCCGCCGCCCTGTTCCGCCGCATCGAGAACCGAAGTATACTTCCCGCGAATAAGCAGTTCTCCCGGACTGAGCGTCGTTCCCGCATGCGAAATGATGTCGACGATCCCCTTCGGTTTCCCTTCCTCGACCCGCAATAAGAAGGTCGCGCTCGTCTCCGTCGGTATTCGCAACTGATGAAGCAGGACGTCGTAATTCCGACTGGAGACGCCTATCAGGGCGTTTTTCCCCCGGGGGATCTCGTAGTTCCACATCCGCTGCCCCGGACGCAGCACTCCAAGCCGCGACGAGACGATCACACCGCTTCGCGCGGCCACGAGCAGCGTCGCCAGAGCTTCTTCCGTCCTCGCTTCATCCACCAGCAGCGTATTGACCATTATGCTGCCCCTCCGCGAAGAAGGCGTATATTCGCATTCCAGCGACAGCCTCTCCGTCTCCATCGCCAGATCGCCGACTCTGTCGAAGACCAGAAGAGCTTTGGCTTCTTCCACTCCGAAGTCGGTCAACATGACCCCCCTGTTTCCGAAACGCCTTACGATCATGGCGCTTTCAAGATTCGTCAAATGATAGCGTATCGTCCGCGTTTCAACATCCACACCTCTTTTTGCAAGCGCAAGCTGCAAATCTCCCGAGGTCCGGAGTTTGCCGGAAAAATACAGGATACGAATGATCTCCACCACTGTTTCCGGATACACTGCCGGCTCGAACATACGACTCTCCTCCCTCTCTGCAAAGGCGGATAATTCATAGCTTTTCACACTAAAGCAATACACTTCCGAATCAGAACCCATCTACTATCATACTACAAACAGCATGAAGTTTCACTTTAGAAAAGAAACCTTAGAAACACTCAATAAAATCAAAAAACACCTTGACAAATAAAGAAGTCGAACCTATGATGACAAAAAGAGTTTCGGAAGTCAATTTCCGTAGACTCAATTTTTTATTATTTTACACCATTCACGGAAGGAGACAAACCCATGCGGAAAGTTTCTCTCTTGGTGTCGACAGGGAACCTCGGAGACAACATTATCGAGAAAGGAACGTTTTACGAGGGGGTGAAGCGGGACATAGACTGCTTCGGAGCGGACGCGGGAACGGCCGACGCCGGGCCGACGTTTCTGGGGGCGGACATGCCCCACAACCCGATCGAGTGGGAACGTCACGATCTCGAGATCACGCTCGTGGAGGCCCGGAAGAAGAAGGTCCCCATGATCGTCGGATCGTGCAGCACGACGGGAACGGACAGAGGTGTGAATCTGTACGCGGACATCATCAGAGACGTGGCGAAGGAACGGAAGCTGGAGCCCTTCACCATGGCCCTTATCTACTCCCAGATACCGATGGACGCGCTCCGGAAACGAGTGAGGAACGGGGAGAGCGAACCGCTCGGCGCTTCGTTTCCCCTGACGGACGACGTGCTGGACAACACCACGAACGTTACCGCGAGCATGGGCGTGGAGCAGATCATCCACGCGCTCTCCAGGGGCGCCGACGTTATTATCGCCGGACGCGCCTGCGACGACGCGGTGCTTGCCGCGTACCCCATCTTCAAGGGGTTCGACAGGGGAATAAGCCTCCACATGGGAAAAGCGGCCGAGTGCGCCTCGCTCGTCTGCTGGCCACAGAAGGTGAAGGAGTCCATCGTCGGTACGGTCTACGACGACTGCTTCACCATCGAACCCATTCACCCCGACCAGCAGGCGACGCCGCACAGCGTCGCCGCGCACTCCATGTACGAGCGGACGAATCCTTTCGTCCAGGCGCTGCCCGGAGGCATCCTCGACATGCACGCCAGCAAGTACGAGGCCATGACCGAGCGCATCTGCAAAGTAACGGGCAGCCTCTTCGTTCCCTCTCCCGACGGCAGTTACAAAGTAAAGCTCGAAGGAGCGGGCGAAGCGGGACATAGAGTCTACCATCTCGTGGGCATCCGCGACACGCGGGCCATCGCGAATCTCGACCGGATTCTGGCCGATACTCGGAAGAAGGTATCCGAAATTATCGGACCGGCTCGAGACGATCGGTATGAACTCTTCTTCCATACGTACGGAAAGAACGCCCTGATGCGGGAGAACGAACCGGTCGCGCTCACATCGGCCCACGAAGTCGCCATCGTCATCGAAGTTATCTCGAAGGATGTGGAGCTGGCCACGTCGGTAGCCAAATGCGCCAAGTTCCGATTCTTCTACATGAGCTATCCGGGGCAGATGAACTCGTCGGGAGGTTCCGTGGCCCTGCTCACCGACGAACCGCTTTTCCCGAAGAACAAGTGCTACCAGTGGACGGTGGACCACCTTCTTACGCTGAAGGATCCGCTCGACCCCGGAATATTCCGCTTTTCCTTCGAGACCGTCCCGGGGGTCTGACGTCATGACGACCGACGTGACGAATACCTTTCTGACGAAGCTTGCCGATTTTTACGCTCCCCTCTCTTCCGAAGATATTCCGAAGGAGGTCATGGAGAAGGCGCGCAGAGTGCTCGTCGACTTCCTCTGCGAGACGGCCGCCGGTTTCAAGGAGGGGGAGCTGGCGTCCATCTACAACGCCTACGCCAGGGAGACCGGCGGCAAGGCGGAAGCCACCATCCTCTGCGACGGCGCGAAAGTTCCCGCGCCCAACGCCGCGCTCGCCATGGGAATCATGGCGCACTCCATCGAACTCGACGACGGGCACCGGTGGGGGACGTCGCACCCGGCGGTGGCCGTCGTCCCGGCAGTGCTTGCGACGGGCGAGAAGGAGGGGGCGTCGTACGCGGAGCTGCTCAAGGGCATCGCCGTCGGGTACGACGCGATGCTCCGTGCGGCGAGAGCGATCAACCCGTCCCATCTCAAGCGCGGCTTCCACTCGACCGGCACCTGCGGCTCCATCGGCGCGGCGGCCGGGTGCGCCTCCATCCTGAAACTCCCCCCCGAGCGGTTCGCCTACGCGATGTCCATGGGCGGCCTGCAGAGCGCCGGGTTGCAGGAGATGCTCCACGACCACCCCGGCATCAAGCCGCTGCAGCCCGGAAAATCGGCGCACGCGGGCGTGCTCTCGGCGGAACTCGCGAAAAGAGGGGCGAAGTCGCCTCGGACGCTTTTCGAGGGACATCACGGCTGGCTCAAGGCGATGTGCGCCTCCGAGTTCTCCGAAGACGCCCTCGTCGGAGAACTCGGAAGCCGGTGGGAGATTCTGCTCACCTACACCAAGCTCTACCCGACGTGCAGACACTGCCACGCGGCCATCGACCTCGCCAGGGAGGCCCGCTCCCTTCTCGGCTGCACGGAGAAGGATGCGGAGTCGATCTTCGTAAAGACGTACACGCTGGGCATCGTCGAAGTGGGACGGATCGCGCTGCCGGAGACTTTCGAGGAAGCGATGTTCAGCATGCCCTTCTCTCTGGCGCTGGCGCTCCGCAAGGGAAATGTGACGTTGCAGGACTACACCCCCGAACTACTGCGGGACGAAGAACTCCGTCGGGCGGCGGCCCTCGTGCGCATCGAGGCGGACGAGCGGATGAACGCGCTGTACCCCGAGGAAAGGGGCGCGTGGCTCCGCCTTGCTTTGAAGGACGGACGCGTCTTCGAGAAAGGAATTCCGGTCGCGAAAGGAGAGCCTGAGAACCCGGTGAGCGACGGGGATCTTGTGGAAAAACTGACGGCCATGCTCGCCCCCTACTACCCCGCCGGATTCGTGGAGGGGCTGTGGAAGCTCTGCGTCGAAACGACGCCGGAAAAAGTGGAGTACCGTCATATTCTTGATCATTTCGGGAGGTTTCGCACATCATGAAGACAAAGAACATCTGCGATCTGGCCAGGACGATCCGGAGCAAGAACGCCGGCAGCTTTATGATCACCCTCGAGATCATCTTCGCCGACAGGGGAGTCTACGAGAGGGTGAAACGGTCGGGCGCGGTGACGCAAAAGGCGATCGCCGACGTCTACGGGCTTCCCGAGGAAAAAATCCTCGACTTCATGTTCTTCGATCCGGGCATGGGGATCAAGGCGAACATCAAGCGGAAGACGCCCAGCGGCGGCCCCGGTGAGACGGACGTGTACGGGTGCCAGCAGTACGCTCCCCTCTTCTCGCTGGAAGTACCCTGGGAGGAGTAAGGAGTGACGCTCGTGGCATCGCTTACGGAAAAACTCGCCGCCTTCACGTCGACTCTGCACTATGAACAGCTTTCCTCCCGGGTTCGTTCCCAGGCCCGCAACTGTCTTCTGGACACGGTGGGCGCCCTTCTCGCCGGAAGCAGACTCTCCCTGAGCGGTCGGGCGGGGCGTCGTTTCGCGGAAAGACTCTCGGAAAAAGAGGAGGCCGTGATCGCGGGAAGCCGCTTCCGCCGCTCCTCCATGACGGCCTCCCTCGTAAACGGCATGGCCGCGCACGCGCTGGAACTGGACGACGGATCGAAACACGCCACCTATCACCCGGGAGCGTCCATCGTCCCGATGTCGCTCGCTTTGGGCGAAGCGGAGGGGATCTCCGGAGTACGCCTCGTCGAGGCGATCGTCGCTGGATACGAAGTTTCGCTCCGCATAGGGACGGCCATCAATCCGGGGCACTACCTGCGGGGATTCCATCCGACCGGAACCATCGCCGTCTTCGGAACAACCGCAGCAGCCGCGAAAATACTCGACCTCTCTCCGCAGGAGACCGTCCATGCGTTCGGCCTTGCCGGAAGTCTGGCATCGGGTATCAACCAATACGAGATCGACGGCGCCGTCTCCAAACACCTCCACCCCGGAAACGCCGCCCGCAACGGCATCCTCTCGGCGATGCTCGCCAGGGACGGAATGACGGGGCCTTCGGAGATTCTCGAAGGGAGCCTGGGGTTTTTCCACTGCTTCGCGGAGAATCCCGACCTCGCGCTCGTGACGGCGAATCTCGGGATCGACTGGCACTTTCTCCGCATCTACTTCAAGCCCTTCTGCTCGTGCCGGTACGTTCACTACGCCATCGAAGCGACGCAGAAAGACCTGGAGCAGCGCCCCTTTCCTCCGGAGGAGATCGAATCCATCGTCGTGCGCACCCACCGCAACGCGAAGCAGGGGTCGGACATCCCCGACTACCGCTCCCCGCTCCACGCGCGTCTGAGCATCCAGTACGGCATCGCCTCGATACTGGTCAGAGGAAGAGCCGGACTCGGAGAGTACGAGGAGGACGCGATTCGCGATCCGGAGGTTCGGCGGGTTTCCGATCTTGTCCGGATCGAAATCGACGATGAGATTCAAAAACTGTACCCGAACCCCCGATCGATGATCGTCGAGATCCGCGATCGGAAGGGGAACACCGCTTCGGCGCGGATCGACCACGCCAAGGGAGACCCGGAAAACCCAATGACGGACGCGGATCTCGTAACGAAGTTCCGCGACGTCACGGCCGACGTCATTCCCCCGGAAAGGGCCGAACGCATCGTCGCCGAGGCCGGAACGATCGAATCCCGCGAGGAGATAGCCTCCTTCGCGGAACTGCTTCAAATTTGAAAAGGAGGAATGCACCATGATGGACACGATCAACGAACGCCTCTCGAAATTCTCGTCGGAGCTGCGCTTCGAGGACATCCCTCCGGAGGTCATCGACCACCTGAAGAGAGTGATGCTCGACTGCTACGGCTGCGGGCTCTTCGGCTCGACGACGCCGTGGATGCGGATCTACCGCGACGTCCTGGAAAGTTTGACGGACCGCAAGGAGGCCACGATCTGGGGTACGGACCGGAAAACGTCGGTGATCGAGGCTATGATGCTCAACGGCTCGGCAATCAACTCCTTCGAGCTGGACGACACGCACACCGACGGCATCATCCACGTTTCCACGGGCGTGCTCGGCTGCATCACGGCCTTCGCGGAGAAGACGGGAACCCTGAGCGGAAAGGATTTCCTCACGGCCGCCGTCCTGGCCTACGAGATATCCTGCCGCGTGGCAGCTCCGGTTGGCATGGAGATAGCGCATCAGGGGTGGAACAATACAGGGACGTGCTGTCCGTTCGGCTCCACCGCGGGAGTGGGAAAAATGCTCGGACTCACGCCGGAGCAGATGGGACACGCCATGGGCATCGCCGGTAACTGGGCCGGAGGCTTGCAGGCCGTCCAGTTCGCCTCCATGGCGAAACGCATCGTGCCGTCCAAGTCTTCCGAGGGCGCGATCATCGGCGCGCTTCTCGCCCAAAAGGGTTTCACCGGCATCGAGGACATCTTCGAAAACAAGTTCGGCGGCTTTTACAACTGCTTCACCGACGACGTCTACGACGTGGAGAGGACGAGCGGAGACCTCGGCTCCCGTTGGGAGCTGATGGGCATCGGACTGAAGTTCTACTCCACCTGCCGCAGCAAGCACACCACCATCGGGGCCCTGCGGAAATTCCGCGACGAGCACCCCGAAATCACACCCGACGACATCGCGAAAGTCGTGGCGCACACGACCTCCATCACGCACAAGTACTCGGTGGACGCGGATGCCATCACCAGCGTGGTCGCAGCCCAGCTCAGTCACCCCTACGTCTGCTCCGTGACGCTGTTGGAAGGGAACGCCTTCATCGATCAGTTCACCGACGAGAAGATCAAGGATCCCCGAATTCTGGAGTTCGCCAAGAAGGTCGAAGTTGTCAGCGACGAGGAGATCGAGAAGCTGCCTCGGCATCTGCGGTACACGGTGAAAGTGGACGTTCATCTGAAGGACGGGCGGGTGTTCAATCTTCGGGAGAGCTTCCCGAAGGGGCACCCGAAGAACCCCTTCACGCACGAGGAGCTTCTGTGGAAGTTCAAGGCGCTTGCGGGCAAGGCATTCTCCGACGAGGGCAAAACGGACGGGATCATCGACGCCGTTCTCCATATGGAGGATCTGGAGCGCTTCAACGACCTCACGGAACTCCTCTCGGCGAGAGGATAGGCCGGGTTCGAAGGGAGGGAGAGCTGCGTGGGAAGAACCGCGGCGGAAAAGATCGTTTCGGCGCATGCGCACCACGACGTACGGGCGGGGGATTTCGCAGTCGTCGACGCGGACCTCGCGATGATTCACGACACGACGGGACCCATCGCCATCAAGGCGTTCGAAGAGTACGGGCGCGAACGCGTATGGGATCCGTCGAAGATGCTCATCGTGCTCGACCATGCGACGCCCAGCCCCAACGAGAGGATAAGCAATCTCCATTCGCTCCTTCGGCGTTTCGCGTCTTCGCAGGGCATCCCCATTTTCGATACCGGAGAAGGCGTCTGCCATCAGCTCGCCGTCGAACGAGGCTTCGTCCTCCCCGGAGACCTCGCCGTCGGCGCGGACTCCCACACCTGTACCTACGGAGCGTTGAACGCGTTTTCCTTCGGAATAGGCTCCACCGACATGAGCGGCGTCATGCTCACTGGCAAGCTCTGGATGCGCGTTCCGGCGACCATGAAGGTCTCTTTCCGCGGAAGCATGCCCGTAGGGACGTACGCGAAAGACCTGATGCTCCATCTGATAGGAAGAATAGGCGCGGACGGCGCCGACTATCTCGCGCTCTCCTTCCGCGGCGATATTATCGGGAGGATGTCCGTCTCCGAGCGGATGACGTTCAGCAACATGGCGATAGAGTGCGGAGCGAAGGCGGGATTGATGGAGGCGGATGAAAAAACGCTCGCCTACGTCTCCGGAGCGGCACGACGAGCCCCCCGTCCCGTTTGGGACGACGACGACGCCGAGTTCGCATCGGAAATAACGATCGATGCGGCGAGCGTTCCGCCCCAAGTAAGCTGCCCGCACTCGGTGGACTCCGTCGTCCCCGCCGCCGAAGTCGCGGGCACGGAGATTGCGCAGGTGTACATCGGCACGTGCACCAACGGGCGACTCGACGACCTGAGGACCGCGGCCCGGATTCTCTCGGGGAGGAAAATCTCTCCGAACTGCCGCCTCCTCGTCTGCCCCGCGTCGCGGAGAGTATTGGTCGAAGCCCTCGCGGAGGGAGTCGTCGCGCAACTTCTGGAGGCGGGGGCGACGCTTCTCCCCCCCGGCTGCGGCCCCTGTCCGGGGACGCATCTCGGGGTACCCGGCGACGGTGAAAACGTACTGTCGACGGCGAACAGGAACTTCAAGGGGAGGATGGGAAACAACAAGGCCGCCGTCTACCTCGCTTCGCCGGCCACATGCGCCGCAAGCGCTCTTGAAGGAAAGATCGTCGATCCGAGGGAGCATCTCCCCGGCGCCCGCTAAGGAGGAAGACCCCATGCAGCGGATCATGAAGGGAAAGGCCTATAAGTTCGGCGACGACATCAACACGGACTATATCATCGCCGGTAAATACACGAAAACTCTTGACTTCGGCGCCCTGGCGGAGCACGTCTTCGAGGACGTCGCCCCCGACTTCTCGAAGATCGTCGAACCCGGAGACTTCGTCGTGGCGGGACGGAACTTCGGCTGCGGTTCGTCCAGAGAACAGGCGCCCATCGCCATCAAATACGCGGGAGTAGGAGCGATCCTGGCGAAGTCCTATTCGCGCATCTTCTTCCGCAACGCCATCAATCGGGGAATTCCCGCATTCCTCTGCGACACGGACGCTATCGACCATGGCGACGGACTCATCGTCGATCTGGAGAAGAACAGCGTGGAGCTGCCCGAGAAGGGGCGTTCCGTCGTCCTTTTTCCGCTCTCTCCGGTAATGCTCGACATCCTCGCGGAAGGCGGCCTGGTCGAATATCTAAAAAAACACGGGACATATATTCTTCCTCCACATTCCAAGGCAAGGGAGCGTGATTAACGGCACGGAACACTGCGGAGCAAGGTCGTACGCGCATTTTCTTCTTCAGGAGCGTCATGAAAAAACACACGGACAGGAGGGCATCTCGATGAGATTCAAAAAGGGAGTTCTGCCGGGAATCGTACTCGCAGCCACCGTACTGGTTCTGATGTTCGCGGGAAGCGCATCCGCCGAAATACACCTGAACATGGGGAGCACATCGTCCACATCGGGCGTGTACGCCTGGTGCGTCGCCGCAGCCAACGTAATCAACAAGGCGGATAACGGGATTCACGTAACCGTCGTGGAGAGCGGCGCGGGAATGGACAACCTCCGGAAAATCAGCGCGGGGGTCTTCGATTTCGCTCTCGCGATCGACCTGCCGGGCTCGTTGCAGCTCTACAAGGGAATCGAGGGGTTCAAGGACAAACCGTTCAAGGAGCTTCGCTGGCTCTTCCTGAGAAATATCTTCGCCGACAGGCTCTACGTGCGGCAGGATTCAGGGGTCGCCCACTTCGGAGACCTCAAGGGGAAGCGTTTCTGCCCCGGAATCCCCGGCTCCGCATCCGCAGCATACGTGGTTCAGTACAACTCCATTCTCGGACATGAAATCAACCTCGTGCCGATGGCTCTCGGCGACGCCGTCAGCGCCTTCAGAGAGGGGCGCATCGTGGGGCTTCAAAAATCGAGCGGCCTGGGGAGCATCGACTCTTCGCTGATCGAGGTGAACCTGACGACGCCGCTCACGGTCGTCGGCTATTCCGAGGAAGACGTGAAGAAGATACAGGAAGTCATCCCGTACATGACCTTCCTCAAGCGTGAAAAAGGAAGCATCAAGGAGTTCCCCGACGTCGGCCCGATCTGGGAGGAGTGCCCCATAGCGGGGGCGGTTTCGACGTCGGCGATGCCCGAAGAGGTCGGCTATCAGATAGTGAAAGCCTACGTCGAGGGCTTCGACGAAATCGCCGCGGCCTACGGTCCGGTCAAAGGCTTCGATCCGGTCGCGGACTACTTCAAGAACGCGGGCGACGACGTCGTACCCGCCCACTCGGGGCTGATAAGGTACGCGAAAGAAAAGGGGATAGAGGTACCGGAGCGGTTCATCCCGCCGGAATACAGCGAAAAGAAGTAACGACGCATTATTATCTCCCCCGGCCGCGACGATGCGGCCGGGGCCCCCGCGGGAGGGATGCAGTGTGCTCTTTTCACCTAGAGGAAGCAACAAATCGAAGATCATCTTTGTTCTCGGCGCGCTCCTCGCCGTCTTCCAGCTCTTCGCCCCCGTCTATCTTACCGAACTGCTCGATATACAGTTTCGGGCCGTTCACGTCGCCTTCGGCCTCTCCATCGCCCTGCTGCACTTTCCGTTCCTGAAAAAGAAAGACGACGACGCACAGGAAGAGGGAATCTCTCTTTTCGACGCGCTCCTGGTCGCCGTGCTGATCGCTGCAAACCTGAACGCATTTCTCAAGGCTATGGACATCTATATGGGAACCAGCGGCGCGACGCTGCTCGATCGTTCCCTCGGCGTCGCCCTCATGCTGCTGGTGCTCGAATCGGCACGACGGACGGTAGGAGCGGCGATCCCTATTATGGTCGTCGTGCTCATGGGGTATATCTACACCGGAGACGCCTTCCCCGGCATGTGGAAGCTCCGCGGAATAAACTTCCAATACGTCATAGACTCTCTCTACTATTCGCCGCTTGGAATTTTCGGCAGCGTCACGGGGATGTCGGCCACGTTCATCTCGATGTTCATCATCTTCGGATCGCTTCTCTCCGCTACCGGCGGAGGGAAGACCTTCATCGACATCGCGCTCGCGATCACCGGCCGCTTCACCGGAGGCCCCGCCAAGGCCGCCGTCGTCTCCAGCGCGCTCTTCGGCAGCATTTCGGGAAGCTCCGTGGCCAATGTGATGGTTACCGGAAACTACACCATCCCGCTGATGAAACGCCTCGGCTACAGGCCGGAATTCGCGGCGGCCGTGGAGGCCATCGCGTCGTCGGGCGGAGGCATCACCCCTCCCATCATGAGCATCACGGCCTTCATGATGGCCGAGTTTCTGAACATCTCCTACTTTCATATCATCGGGTACGCGCTCCTCCCGTGCCTGCTCTACTACACCGGCGTCTTCAGCGGCGTCCACTTCCGCACCGTGCGTATGGGAATCGACAAACTTCCTTCCGAGGAGATCCCCAAGTGGAGCGACATCCTCACGCTGGAGCGCATGGCGGGACTCGTCATTCCCACGGGACTGCTGCTCTACCTCATCGCCAAGGGGCAGCCGCTTCAACTCGCCGGATTCTATGCGTGCATCTCGGCCCTCGGCGTCTTTCTCCTTGTAGGGGTCGTCAAAAAGAAAGTCCGCGAAACATTCCGGCTGATTCTCTCCGCGCTCTCCGAGGGCGGGCGCGACGTCGCCCAGATCGTCCCGATACTTGTTTCGGTGAGCATGCTCGTCAACCTCATCGGCATCACCGGAATAGCGCCGAAGATCAGCGGAGTCATTCTCCAGGTGGGAGGGACCAACATCTACCTCTCCCTCGCCATCGCCACCGCCGTCCCGTTTCTTCTCGGAACGTCGCTTCCGGTGGTGCCGACCTACGTGCTCTCCGTCTCCATCCTCGTCCCCCCGCTGTTACGACTCGGGATCGATCCCGTGGCGGCTCATCTCTTCTTCATCTACTGGGCCATTCTCGGAGGCGTCACCCCTCCCACATGCACGGCGGCCGTTGCGGCGGCGGGTATTGCGAAGGCGGATTGGGTCAAGACAGGGTTTTTCGCGGTGCGCCTGGGAGCGGTGGCTTTCATTCTCCCCTACTTCTTCGCTCTGAACCCGGCGCTTGTCGGCAGGGCGTCGATGACGAGCATTCTCAGCCACGGCGCGACAGGCCTCGTCGGGGCCGTCTGCATCGCCTACGGCCTCTTCAGCCATAGAGACAGTCCGTTCCTGAATCTCCTCATCTGCGGGGCTTTTGTAATCGGCGGCCTCCTTCTCCTCTTCCCCCAAACGCTTTTCTCCGTTGCCGGACTGGCGGTCACGGGAGCGGCGTTCCTTGTCGACAGAAAACTCTTCCCCGTCGTTCACTCTTCGCATCGCCAAAACAGTGTATCGCACTGACTAAGGAGGTCTTGTCCGTGAAAAAGACGACACAGCTCAAAAAAATGATACTCGAACAAAAAGCCCTCGTCTGCCCGGGAGCGCACGACGCCATATCGGCGAAACTTATCGAAAAAAGCGGTTTCAAAGCGCTTCAGGTAAGCGGTTTCGGCCTCTCCGCGACGTATCTGGGGTTGCCGGACATGGCTTTTCTCGGCTTCGGCGATGTGCTGCACTTCACCAAAAACATCGCGGACGCGGTCGCCATCCCCGTCATGGCGGACGCCGACACCGGCTACGGAAACAGTATCAACGCCATATACGTCACACAAGAGTTCATCAAGGCGGGAGCGGCCGGGATGAACATCGAGGATCAGGTATTCCCGAAACGATGCGGACATCTGGAGGGAAAGCAGATCATTCCTGCGGAGGAGATGGCGCTGAAGATCAAGGCGTGCGTAAGCGCTCGGAACGAACTCGATCCCGACTTCGTCATCAATGCGCGCACCGACGCTATCGCCGTTTCCGGAATCGACGAGGCGATACGCCGCGCCAATCTCTACGCCGAGGCCGGAGCAGATCTCATCTTCGTGGAAGCGCCCCGCTCGCTGGAGCAGATCGAACAAGCCGTGAAAGAAATTCATGCTCCCGTGAGCATCAATCTCATGGATGCCGTCGTGGGAGGAAAAACGCCGCTCGTCTCCATAGACGTCCTCAGGGAGCTTGGAGTGGGGAGAGTGAGTATTCCGGTCGGCCCGCTCTTCGCGGCCGTGAAGGGAGTGTTGGACTATCTGAGCGCAATCAGTGGAGACAGGATAGCCGAAGGCAGAACGGACTTGGTCGCCGCATTCTCAGACTTCAAAGACCTCGTCGGTTTCGAGCGCTTCCGCGAGTTGGAAAAAGAGTATCTGCCCCGGTTCGTCGAGTAAGTCCTCCATCTGCCGATTCGGCGGACTGGACGGCGTCGAGGTCGTTCAAAGCAGCATAACGGAACTACAGATTGATAGGAGGGGTATGCATGAAACGTATAATGGTATCGGTATTCGCTCTTCTGCTTCTTTTCGGTTCGGCTTCTTTTGCCGCGGTTACCGCAGGGGATGCGCTTGTCCTCGAAGGAACCGCAAGCGAAGTTGGGAAAATGTGGGGAGAGGTCAACAGAGATTCCATCGTCAAAGCGTACAACGCCTTTCTTTCCCGTGCCGAGGGAAAAGAAGAGCAGCTCCGCAGTTTCGCGAAACTTTCGATCGAACTCTCGGGAAAAATCAACTGCTCCTATTGGATCGACGAACTCAACGCAATAGCCGATACGGTCGGAATCGACAAAGAACTGTACATTGCCTTCACCTTCGGAAGATACAGAGATCTTGCACTTCTCTATAAGGGAGTGGGGTGCACTTCCTTCGCCATCACCGCGCCCGCCACGAAAAACGGACAAATCATCTTCCACAAGACACGGGAAACCGCTCCGGATCTTCAGTCCGGTTATCTGAAACGGATTGTCGGGGTCGAGGGCGCCGACAGGCAACCCTACAAGTTTTTCGGTGAAATGGGTACCGCCGATACCGGTGTTTCGTTCTTCGTGAACGAGAAGGGGCTCGCAGGTGCGGCGGACGTGCCTGTTCAGTGGCAGAACAGGGAGTGCTACGTCGGGCCGTACAAAGGAGACCTTCCTCTCGTCGACCCGCCGAAATACGACGGATTCATGAACCACTACGTGCCGAGGTACATCGCCGAGCACTGCAAGGACGTCGACGAGGCAAGGGAAACGCTCCATTCGTTCGTTGAAAAAGGGTACATCGCCAGCGGGAAATGGGGTACGAACTACCTGTTCGTGGACGCGAAGGGAAAGATTTTGCAGATAGCCGACGACTGCTACAAGATCGTCGAGGAACAGATCGATCCCGCGTTGAAACACGGCGAGAAAAGCTATAAAGGAATCTACTTCACCGTACACCGGGAAAACGATTACGGTACGCCGGAAGACGCCCTCGTGGCCAACTACGGCAACATCTCTCTTGAGTTGGCGAATTCTCCCAAGGTGTCCAAACACCCCGCTATGTGGAACCTCGCGAGAGCCCAGTCGAGCGCGACGATCCTCATCGACCCGGAACACCCCGAAATACTGACGACCGTCTTCGTCACGCTCCCAGCGTACGGCTACTCGATTCCATTCCTCATGGGAGCGGATGCGACGCCCAGAAGCCTCGTCGACGGCACGGTGTACAGCGTTCAGAAGGAGGGCTTCAGATACAGCGAATTCTACGAGGCCGGAGTGAACGACGAGTGGAGATTCTTCATCCACGGGATCAGAGACAAAGTCGCGAAAGGAGAAGACGTTACTCAAGCGCTTAATGAGCATTTCCTGAAGATGGTGAACTTGATCATCTCCATGAACAAGTAAGTATACACATGCCGGACGAAAGAGAGCGGCGGATTTGCGCTCTTTCATCCTGCATGTGTACAGCGCCGTTCTCTCCGGGAAACGCCGTGAAAAGGGGCTCGCCCTCTTTCACAACGTTTCCCGGTCGTTTGGACCGCCGAAGAAGAGCATGCTCGTCTTTTTCAGCTCCTCCCGGCTCTCAAGCACCGCAAATCTCTCCACCCCGTGCTCCAGGACGAAGCTGTGGACGAACGTCTCGATCGTCGCCATGTCCCTGCCGTGCATCATCGCATAGAGCGTGTACGGCCACTCCGCGCAGGGGACGCGTTCGTAGCAGTGGCTCACGAGCGGGCTCTCCGCCAACAGCCCGCCCAGGCGTTCCACCTCGTCCGGGGGAGCCTTGAAGACGACCATCGCGTTCGCCGCGTACCCCGAGTTCTGATGCCGCAGCACCGCGCCGATCCGCTTCAGCTTCCCCGACGCGCGGAGCGCTTGCAGCCGCCCGACCACAGTGTCCTCGGAGACGCCGAGATGATCGGCCAACGTCCGGTACGGGTCGACCGTCAGAGGGATATCCCCCTGAAGCTTCGCGATCAGCCGCCGGTCCACATCGTCCATAGCCCTCACGCTCCCTCCATGTCGAAGAAGACCCGCAGTTTGAAGCTCCGCACTCTGGGAAAAGGAAAGACGTGCGTCAGGCCGAAACGCCGCCGCAGCTCCTCCAGAAACACGTCTCGCTCTTCGTCGCACACTGTCGAGAGCGTAAACCACATGTTGAGGAAGCCGCTCCTGCGGTAGTTGTGCGTCACGCCGGGGTGCGCGTTGACGAAGCGTGCGGCGTCCCCGAAGACACCCTCCGGGACGCGCGCGCCGACGAGCATGCTCGAGTACCCCATGGCGAGCGAGTCGAAAACTCCGCCGAGACGGCGGACGATCCCCTTCCGCCGCAAGGCGCCGATACGCTCGACGATCTCCTCCCGGGATATTCCGAGGCTCGCGGCGAGCGCGCCGAACGGATTCTTTTCCAGCGGGAGCCCCTCCTGCAGCAGGTTGATCAGCTTTCGGTCGACGGCGTCCATGTCCCGCTCCTGAAGCACCAGGGCTCCTCCGCCATATAGTTTCCAGTGTAGGAGAACGCGCGCGCTCTGCACCCGCCGCAGATCGCGACATACTCGCATGCGCCGCACCGCCCCTCGTAGCGCGAGAAGTCGCGCAACTCCGCGAAGACCTCGCTCTCGCGCCAGATATCGGCGAAGGGCGTCCTCCTGACGTTTCCTGCCTCCACCGGCAGGTAGGGGCAGACGTGGACCTCGCCTTTCGGCAGAATACAGCAGTAGGAGACCCCGGCGAGACAGCCGCGCGTAAAACGCTGCGCGATTCCCATCTCCTTCGCCATCGGCATGAACTGCGGCGCGCAGGTGGGCTTGAGTTCGAGCGCCGCGGTCGCCTGTCGTTCCAGTATCTTCCGTATCATGCCGAAGTAGGCCCCTGAGTGCAGCTCCTCCTCCGGCATGGAGCGCGCCCGTCCGGTGGACACCAGGAAGAACGGGTGGACGGCGTGGACGCCGCTCGACTCGTAGAAGTCCACCATCCTGTCGAACTCGTCCAGATTTTTCTCCGTCAGCGTCAGGTTGATCTGCACCCTCAACCCCGCGGCGAGGGCGTTGCGAATTCCCGCCTGCGTCAACTCGTAGGCCCCCGCTCTGCCCCTGAATGCGTCGTGGTATTCCGGGTCCGAACTGTCCACGCTGATCGCGATCCCCCGGAGACCGGCCGTCGCCAGTTCGCGGGCAACTGTTTCAGTGAGCAGCGTCCCGTTCGTCCCCATCGCCGGGACGAGTCCGCAGTCGCGGGCCGCGGCCACAAGTTCGAGAATATCCTCGCGCAAGAGCGGTTCGCCCCCGCTGAGGATGAGCAGGCGGAAACCGGCCTCCGCGATCGAGGAGATCAGCTCGATTCCCTCCGCTGCGGACAGCTCTCCGCGACCGTCCTCACCGGGGCCGGACTCCCTGTAGCAGTGCCTGCAGAAGAGATTGCAGCGGCGCGTCGTGTTCCAGGAGATCAGCACGATCTTCCTCCGGAGATCTCGTCGTCGGTCAGATAACAAGCCGGGTCGGGACCCCAGAAATCTCCGGCGGCGAGCGCCCTGGCCCGGAGATTGCCGTTGCACTGCTCAAGCCACCCGCAGGTACGGCATCTGCCCCGGAGATGCCGTTTCCGGTCGCGCAGGCGATGCAGAAACGCATCGGCCTCTCCCCGCCATATCTCGGAGAAGTCGTTCTCGCGGACGTTGCCGAGGACTACGTCCCGCGTAAACTGGTCTATATGGACGTCCCCATCCCAGTCGACCGCGCCGATAGCCGTGCCGGAGCGGTTTCCGCCGCTCGCGGAGAGCAGTTCGAGCATCTCGGCGGCGCGGTCCCCTCCCCGCTCTTTCTCCCGAAGATAAAGGTAGATGCCGTCGCAGTGGTTGTCCACGGTGAGGATTTCGGTATCCACGCCTCGCGCGGAGAGGTCGAACGTCTTCTCCGCGAGGAAATCCAAAGCGGCGCGTTTCTCCTCCTGCGATGGTTCCTCGCCGGAAAGTTCCGATCCGCGCCCGGACGGGACGAGGTGGTAGAGGCAGACGCGGGCTATACCTTCCTCCTCGACGAGGCGAAAGATATCCGGGAGATCCCGCAGCGTGCTCCGGGTCATGGAAAGACGCAATCCCGTTTTCTGCTCCGCCTTCCGGCAGTTCCTGAACCCGGCGATCGTCCTGTCGTAGGCGCCGTCGACCCCGCGGAAGGCGTCGTTGACCTCGCGCGATCCGTCGAGACTGATGCCGACATAGCTCACGCCAAGCTCCGCGATGCGCGCGGCCGTCCGTTCGTCGATGAGCGTTCCGTTGGTGGAGAGCGCGACGCGCAATCCAAGTACGCGGGCGTACTCCAAAAGCTCGAAGAAATCGCTCCGCAGCAGCGGCTCACCGCCCGAGAGCAACAGCGCGGGAACGTTGAAAACCGCGAGCGAATCCAGAAAATCCTTCGCCTCGCCCGTTGAAAGCTCGCCCTCGCGGGCTCGTTGCGTCGCGGAGGCGTAGCAGTGGCGGCAGAAGAGATTGCAGGCGCGGGTGCAGTTCCAGACGACCACGGGGCCCGTTCCGTCGGCGGCGCCCGCGCCGTTCGTTCCGCGCTTGTAGCGCAGACGGTCGCCGAAATGCTCGCGACCGAGCAGCATCTTTGTCAAACTGATCATCGAAGCCCTCCTTGAGAGAAGTTTCGGCGAGTTCGTACATCCATCGACATTGCAAAAAAACGCCTCCGCCCGACCGGCCGATCATCGGAAAGCGGTTGTTTCATCACGACGCCACAGGCATTGTATTTGCCCCATTCGCAGATGTAAAGCGAAAAGAAGCTCTCCCCGGAGCAAGGTCGGGAAAGCGCGCGCTCCTCTGGTATAATTGCCGGAAATTCAGACGGCGACTCGCGGCACAAGAGCCGTTCACCGCCGGGAAAGGTGGAACCGTATGCGCTATCCGACCGATCTACCCAGCCTGATCATCAGGGACGCCGAGGAACATGATGTCCCGCTCGTTCTCTCGTTCATCCGCGAACTCGCCGTCTATGAAAAAATGCTCGACGACGTCGTCGCCACGGAGGACGGGCTGAAAGCGCACCTGTTCGGCGAACGGCGCGCCGCCGAGGTTCTTATCGGCGAGTGGGAGGGGGCTCCCGTCGCCTTCGCGCTCTTCTTTCACAACTTCTCCACCTTCCTCGGGCGCCCGGGGATCTACCTGGAGGATCTGTACGTGAAGCCCGAGATGAGGGGGAAGGGAATCGGAAAGGCTCTGCTCGTCCACCTCGCACGCACCGCGAAGGAGCGCGGGTGCGGCCGGTTCGAGTGGTCGGTGCTCGACTGGAACGAATCTGCGATCACTTTCTATCGCTCGATAGGAGCGACGCCGATGGACGAGTGGAAGCTCTTCCGCCTCGTCGGGGAAGCGCTCGACAGGCTTGCGGGCATGTGAACACGAAGGATATCGTTCTCCAAGCGGAAAAAGAGCTACCAACCGCAAACAAGCGAAGAGCGGGGCCTCTTGGAGAGAACCCCGCTCTTCAGCGCATTTGCGATCACGCTTTTCGAAGCACCTTCCCCGCGGCGGCGCCGGTGTACTCGCCGTCCCGCATTGCCAGACGTCCCGCCACGAAGACGTGCGAAATGCCCTTCGGTTCTCCGAAAGGGTTCTCGAACGTCGCGCCGTCGATGACGGTCTCCGGGTCGAATATGACGAGATCCGCGTCCATTCCTTCCCTGATGATCCCTTTTTTCGACAGCCCGAGCCGAGCCGCCGGGAAACCGCTCATCTTCCAAACGGCCTCTTCGAGACGAAGGGTCTTTTCCTCCCGGACATATCTGCCGAGAACGCGGGGAAACGTCCCGTTCGTCCTCGGATGGCACTTCGCCCCCGGCGCGGAGGGAATAGTATCCGAGGCAACCATGACGAGCG
The DNA here is from genome assembly GCA_018436725.1 of Synergistaceae bacterium. Lineage (GTDB taxonomy): Bacteria > Synergistota > Synergistia > Synergistales > Aminobacteriaceae > JAAYLU01. Next base: position 57,926 of record JAHDKT010000053.1, on the reverse strand, counting down.
GATGTTTCATAACGTACTGTACATCGTCCTCGTCGAGCATGAAGTAGCATGCCGTATCGGAACCTTTGTTCGCCACGATGATATCGAACGCCGCGTCGAGAGGTTCCTTTCCCGTCATAGCGGCGATGACAGGCAGCGTTTTCCCCTCGTACTCCGGCGTCATGGGGGTATACACCACCATAACGCCTTCCGGGCCTCCGCTGCTGAGCAGCATGTTCTCCCAGCCCTCCGTGGTGAGGATCTCCTGTTTCAGGCGCTCGCGAAGCGAGGAATCGGAGAGGCGTTCGAGAACTTTGGCGACTCCTCCTTCGTGAACCCATGGAGGAAGAATGCTGCGAAGCGTGGTGCTGCTGGCCGCGTAGGGGTACTGATCGACAGTCATGTCCACGCCTCTGGATCGAGCCTTTTCCAGCACGTCGAGAGTCTCGCGGACCTTGCCGAAGTTTTTGCGCCCGCACGCCTTGTGATGAAGCACTTGTCCGGGAATTCCGGCTCTCTCGGCCACGGAGATCGTCTCTTGAACCGATTTGACGACGTCGGCGGATTCGTTCCGCATATGGGAGAGATACACTCCCTGCCGTTTCGTCAAGCCTTTCGCGATCTCTTCGACCTCCTCGTCGGTCGAATAGACTCCGGGAGCGTAAATGAGCCCGCTGGTCATACCGAAGGCCCCTTCTTCCATTGCCCCGTGCGCGAGGTCGCGCATCTTCGCGACCTCCGCCTCCGTCGGTTTTCTGCTCTCGAAGCCGAGGACGTTGAGCCGAATCGTTCCGTGCCCGACGAACGACCCCACGTTGACACCGAGTTCAAGCTCGTCCAGCACGTCGAGATAGTCGCCGAAGGAGCGCCAGTTCCATCGAGGGGTCGCTCCCGCCATGATGAAACCGGTGTACGAATTCAGCAGCTCCACCTTGTCCTCCGCGATCGGGGCCGCGCTGATGCCGCACTGTCCGATCATGATGGTGGTGACCCCCTGCTTCAGCTTGGGGACCGTCGCGGGCTCCTTCAGCAGCAGAAAATCGTTGTGGGTATGCATGTCGATGAAGCCGGGAGCGAGTACACGGCCTTCCGCGTCGACCACCGAAGCGGCAACTACGCCTTCTGGCAAGGACCCCACATACTCGATTCTTCCTCCGCGCACGCCTACGTCTCCTCGAAACCACGGAGTGTTGGCCCCGTCGACTATACGCGCGTTTCGTACAACAAGATCAAATTCCGACACCACGACACCTCCGGACTCAGTCCTGTCCGTCCAGCGGGAATACCGGGCGGAGAATGTTTTTAAATTGAAAATTTATAAAATTATTCGAGACGAGGCCCGGCAGATCGACCTCGAAAATCTCTTTCGCGATAGGCTCGAAAGAAGCCCTGAAATGGGCCGCCGACTTGACCACAAGGATCTTCCGATTACCAGGTTCGATACCCAATCGCCGAAAGACCTCGGCGTCCCAGGGCTGGGTGCGACGTTCGGTAATAACGACTTCAACGCCGTCGATATCCACAACGACGGTTCGTCCCATTTCGATGGGGAGTCCAGTGCACATCGGGCCTTGGATAACGTACCGTCCATCGGCTATCGTGAGCACTCTCCCCTCAACATCGAGAGGAACTCCATGATGCTTTCCCGGGGCCGTTTTCCCCCCTAGACGCAGGCGCACGCGCTGCCCGACGCCTGCCCCGATCGCCGCATCGACGCTCTCCGGGTCGACTATCAGCGCAAAGGCGGCATCCTGTACTTGTTGCCGCAGCATCTCGGCAAGCAGCTGGGTTCCGTCGGTCGGAGCGCCTCCTCCCGGATTATCGGAGGTATCCGCCAGCACAACCGGGCTCAGAGGAGATTCAAGCGCCCGGCGCACAGCCTCGTCGGGGGGGAGAAGATCCTTGCGGAAGAACGCGCGTTCGCTCCATATACGTCCGCTCAACTCCTCGACGAGCGATTCCGCAAGCGCCTCGTTCCCGTCGGTCACAGCGACGACGGAGACGCCGACCTCCGGTATGTCGGACCACGGGAAACCATGCATCACCGAGACGGATACGACTCCTGGAAGTTGCTCCATCTCCCTTACTCCGTCCATAATCCCGGCGTACGGCCGTTTCGAGGTAGGAATGGTCGGGGAAAGGAGCGGAACGCGCCGATGGCGCATCACGGGGCGAATCTCGCCGCGGAGCGTCCTTCCCATTATCTTCGCCGCTTCATACCCCCGAAGATACATATCGACATGGGGGTATGTATCGTAACCGACTGTCGCCGTTGCGCACCGCTGCATCTCGGACGTCACGTTGGCATGCAGATCGAGCGTGATCATCACGGGCATGTCCGCGCCGACGACTTCGCGTATCGCGGAGAGCAGCTCCCCCTCGGCGTCGAAGGAATCCTCGACGACCATCGCTCCGTGCAGGGCCAGCAGAACGCCGTCGAAAGGAGCTTCGTTGCGCAGGGCTTCGAGAAGAACTCCTTTGGCGAAATCGAAAAACTCCCTGGCGACAGGCCCGCCCGGCATCGCCTCCGCGCCGATGACGGGGAGAAAGTCTATTCCGTCTTCCGAAAAGGCGGTCATCATCCCTTTGAGTTCCGTCTCGACACCCTCGAAGTATGGGACTACTTCGTCTCCCAGTTTCAAGTGGTACTCTTCGAAGGAACGCCGGTCGGTTTTGCGTTCGATGAACGAATTCGTCTCGTGTTTCAGCTCCCCGATAAGCACTCGCATTTTCATGATAGCCTCCTCGTCCTTCCCGGCTTGATCGCGGATCACCATGAACCGACCGTCTCTATACCGAGCATCACGGTCGGAAGCCAGCAGGAGATCGCAGGAATGAAGGTGGTCAGCAGAAGGACGGGGATGCCGACGAGAAGAAGAAACAGCATCATAGGCTTCACCAGTTGGATATATTTCACATCGGCGAGGCGCGAACCGACGAACATCGAGATAGCGAAGGGCGGCGTCACCACTCCCAACCCTATATTCACGATGACGATCGCGCCGAGCTGGATGAGGTTCACGTCGAGCTGCCGTATGAGCGGCAGGATGATCGGCACGGCGAGGATCATGATGGGCGCGCCGTCGATGAACATGCCCAGAATGAGCAGGAAGACGTTCATCATGATCAGGATCATCACCTTGCTCTGGAACAACCCGAGGACGATCTCGGCCACCGTCTGCGCTACGCCCTCGCGGATCAGCAGCCTGGTGAAGACCGTCCCGGTGGCGATCATCAGGTTGATCATGCCCACGGTGAGGACAGCGGTGTAAATGGCCGTCCAGAAGCGATTCATCGTCAGATCGCGGTAGATCAGAAAGCCTACGAACAGACAGTAGACGACGCCGATGGCTCCCGCCTCGTTCGGCGTGAAGAAACCTCCGTAGATACCGGCCAGAATGACGCCGGGGGCTCCGAGAGCGGGAATAGCGGACCATGTGGCGGAGAAGAGTTCCTTTCTTCGAAGCGAGGGCTCCAGCATAGGCGGAGTCTTCGACTCGTCGATGTACTTCCGGCAGATGAAGTGATTGACGATCATGTACCCGGCGGCGAGGAGAAGCCCGGGGAAGACCGTCGCCAGGAACATCGCCGCGACGGACTGTTGCGCGATGAGACAGTAGATCATCGCGGGGACGCTCGGCGGTATCAGGTATCCCAGAAAGCTGCACGAGCAGAGGACGGACGTGGTGTAGACCCTGTTGTACCCGTACCGTTCGAGCTGCGGAACGAGCAGCGGAATGAGCGCGGAGATGACCGGCAGGGAGGATCCCGTGAGCGCTCCCATGATGACGGATGCGATGATCGCCACGACGATCAGGCCGCCGCGGAGCTTTCCGACCATCGCGTAGGAGAATCGGACAATCCTCTCCGCAAGTCCGGCCTGGGCGATCAGGGAGCCGGCGAATATGAAGAAAGCGATCCCCATCAGGATATAGTTATTAATGGAGTGATAAAACGTCCCTGCGATGAAGCTGAGAGGCTGGTCGAGCCCCCACAGGCCGACGATCGTGCTGCTCAGGAATCCCCATCCAAGAGGGATGCCTATGGCGATAACCAGGACGAAAACGGCAAGAGCCGCTACAATACCGAACTCCATGAGCCTACTCCCCCTTCTCCTGCGCTACGCGGTCCGAAGACGCGCCTTCCGCAACCACACCCATTTCAGAGATCTTTCCAAAACCGATGATCACGTTATACACCAGATGCAGAAAGCTGAGACACATCGTGACAAAGAGACTCTCCATCAGCCAGCTCTCGTTGAACCATCGCACCAGATTGCCCGGCTGAGGAAAGTTATACGCATCCACTGCGAAGTGCCATGCGGGAATAAGAAAAAGACCTATCGTGACGATGCACACGATTCTGGTGCAGAGCACGTAGATCGCCCGTCCCTTCGGCCTGTTCTCGAAAACGCGGTCCACCAGCATGTCCACGCTTGTATGGCCGTCGTCCCGCGTCGTCACCACGATCGCGAAGAAGACGAAGAAGATGAAGACAAAGAGCGAGAAATCGTTGATCCATCGGATGTTCAGGCGCAGCCAGAATCGGTTGAGCACCTGAAATGTAATCATAAATGTCGTCCCGAGAAGCCCCAGCGTGCAGAGTATGTTCTCCAGGATGGCGAGAAAAGCGAAAAACTTCTTGAAAAACGCTCCCATGGCACAACCTCCCCTTATCGCAAGAAATACCCTATTCAGACGGCAGGAGGAGGCGTATCAAGAAACAACCCGGCGTAGAATCAAAGGTGATGAACACCGGTCGCACTCCCGCAAAACAGCGCATCCGAAAGCGGTCTGCAACGAGAAACAAGGCACGGGCGGAACGTGCTCCTCCCGCCCGTGCCTCTGAAAAAAGAGTTCCGGACGGGATTTACTTCTTCTTTGCCGCCTCTACCTCTTTATGCACTCTTTCGATCTCCGCAAGCATCTTCTCCTGCATATTCTCTCCGGGGAAGGCTTTCTCCAGCCAGGGCTTCGCAAGCTCGTCCCAGATCTTCGGCATGTCGGACATCTTGCGGAACGCCTCCCGCTCCTCGGAGGTCAGTTCGACAAGGGTCATCCCCGGAAGACTACGCACCTTCTCGATATACTCGCTTTCGATGGACTTCTGCTTCTCGAACTGTTTCTCCTCGGCGACCCTGGCAGCCTTGCGAACCGCTTCCTTCAGATCTTCGGGAAGCTCGTCCCAGATCTTCTTGTTGATCACCAGGTTGTTGCAGTCCCACGTCCAGTTGAGGTTCGAGTAGTAGCTCAGAACTTCGCCGTGACGCTCGTCGATCAGCGACGGCCACATACTCCATATCGTGTCGACGACACCTCTGGAGAGCGCGTTGTAGAGGTCGGCCCAGGGAATCGTTTCGAGCGTCATATTGACGTTCGCGTTCTTGATGATGTTCTCGAACACCCTGACGGAAGCCAGCGAAGCTGAAACTCTGAAGCGCAGACCGTCGAAATCCTTGGGAGTTCTGATCGGACGAACCTTGCTTCCCACGCCGTACGAGCCGTACATGATGTTGAGGACCTGGTGCATGCCGACCTCGTTATACGCCGCCTCGGTGGCCTTCCAGATGATTCCTTTGTCGTGTTCGTAAAGGATCGCTGCGGCATCCCAGTTTTCGGTGCTCCAGGGCATCCAGTTGATCATGCCGCCGGGGACGAGATTGACGTACGGAGAGAAGAGGCCCATGGTGATGTCCCCCCTGCGCACGCCGTGGAACGTCTCGTCATGGGTCCCGAGCTGGCCGTCCGGGTAGTAGCGGACCTCGATCTTGCCGCCGGAGTACTCTTCGACAAGCTGGCAGAACAGCTTCAGATTTTCATCGACCGCCGGGCGCGACCACGGAATACCAAGTTTCCAACGGTACTGCGGAGCGGCTTCGGAAGGAACTATGCACAACGAAACCATGAACAACGAGAGCAACAGCAACCCCAGAACCTTTTTCCCACACATTACTTTCTGCATACGTTTCATCTCCTCTCAGATGTCGAATCTCAAATCCCGCCGAAACATGCGCAAACCATCTTGTGCCCTCGCTCTCACCTCCTCGGCATGCTCTGATGGGACGCACTCCGAAGAGCATCCGCATCACTAGCGAAAACGTACAATGCCTGCGGCCGTCCTCGGGATGCACGGGACAGAGTGCCGCTTTCGACGATCAGTTTTTCCCTCAGAAGCATCCTGACGATCTTCCGCGAACTTTTCGATTGGATGCCGACCATTTTCGCGAAATCGGATGCGGTAAACACTCCGTCGAAACAGGCCAACGCCCGAAGGTAGCGGGAGAGGGTGGATGCGTTGACGCCGAGCCTGTCGGCAAGAAGCAGCATCTCCCGATCCGGGAAAGCGAACTTCAGCACTCCGGCGTTCGGATTCCCCAGCTCCCTGACTTCCTTCCCGTCGAAGAGGTAGCACACGTCGCGACGCTCCCCCGCCATATCCAAAGCCTCGAGCGCCTTCTCCTCGGCGATGCTCAAGCTCGCTCCCGCCCCGAAACCTATCGAAAGCTCGAAGTCGCAGAGCGACCGTAATTTCGATATGAACGAACAGTCCGAAAAATTGTCCGTTCCCACAAGAAACTGCCCCATTGTCTCGATGGTCTGAAAACTGGACATGTCCCTCGGTATCACCATGATACGCCGCCTTTTGGCGAACTCCACCAGATGCGCATTCAACGCGAGCATCGCAGTTTCATACCAGCGCCTGTTTTTCGACGAATCGACCAGCCTGTAGATACCGACGACGCTGAGAAGGTGTTCGCTGCTTTTTCCCCGGACTTCCAGAATGATCTTTTCCAGAGAATCGCGCATGAAATACCTGTTCGGCGTCACGAGATACGACGGAACCCCCAGCTTCAGAAGACGTTCGTGCACGGCCTCGACGCAGGTGAGACAAAAATCGGTCTTCTTCTCGAAAATGAGCGTTTGATGAAAGGCGACGACCTCGTCGATATCGAAACGAAAAATACCCTTTGAATGCGCATATATAGCGTCTATTTCAAGCGACGAACCGTCAAGCTCGCTCCAAATTTCTTTTTCGGGAAGGGTGTCCACGCTCGTCCGAAATCGCCCGAGCGTGTAGCGTCTGGCCTCAAGAAGCGCGGGGAGAATACCGCTCGAGTAAAACGAGAGATAGCCCCAGGGTTTGGAGCGATGCACCGCGTTCAATGAAAGGGCATAAGGAAGATGACCGGAGAAAAATACGGCATCCAGAGCATCCTGATGTTTCTGGACGATTTCCGGAGCTTCGGAGGGCAGAACGTATTCGAACAGATCAAAAGAGACGTCGGCGAACTCTTCCGACACTCTCTTGAGCATAACCAGGCGATTGGGCGGACCGATAATGCCTATCCTCATTCCTCGACACCCCTGAGTCAATGCGTCTTATTTACGATAAAATTATTCTTAAGAAATAAGTATGGGGCCGACAGGAGAAAAAGTCAAGTCGAAGTATTCAGCACAAATAATAAAAATAAAAACAGGGGCCGGTTCAAGACCAACCCCCGATACTCCTCCCGTCCAGCCTACCTCACGACGAAACGCACCGTACCCAACGGTTCGATGGAGTAGACATAGTCGCCCGGCTTGCCGGGAATCATGTTGCCGAGCGCTCCGGTGAGCAGGACGTCGCCCTTCCGCATCGTCCACCCTTCCTCGAGCATCTTGTTCACCAGCCAGAAGACGGCCTTCCACTGGTCTCCGAGCGCGTCGGAGCCTTTACCGCGGTTGACCTCGGCGCCGTCGAGGGTCACCACCGGGACCAGTTCGTTCAGGTCGGGAGCGTCCGCAAGAGGAACCTGTTTTCCGAGGATCCACGCCTTCGAGGAGATGGCGGAAGCGTTGATGTCCACCGCCTTCAGCAGCTTCATGTCGGTGAAGGAGAGATCGGGAAGCTCGACCGCCGGAGCGACCGCCGCCACCTTCTCCCTGAGTTCCGCCGCGTCTTTCAGGGGGGCTTCAATCGCTTCGCCCAAGATGAAAGCGATCTCCGCCTCCAGCATCAAGACGCCGAACGAAGCGCGCTCGACGACGACGCGCTCGACGCTCCCGTCCATCGCGCCTTCGGGAAAGAGAGGCGCTGCGAAGGGAGTTGACGCGCCGAAGCGCTTCATCGTCGCCTCGGTGGTGAGGCCCGCCTTGAAGCCGGACGGACGGGCGCCTTTCAGGCGTTTCAGAGAATACGCCTTCTGCACCGCATACGAATCGGCCTCCGTCATATCGGGGTACTCCGCCGAGAGGACAGGAAACGGCCGTTTTCCCTCGGCGGCGGCATGAATCTTCTCCGCTCCCCGCTCCACGTCCATCGCCGATGCTCCCGCAGCGAACAGAAAACACGACAGCATCGCTCCTAAAATCATCACAACCGCTCTTCTCCGCCGCATAACCAACACCTCTTTCCGGAAAATTGAAAAGATCTTCAGTCCGCGTGGCGTCCTCCGGACCTGTAGTGTATTATACTCTTGTTGTTCTTCATCACGTTGTGTGCACTCAGGAGAATACAACGAAGTTACGATGCGCCTTTTCGGCGGAAAGTCGGGGGACCAGCAGTGAAGCGAATTCTTGTCGTGGACGACAGCGCGGTCAGTCGCAAACTGGCGCTGTTTGTTCTGAAAAATCTTGGATACGAACCGCACGGAGCCGCATCGGCCGCCGAGGCCTTCGATGCGCTGCGACGCGAGGAGTACGACGCCGTTTTCATGGACCTGCACATGCCGGATATGAACGGATGCGAGGCTGTTGCGCTCATACGGCGCTCGGGCGCGGGAACGGCGAACTCGTCGCTCCCTATAATCGCGATATCGGGCAGCGATCTGCCCGAAGAGCGGGAACACTGCCGAACCTCGGGAATGACGGATTTTCTCGCGAAACCGTTTTCCGGAGAGAAAGCGGAGGCGATGCTTTCGAAGTACTGCCCGGCCGTCCCGCCCGATGTACAAAAATGAAGGGCGTGCTATAATACGCTGAATAGATAGTTTTTTTGAAGGGAGGAGACGGTCATGTCCGGAATTTCCGCAGTGATGCCGGTGAACGCTATCAAAACGGTCGTTCCGCCTGCGAACAGAACGCAGCGCGAAGGCCTGCAGCGCGCCGAGCGTGAAGTCATGCGGCAGGAGATGGCCATCCGGAACCAGGGCGACGTCACCTCCACCGTCTACCATTACGAGATAGGCCCCGACGGCAGACGCTACATCACCGGGGCCACCGTCACCTACAAGGAAAAAGAGGACGAACTCTCCGGCAAATCCCCGGAGGGGAGTTCCTCAAGGAGATCCGCCGTAAAAGGCAAAGAACCATCCAGAACAAACGGCGACCGGGTCGAACTCACCGACGAGAGTCGCGCGAAGATGAAGTCGATCGAGCGCGACGTCATCGCGCACGAAGCGGCGCACAAGGCGGTCGGCGGGCAGTACGCCGGACCGGTCTCCTATACCTACGCCACCGCGCCGGACGGTTCCCGGTATATCGTCGGCGGCGAAGTTTCCATCTCCGCTCCGGAGGGGAGAACTCCCGAGGAGACCATCCAGATAATGGAGCAGGTGAAGCGTGCTGCGCTGGCCCCCGGCTCCCCCTCCCCGCAGGACATTCAGGTCGCGGCCGCAGCCTCCGCAGCCCAGATGCGCGCCCGTTCCGAGCTGGCGAAACAGGAGGCGGAGAAGGCCTACTCCGGCGAGAAGAGCGCTTCCGACTTCGACAGGTGGGGCGACTTTGCCATGTCGGCATAACGAAATAAAACAACACGCAAAAAAAGACGTCCGTTCTCCGGACGTCTTTTTTCTTGGAAACCGCAAAAAAGCTTAGGAACGCGGGGCGCGCATCGCCCCGGCCTCTATGCCGGTGACGCGCACGAAGACCTCTTCGAGAGAAGGTCGTTCCCGCACCGCTTCAAAAACCTCCACTTCGTTCTCCTCAAGAAAACGAACAAGCGAGCCGACAGGGAGCGGCCCCTCGCTTTCCGCGCGGATCCTCCCTACCTCCAGACAGGCGAAGGAAACCTCGGGAAAGTTCTCGGAGAGCGCGCGTCGGACGTCGTCCAAAACGGACGAGCAGGAGATCCGGACAACGTGCTTCTCGCGTAGCGGCTGCAGCAGCCTCTCGACCGTGTCGATACGCTCTACCCTTCCCTGCACCAGAAAGGCGATTCTGTCGCACAGGCGCTCCGCCTCTTCGATATAATGCGTTGCCAGGAAAATCGTCGTCCCCTCCCGGTGAAGATCGGCGAGCAGACGGCGTATCTGCCCGGCGCTTGCGACATCGATGCCGGTGGTGGGCTCGTCCAGAAAGAGAATACGCGGACGGTGGACGATCCCCGCGGCTATCGTCAGCTTCCGTTTCATCCCCTTGGAGTAGGCTCCGAACTTTCCGTCCCCCGCCTTGCCCAGTCCGAACACGCCCAAAAGCTCGGCTGCCCGGTCTCTTCGCTCCCTTCTGCGCATTCCGTAGAGCGACGCGCAGAACGTCAGATTCTCGAAGCCGGTCAGCTCGGGATAAAGATTGCTTTCGTCCGGTACGACACCGATCAGGCGCCCGGCCGCACGCGGGTCCTTCGTACAGTCCGTTCCGCCGATGCGGATCGTCCCTTCGTCCGGGCGCGTCAGCCCTGTGAACATGTTGATCGTCGTCGTCTTCCCCGCTCCGTTCGGGCCGAGGAAACCGAAGAATTCTCCTTCGAAAACGTCGAAATCGATACCGCGCACCGCTTCCACGCCGCCGAAACGTTTCACCAGACCGCGCGCCTCGATGTCCGTCTTTCGCCCCGCGTTCGTCCGGGCATCCACGTAGTCGCCCATTCCGCCTCTCTTCCGCTCCTTGGCGGGAGGTTACTCGACGGTAAGCGTTTTTTTCATGTCTCCGGCGCGGTTGCACTTCGCATACACCTCGACGACCGCACCCGCTTTCAGATCGCCTACATGGAAGACGGCAAGCGCCTCTTTGTTGTCGACCTGAAATCCGACGTCAAGCTCGTAATATTTCTGCCCGTCTACCGAGACCGTGAATTTTTCGATATAATGTCTTTTTCCGTCCGGCACGGAATGCGACGCGCTTACCGTCAGCATCCCGTCGGCACGGGCGTAGGACAGCACAAGATCGGACGGAGGATGCGCCATGCCGCCGCCGGCTACGGCGAGAACCGCGAAAATCCCAAGGAGAAAGCAGATCATTACTTTTTTCACTGTACCTCACACTCCCTTTTGTTGAATATTTTGAAACGCTACAACGTGATAACTTTATCACAGAGGAGGCGCGAAGTAAAGATTTTCAAGAACTTTCGACCGTTTCAAGGACGAGGTGACCCCATGAACAGAACGCTTCTGAAAAAATGGTTTCAGGCGCTCGCCCCCGTCGGGGCGCTCCCCGAAGGCGGCGTTACCAGGCTGGCCTACTCGGCCGAAGAAGATCTCATGTTCCGCTCGACGGCCGGATTCGCCCGGCAGATCGGCCTCTCCGTAACCGAAGACTGCGTGGGAAACATGTTTCTCTCCTTTCCCGGACTGGAAAAGGAACCGTGCCACATCATCGGCTCGCATCTGGATTCGGTCCCCGGCGGAGGGCGGTTCGACGGCGTTGCGGGAGTGCTCGCGGGTCTTTTGGTGATGGAAAACCTTCGCAGCCTGGACGAATCGCTCCCCGTGCGCGTCGCCGCCTTCCGCGCGGAGGAATCCAGCCTCTACGGCCTGGCCACGGCGGGGAGCGGCGTCATCGCCGGAAGCGTGAACATCGCGCACCTGAAGAACGCGCGCGCGCTTTCGGGCGAAAGCCTGTACGACGCGATGATACGCAAGGGATATTCGCCGGGGGCGTGCGGACTTGAGAATGCGCTTGACTTCATGGAGCTGCATATAGAACAGGGGCGCGTACTCTTCGAGGCGAAGGAACCTCTGGGTGTGGTCACCGCCATCGCAGCCCCGGTGCGCCTGAAGGTAACGATACTCGGCCGCCAGGATCACTCGGGAGCGACGCCGATGGATCTTCGGAAGGACGCGCTCTGCGCGGCATCCGAGATCGTCCTCGCGACCGAGGCTGCTGGGCATGAAGAGAAACGCTTCGCCACGGTGGCCACCGTGGGGGTGGCCAATGTCGTTCCGAATGCGCTCAACGTCGTCCCCGGAAGCGTCGAACTTCGTATCGATATCCGCGGCATAGACAAGGAGAGCATCCGAAGGACGGTCGAACGGGTGCAGCGCGCCATTGCGGACATCGGCGCTTCCCGGGGCCTTTCATGCGCGACGGAGACTCTTTCCTCCATGGATCCCGTCGCGCTGGCCCCCTCCATGATCGAGTCCCTCTCCGAAGCCGCTTCAGCGGCGGGCGTCTCCTTCCGGAGAATGGCGAGCGGCGCCGGGCACGACGCGATGAAGATCGCGCCTCTTGTGCCTACCGGAATGCTCTTCATTCCCTGCGACGAAGGCGTCAGCCACAACGCCGCCGAAAACGCGTCGCTTAACGATATCGCGCTCGGGGCGGAGATCATGCTCAGGAGCATCCGCCTCCGGAGAAGCCGTCCGGCTGCGTATCCCCGCAGCACACCCGCAGGGCACGGAAGGCGCCGTCTCAAACCGTCCTGATGCCCCGAGCTACGGCGCAATCTGTCGATGGCCCCGATGCATTCTCATTTCGGACGGGAAGGCATTTCGAAGTCTAATCATACCCCAAATATGCAAATTTCACTTTTGATATATATCTGAAGAGTAAAAAGAGTAAATTGACTAAATTCATCATTTTGACTTGAATTACCTCGCCAATTATGTTAGTTTAAGAACGAAGCATAGATGCAGTTCTCCGACTCTTTTTTCACTCACGCAGCCTCGTTCGTCCGCGCGGGTTTCCGGGGTTGAGCTTTGAACTTCCGTACTTCCAAAGTCCAGAGAAAAGGAGGTGTTACGTATGAACACCGCCACTGTTATTTGGCTTGGAATCATGGCCGTGATCGGCGTCGTCATGCTCGTTATGAAAAAGCGTATGGCCCGCAAAAGCGACGAAGCGTAGTTTTTCTCCACACGACACTCTTGATCGATTTTTTTCATCCTTTTCTTTTTTCATCGCGTTTTTTCTCGACATTCTCAAAAAAGCGGCCTCTCGGGCCGCTTTTTTACTCTTCCCCCGGGCGCGTAGGAAGCAACCGAATTAACGTACTCTTCGCACAACGCCGATATAAATGTATAAGGGGGGAGCGCCATGCAAAAATACAGAGGTATCGAGGCGTCTCCGGTTCTTTCGGTTATCGCGGCCCAGGGAGGGCGGGTCACTGGAAAGGCGACGAAGGAGCGCCCGAGAAAAGACGGAGAAAGACGGAGTTTCGACGACTATCTGCGCAAAGCCGGGTATGCGTCCGACGACGCCGGAGAGCAAGGACACGTCCACGCTGAAGGAGTCGACACCCTGGCGTAGCAACGGAACGAAGCGTGCGCATGAAACGGGCCTCCGGGCGGGAAAAGCGCGGAGGCCCTCCTCTTTTCGGCCGGAGCGAGTCGCTTCAGACGCCCGCCGCTTCGAAGACGTCGTCCACCATCTTGCGCGCCTCGCTCTGGATGCGTGCGAGGTGTTCGGCGCTCAGGAAGCTCTCCGCGTAAATTTTGTACACGTCCTCGGTTCCCGACGGACGGGCGGCGAACCAGCCGTTTTCCGACGTCACCTTGAGCCCGCCTATGGGCGCCCCGTTTCCCGGAGCGGCGGTCAGACGGGCCGTGATCCGCTCCCCGGCGAGCGACGACGCCTTGACGTCGTCGGGGGAGAGCGTCTTGAGCAGCTTCTTCCGATCCGCCGACGCAGGGGCGTCGATACGTGCGTAAAAGGGCGCCCCCAGACGGGCCGTGATCGCGTCGTAGCGCTTCCCCGGGTGCTCCCCGGTGACGGCGAGCATCTCCGCGGCAAGAAGGTTGAGGATGATGCCGTCTTTGTCGGTGCTCCAGACCGTCCCGTCCCTGCGGAGGAAGGACGCCCCGGCGCTCTCCTCGCCGCCGAAGCCCAGCGAGCCGTCCAGCAGCCCCTCGACAAACCACTTGAACCCCACGGGCACCTCGACGCACTTCCGTCCGGCCTCCCGCGCAACCCTGTCGATCAGAGAGCTGGAGACGAGCGTTTTCCCGACGGCCGCGTCCGCGCTCCATCCGGGCCTGTGCGTGAAGAGATACTCCACGGCCGCCGCCAGATAGGCGTTTGGAGGGAGAAGCCCCCTGTCCGGGACGACGATACCGTGCCTGTCGAAGTCCGAGTCGTTCCCCCAGGCGATGTCGTACGTATCTTTCAGCTTCACCAGTCCGGCCATGGCATAGGGCGAGGAACAGTCCATCCTGATCTTGCCGTCCCAGTCCACGGACATGAAGGAGAACGTCGGGTCGACTGCGGGGTTCACAACTTCGAGGTCGAGTCCGTACCTTTCGGCGATCGCGCCCCAGTAGGCCACGCCCGAACCGCCCATAGGGTCCGCGCCGATGCGTATCCCGGAGCGTGCGATGGCGTCCATATCGACGACGGAGGCGAGATCGTCCACGTAGGGCGCAACATAGTCCTCCTCGCGGACGCAGGGGGCGGAGAGCGCTCTTTCAAACGGAATCCTCCCCACGGAAGCAACCCCGGAGCGGAGCAGCTCGTTGGCCCGCTTCTGGATGGCGTCCGTCATCGCCGGATCCGCCGGACCGCCCGAGGGAGGATTGTACTTGAAACCGCCGTCCTCCGGCGGATTGTGCGACGGGGTGATGACCACCCCGTCGGCGAGACCATCGGCCCTCCCCCTGTTCCACTGGAGAATGGCGCGGGATATCACCGGCGTCGGCGTATACCCGAACCCCTTCTGGATCACCGTCTGCACGCCCGCCGCTGCGAAGACCTCCACAGCCGTGCGGAACGCGGGCTCGGAGAGGGCGTGGGTGTCCATACCGACGAAGAGCGGCCCCGTAATACCGGCGCTTTTTCTGTACTCGACGATCGCGCCGCTGACCGCCAGAATGTGCTCCTCGTTGAAGGAGCCTTTCAGCGAGGAACCTCTGTGCCCCGACGTGCCGAACGCGACAAGCTGCCGGGGATCTTCGGGGTCCGGATGGAAGGTATAGTAGGACGCGACCAGTCCCGGAATGTTCGTCAACATCGTATGATCCGGCCGCTTACCGGCCATCGGCGATACGCTCATTGCCTGTCCCTCCCTAATATTCGACGCACATGTCGGACCGGAACGGGTACTCGACATAGTCCGCGGCAGCCTTGGCGAGATCGCCGCCGAAAAGGAGCGCGAGGATGCACAACGAGAGTTCGATGCCGGAGCTGACGCCTCCCGCGGTCAGTATCCTGCCGTGCTTCACAACCCTCCGCCGGACGACCTTCACGCCGGGATAGGCGTCCAGTTCATCGAAATACTGATGATGGGTCGTGGCCGCCATGTTGCGCAGCAACCCGGCCTCCGCCGCGATAAAAGCGCCGGTGCACACCGTCGCCAAAAACTTCACCCGCTCGTACTGCTCGGCGACGAAGCGCTTCACCCGAGGGTCGCGCATGGCGACACGCCTGCCCTGTCCTCCCGGGATGACGAGAACCTCCTGAGAACTCCTTTCCGGCGTGATGTCGGGGAGGAAACGCATACCGTTCGCAGCGGTCAGAGGCCCGTCCTCGAAGGCTACGAGCTTCACGGAGACGCTCCCCGGCGCCACGCTGTTCGCGGCGGAGAAGACCTCGAAAGGCCCGACGAAGTCCAGCTCCTCCACTTCCGGAAAGACAAAAATACCGATATCGATCATTCTCTCTGTTCCCCCTTCCTGGACATATTTTCCCGGAACAATCCCGAATGATTATACAAGAAAACGCGCTCGGATTCACTTCCTCCCCCTGTTTCACGTTCTCACGCAGGAAAACGAGCCGACTTCGCAGGCGATGCGGAGCGGAGACATCCGCCATTCGGCGTACCCGGCCGGTGTATGAAACGACAATGACGACAGAAAATGGAGCGTGCTATTCTTACGCAAATTTCCGATGAAAGGGGACGATCTGTTTTGTTTACATGGAAGCGCGTCCGGTACGGCGTCATGTTCGGGTTTCTGGCGTATATCAGTTGGGTGGGGTATCAGCACCAAACATTGGGAGGAGGCCCCGAGGGAATACCTACGGTGGATTCTCTCTGCCCTCTGGGAGGTCTTGAAAGCATCTACAGCTACCTGACGTCGGGCGCCTGGCTCCGCCGCGTCGCCCCCAGCTCGCTGATCCTCTTCATCGCCGTGGCGGGCATCACGCTGCTGGTCGGCAGGGTCTTCTGCGGGTGGATCTGTCCTCTGGGGAGCATCGGCGAGTTCTGCAACCTCGCGGCCAAAAAACTCGGAATACGGCGACGGGAGCTTCCGCCCGCCCTGGACCGCGCATTAAAGATGGTGAAATACGCCGTCCTCGCCGTCATCCTCTACTTCACGTGGACATGGGGTACGCTCGCCTGGCGCTCGTACGATCCGTGGGTCTCGTGGATGCACCTTGCCTCCGGCTGGGAGGAGATGGTGGCTTCGCCGTGGGGGTACGTCGTGCTCTTCTTCGTCGTCATCGGCGCGGGGCTCTTTATCGAGCGTTTCTGGTGCCGCTATCTCTGCCCTCTGGGCGCCGCGCTCGGTATCCTGCAGAAGTTCAGCCTGACCAAGGTGCGGCGCACCAAAGAGACCTGCATCTCCTGCTCCAAGTGCGACCGGTCGTGCCCTATGGGGATCACGCCCATGGCGCTTGAAAAGGTGACGGATGCCGACTGCATCGCCTGCGGTCGCTGCACCGAGAGCTGCCCCGTCGAAAAAACGCTTCGGTTCTCCGCGGCGGGAAAGAAGGTCTTGTCGGCGCTCGCGGTCGGGCTGCTCGGCGTGGGGCTCTACTTCGCGGCCTACGGTACGGCGAAGGTTACGGGATACTGGCGGACGTTCGCCTCCACGTCGGTCGAGGCGCTCAATGACCCTGTTGACGGTATTTTCGGATGGATGAACATCGAACAGGTGGCTGCGCAGGTGAAGCTTCCGCCTGCGAAAATCCTGGAGATCGCGGGGCTGCCCGCCGACTCGCCGACGAACGTTTCCCTCAAGCGGATGGAGGGCGTGAACGACGAGGAACTCAAGGAGCAGCTCAAGGCGTACTTCACAGCCAACCCCGCCAAGGCCTCCGAGCCGAAGGCCGTCGTGCCGTCGAACCCGGACGAGCTGAAGGGGAGCTTCTCGCTCGCGGAGGTAGCGTCGGGGTACGGGCTTGAAGTCGCCGCCATCCTCGAAAAGGCGGGATGGCCCGCGGACACCGATCCGAACGTCAAGATGCGCGACGCCGCGAACGCAATCGGGCGCGACTCGACCGACATCCGCAACGCGGTGAAGCCGCTGCTGAAAAGCCGCTGAACCCATTCAGCGGATAAACGAGAAAAAGAAAGCGGGGGAGCGATTCCCCCGCTTTCTCGTGCGCAAAAAGGTCTACAGATCGAAGACGGCGACGACCGGCGCGTGGTCGGAGGGCTGCTCCCACCCTCTGGGATCGCGGTCGACGAAGCAGTCAACCGCCGCGCTCTCCAGAGCGGGCGTGACCAGCACGTGGTCGATTCTCCAGCCGATATTGCGTTCAAGCGAATTCTTCACCCTGTAGTCGAAGAAGGTGAACTCCCCTTCGCCGGGGCGGAACTTCCGGAAGAGGTCGATGAAACCCCACCCCTTCACGTCCTCGAAGCGCTTTTGAATATCCGGGGCGAAGCACGGGTGGTCGCGCTTCTTCTCGGGGCTGGTGACGTCGATGTCGGTGGGGGCCACATTCATGTCGCCCACCCAGACGACCTTCTCCGAGGTCAGGTACTCCCGTTCGAGAAGCGCCTTCATCCTGTCGAGGAAGCGGTGCTTGAAGACGTAATCCGCATGATCGACGGCCTTCCCCTGGGGAACGTAGGTGTTGATGAAGCAGAAGTCGCCGATGCGACCCCGGATAACCCGGGTGTCGCACTCGGGCTCCTCTCCGTCGCCGAAGCCGATTGCGAACCCGTCCATGGACGCCTTCGTCAGGATGGCCACTCCGTTGTAGGACTTCTCGCCCCTGAAGATGGAGCGGTACCCCATCGCCTTGAAGGCGTCCTTCGGGAAATCGTCGTCGACGACCTTCGTCTCCTGAAGGCAGAGGACGTCGATCGAACGGTCTTTCAGCCATTTCTGCAAGATCGGAAGACGCGTGCGGACGGAGTTCACGTTGAATGTGGCTATCGAAATTCTTGCCATGACGGCACTCTCCTTATTCTATGTAATCTTCCCTGCGGATAACGCCGCCGATCTTCTCTCCGCTGAAAAAGGCCGCGACGTTGGCGGCTGCGGCCCTGGTGGCGTCCTCCATGTCGTTTTCACAGCGGTTCGAGTTGTGCGGCGACCCGACCACGTTCGGCAACTCCAGAAACGGGTAGTCGAGAGCAAAATCGCCTCCCCCCCACGTCGGTTCCTTCCACCAGACGTCGAATCCCGCCTGGAACTCGGGATTCGCCTTCAGGTGCTCGTACAGATCCTGCTCGACGACGAGCGGCGCGCGAGCCACGTTGAGCAGGATCGCGTTCTTTTTCATCAGGTCCAGCTCCCGTTTGCCGACGAGCCCTCTGGTGTGCTTGTCGAGAGGGAGCGAGAGCAGCAGGACGTCCGTCTCGGGCAGGATCTCCGGAAGTTCTTTCAGCGTCCCCATGAAGTGGACCGGATCGCTGGTCCGCCCGCTCGTGTTGAGCGCGTAGATCTGCATGCCGAAGGGGCGCAGCAGTTCGGCCGTGCGCCGGCCGATGCCGCCGTACCCCACGACCGTGAGCACCTTTCCGCGCAGACTCGCCGGAGAGTAGGCATGACGGCTGAAGACGCCCTTCATCAGGTCGTTGTGCAGCGGAACGATGCGCCTGGCGAGGGCCAGCAGCAGCGCGACGGTGTGTTCCGCGATCTGCGGAGCCCATCCTCCCGCGTTGCACGCGAGCACCATCTTCTTCGGCATCGAGCGGAAGGGGAGAAAATCGAGCCCGGTCGAAATGGACTGAAAAAGCGCGACGTTCTCCAGAAGCGGATATTCCTCCTCGCGAACCTCCTTGTTGAAAAAGAAGGACATGATCGCGGCGGCGGAAGCGAGCGTCTCTCCTCTCTTCTCCGCAGGAACATCGTCGAGGAAGACGGCTTTTCCCGCGCCGTCGAGCCCGTCGTCCACGGCTCTTCGTACGGTCGCCGGGGCGGCGCACGTGACGACAACGGTCTTTTCGGTCATTTTGTTGTTCATTTTCCCGGTTCTCCTTTCACGAAATGCTTGTATCTGTTATTGTACCGTATAAAGACAGTGAAATGCACCGCATCGGAAGGAGTCTTCGAATGGAATCTACGATTTATCTTGTGCGGCATGGACGGCCGGAGCTGCCGGACAACGAAATGCGCTTTCTGGGATGGACCGACCTTCCGCTCTCAGCCGAGGGACGTCGGCAGGCGGAATCGACGAGAGACGCGCTGTCCGGCTGCGCTCTCGACCGCATCGTCCACAGCGGACTGAAGCGCGCAGCCGAAACGGCCGGAATCCTCGGAGAGGGACGGAACGCTCCCTTCGAAGAGATTCCGGCATTCCGAGAACTTGCGTTCGGCGAGTGGGAACTGCGGTCCATGAAGGAGCTGGCCGAGAACGAACCGGAACTCTTCGCCGAGAGGGGGAGGGACTTCGCCCGCTTCCGTCCGCCGGGAGGAGAAAACTTCCTCGACCTCCACGATCGGGTCTGGCCCGCTTTCCTCGATCTCCTTGAGCGCGAGCGGGGCGACATCCTGCTCGTCGCCCACGCCGGCGTCATCAAAACGATCGTCTTCACGCTGCTCGGCATCTCGTGGCAGAAGCTCTTCTCGCTCCGTCAAGACTACTGCGGCGCCCATGTCCTCTCCCGCTGGGAGGAACATCTGACGGTGAGGCAACTCAACTGGACCCCCCGCCTCGGCGGGTGATTTATCCTGCGCCCGGAAACAGGATCGGTAAGAGAACACATGAAAACACATCCTTGAAGAACCATGAGAAAACGAACGGCGAAGCGATGGCGCATCATCTGACTTGACAGAAGATACAACCGTTGTTATCGTATTCAATATAGATGAAAAACTCTTTCCTCTATGTTGAGGCGACGCCGTACCTTTCCGCGGGTTTTCTCGCGGGAAGTTCTGCGCCTCTCTCTTTTCTCTTCTCTCCGCGTGCAGGACGCCGCCGTCGGGAAAAGGCGTTCCTCGACCGGCGAAACAGGGAACGCCGTTCGAGGAACTGGACGTGACCGGACCACACGAAAGGAGGACGACATAATGGCACGATATCGTGCGCGAGGCGTTGCGGGGTTGTGCGGAGCGGGAATTCCGCTTCTGGGGGTCCTCGTCTTCATTGTGCTGATTTCCCCCCTGACTTCAGCGGCGCAACAGGGGCTTTCAGCTTCGGAGCGGGAGTATGTGGAACGGTACAACACGCTGACTCCGCAACAACAGCAGAGCCTTCGGGACAGGATGACTCCGGACCAGCGGACGCATCTGGACCGCCTTTTGCTGATGCTCTCCACCCCGGCTCGCATGTCCGGATCTCCGGGAGGGACGGCGGCGACGCCCGCCGCGATAAGCGGGGCGTCGGGCAAGACACCCAAGAAGATCATCGCGGGAGTTCCCACGCAGCTCACCTATACCGTCGTCGTGCAGAACCGCTCCGGAGTGCCCGTAGTGAATCCGACGGTCAAGGACAACGGCAAGACGCTGAACAACGACGACGCCGTAAAAACCGGGGGCAATCGGGACAACATCCTGGAAGTCGGCGAAACATGGACATGGACCTATACGGAGAGCGTCACCGGAAAAGCGGGAGATCGCATCGTCAATACGGCCGCGGTCGAAGGACCGGACAACTCGACACGGGATACCGACCAGGGCAACAACACGGATGAAACGATCGTGGAAGTCGATCCGGCCCCCGGCAACTACGATCTGTCGGTAACCAAGACCGTAGCCGTGACCGGACAGAGCGACACCGGGCTTCCGCCGGGCATCGACCCCGGCGACGTCATTGTCTCGCCGCCGCAGACCATCACTCCGGACGACTGCGGAAAGTGGCTGCGCAGCGCCAGCGGAGGGTATAAAGGGACGCGGAAGAAGTACGACATAACCTCGCTGCCCTCGGGGACGACCTTCGACCTTGATTTTCAAGCCTTCGACGTTCCCGACAAGATCGAGGTCTACTACCCTGTCGGGAACAAGGTCTTCGACAGCGGATGGCGCGGAGACACGAACCATATCCAGAGAAACCCGGCCGTGGCGAATCTCTACCCGGGCGGCGTCGTGGGCGTCGGGAAGCTGCTTCAGAACGGACTTTTCACCAAGGGCGGAGCGAACGAATTCGAAGTGATCGTCTACGGGCCTGAACAGGGTACCGCATGGGAGTTCAGCGTCAAAGCCAACTGCCCGTAAGAAGACGCCTCTCCCGGAGTCCGTCTCGTCGTTCTCCGAAGTTCCCGGCTTCCGGCACGTCAGGCGGCCGGGAACTTTTTTAGGACGCTCGCCAGAAAAGGGGACGAGCGTATGTTGCTCCTGAGTCGCGCTCTCCTGATTGACACCTTCAAGAAAAAAACTACCATTATTCGCGCGCTCCGCTATTCCTCCCGAAGGAGTCGATGTCGATGTCGTTTTCATCGAAACCGGGCACTCTCGCGAGGATATCGGAGAAGGCCGCGCAGGAATACGCGACGAATGGCGAATTCATCTCGTTGCCGTCGACTCGTTGACATCCACTCGTACTACCTCGAACCCGAAGCCCGCTTATTTACAAAACTGCCGCAACGGCGTGTTCGTTCACGTTCCGCTGCGGCAGTTTTGTAGCGATCATTCAATTAGTCAATAAAGGTCTATTCTTTCGTCGCTTCTTTCGTTGCACTTTCTCGCTGTAAGCGCTCTCCGAAATGCAATACCCGCGCCGCGTTCAACGTCGCCAGAAGCGCGACGCCCACGTCGGCGAAGACAGCCTCCCACATGGAGGCCATTCCGAAAGCCCCCATAAGCAGCACAAGCCCCTTGATACCGAGCGCGAAGACGATGTTCTGCCAGACGATGCTCCGCGTCCTCCGTGCGATTTCGATGGCGTCCGCCGCGCCGAGCGGATCGTCGTTGAGGATGACGCCGTCGGCTGCCTCGATCGCCGCGTCCGCCCCAAGGCCGCCCATGGCCATGCCCGCATCCGCGGCGGCGAGCAGCGGAGCGTCGTTCATCCCGTCGCCGACGAAGAGCGTCGTCCCTCCGGTCCGCTCGCGGATTCTTTCGAAGCGCTCCAGCTTATCCGAAGGAAGCAGACCACCCTCCCAGAGGTCGAGACCGAGTTCTTCCGCGATACGCGCCGCGTTTTCCGGACGGTCGCCCGAAAGCATCCCCACTGTGGACACCCCGAGAGAGCGAAGGCGCTCCACCGCTCTTTTCGACTGCTCGCGCAGCACGTCCTCGACGACGATGTACCCTGCGTACCGTCCGCTGTCCGCGACATGCACCACCGCTCCGGGGCGCGCTTCAGCCTCCGGATCGCTCATGATCCCGGCGTCGGCGAGCAGACGGGCGTTCCCCGCAAGGATCTCCCCTCCCGAACGGAGGAGGCGGACGCCAAGACCGGGGATCTCCTCTATCGGTTCATGAGCGCTCGGAGAATGGCCCGCCTCCGCGACGACGGCGCGAGCGACAGGGTGGTTCGAACCCCTCTCCGCGGCTGCGGCCAGCGAAAGCAGCCCTTCGCGCCCGGTATCGCCCGAAGGAAAGACTCCCGTCACCCGGAAGACGCCTCTCGTGAGCGTCCCCGTTTTATCGAAGAGCACCGTTCGCACCTTCGCCAGCGTTTCGAGGACGTTCCCTCCCTTGAGCAGTACGCCTCTCCTGGAAGCCGCCCCGATGCCTCCGAAGAGCGCGAGCGGGACCGAGATCACGAGCGCGCAGGGGCAGGAGACGACCAGGAAGACGAGCGCGCGGTACCCCCAGTCGCGGAACGCCCCCATACCCAACAGGGGCGGGACGACGGCGAGAAGGGCGGCGGCGGCCACCACAGCAGGGGTGTACCGCTTGGCGAACGCCGTGATGAAGCGCTCCGTAGGCGCCTTCCGTTCCCTCGCCTCCTCGATGAGGCGCAGCCCCTTCGAAAGCGTGGACTCGCCGAAGAGACGGGTCACGCAGACCGTAAGCGTCCCGCCGAGATTGACGCTTCCCGCGAGCACGTCGTCGCCGGAGGCCACGTCGCGCGGAACGGATTCGCCGGTCAGTGACGACGTATCCAGCGACGACATCCCCGAGCGCACGGAACCGTCGAGAGGAATCCGCTCGCCGGGCTTCACGAGCACGATCTGTCCCACCCCGACCTCCTCCGCACGCACGCGCCGCTCCACGCCTTCCTCAAGAAGCACGGCCGAATCGGGGCGGATATCCATAAGCGAAAGAATGGAACGACGCGACTTCGCCACCGCCAGATCCTGCACCAACTCTCCGGACTCGTAGAAGAGCATCACCGCCACGGCCTCCGAGAATTCGCCGATGGCGAACGCTCCGCCGGTGGCCAGCGTCATCAGAAAGAACTCGTCGAAGATTCTCCCCTGCCGCAGGTTTCCGAACACAGTACGAAGCACGTTGATACCCGCCGCAAGATACGCCGCCACATAGAGGGCCGTCCGCACCCCTTCGGGAAGCTCCGCGAACATCGCCGCGACCCAGAGAAGCAGCCCCGCTCCCAGGCGGAGCATCGCCTTTTTCGGAAACGCCGTCTCCTGCGACGCCCCCTCTTCGGCGACGGAAACCCCCGGTTCTATGGAGGAAACGATGCCGCGAATGCGGGAGATAATCTCGTCGCCCTCCCCCTCGCGGACAAACTCAACCCGGAGTCTGCCGGCGACCAGATCGACTGCCGCTGAGGAGACGCCCGGAAGAAGGCGGACGGAGTCCTCTATCCGCGCCGAACACTGCGCGCAGTTGAGGCCCTCCAGAGAGAGGCGGAGTTCGTTCCGGGGAGCGCTCACTTCCCCGCCCCCCTTTCAGTCGCGGGGGCGATATGGCGCACATGCCGGAAGCCCTGATCGAAGATGGTCCGCACGTGGTCGTCATCCAAGCCGTAGATGGAAGATCGCCCTTCGCGGGTCACGCGAACAAGCCGCGCCTGCTTGAGCACCCGGAGCTGATGCGAAATCGCGGACTGATTCATCGAGAGCAGCGTTGCGATGTCCGCGACGCAGAGGTCGGAAACGGAGAGCGCGCAGAGTATTTTTATCCGGGTGCTGTCGCCGAACACGCGGAAGAGATCCGCAAGTTCGTAAAGCGTTTCCTCGTCGGGCATCCGGGAGCCGACTTCCTCCGGCGTCATGCGGGCAGAGTCGTCTTGAGAGGGGTAAGGAACTGGATTCATGATGGCCTCCTTATATGATTATATGAATATATGATCAATCATTCATATATCATAAAAAGAGTTTCTTCGCAAGCGGGCGTCCAACAGACGGAACAGAAAGACTTTTTCGGAAAGAAGCCTCGGAGCGAGATGGCATATCCTCCCCGCCCCGAGTCTGTGGAAGGTTAAAATCTGAGGCTATAGCTGATCATGAAGATGTCGACGTTCATGTCCCGAGTACGCGAGTCGAACACTCCTTCCAGAGGACGTCCCGCGATGTTCCGCTCGTCGGAGAGAAGATGCGTGTACGCGAAGTCAAGCGCCCAATTGTCCTTGGCATATCCGAAGCCTATCGAAAAGAGCTGCCTGTCTCCGGAGGGCGCCTGATAATCTATGGTAGAATCCGGCATTGGTTCCTGGTCGTATGTGTACCCCAACCGCCAGGTCCATTCGGGCGAATGTTTATATTCGAGGCCCAACTGATATCTCCAGACGCTGTTCCAGTTCTTCGGGGCGAAAGAACTTATGGGAAGAACGCCGAGCAGGGGTTTGCCGAATTTGATCGTGAGCGAGTCGTAGCTGTCCCACCCGGTGCGGATCGCCCCGATCTCCGCGTTGAGCTTGGGGCTCAACTGTTTGCTGACGCCGAACATGAACATGTCGGGAAGCGTGAGGTCGACAGCCCCCTCCGTCGAGTCCGCCCCCAAGGGACTCCGGGCCGTGGCGATTCCCGAGAGCGCGAGCTTCACCCTGCTCCGGTAGTGCAGACCGATACGCGTGGTGTCGTTCATTTTGTAATGAAGTCCCATGTTCCACCCGTAGCCGATGTCGTCCCCTTTCAGGCGGAGGTCGATATCGGTCGCGGGATTGGGAGCGACGCCTCGCGTCGAGTCTATCTTGCGGCCGAGATCGGCCTCGAGCCACGTGGCTTCGATTCCGAAGGATAGAGAGAGCGCCTCGTTGACCTTCCAGGCGATGTTGGGGTTGACCGAAACGGACTCGAGCTGAGCGCGGTAGCTATTGTACCGGCCGAACCAGTCGGCGGGGAACTCCGTCCCCAGACCGAACCTGGTCATGACGCCGATCCCCAGCCAGAGTTCGTCGTTCATCTGTTTCGTGTAGTACATGCTCGGCAACACGAAGGTTCTGTCGGCCTGGTCCGAGGTCATGGCCGTTCCCGTCGCGACGACCGTTCCGCGAGGCATCAGAAAACCGAGGGTAGTCATGAAGGCGCTCCCGGGGATCTGCGTAATACCGGCCGGGTTGAGCGCGACGGCGGAAGGATCGTCCGCCCGTCCGACCATAGCCCCGCCGAGAGCGTTTCCTCGGGCGCTGAAATCGTAGAGCGCGAAGCCGGCGCCGAAAACCGACGAGCTTGTAAGGAGAAGGGAAACGAGCGCGATGCAGAGAATGCGGACAGGACACCTCAATGACAACACCCTTTCTGCTATGAATTTTCATTTTGCTCCGTACAAATCGTTGCCGAAAAGAACTTCGGCATTATATCATGCAGGAAGGAGTTTTGTTACCTGTCGGTGACATAGGGAATATACTTGTTCAGTCACAAGACCTCTTTCAAGCTCGACGGATTCGTTATGACTTCAAACGATTCGCCTTCAGGGCATCGGCGTTTTTAAAAATTCGCATACACCGGCGCCTGCTCAAGGAGCGGCCATTTGACAATCGCTCCGAGGCTCATTATAATATTTTCTGTATTTTCCATCGGACTCTTTCCATTCTCCCGTAAAGCGCTGGGGAGAATGCTTTGTGTCGCAGTAGCCATATTTCTTTGACTATTCTCGTTTCAGAAGAGGCTGAGCGCCTCATTCATGAAATGCTTCATACGGGGTACCATTGTGATCCTGAAGATTGGCTGGCGCATTTTTTGCTTCAGTCAAAATACCCGGTAAAGGAGGATTCAAATGACTATCGACGGCGCGAAGGCATTGGCTGCGAAGGTGTTGACGGACGAGGAACTGGCGAAGAAACTCGGCGAGGCGAAATCCGAAGCGGAATTCGATGCGGTGATCGCGAAATTGGGCTACAAGTGCACGGCGACGGAGTTCGAGGCCGCCTTCAAGGAGGCGCAGGAGAAGACCCCGCTCAGCGACGAACAGCTGGATCAGGCTTCCGGAGGTTTGAGCATAGTGGGTGTGGATTACACATTTACCGTCGTAATGACAACCAAAAGTTAACGAAGGGGCTTGCCTCCTTCCGGAAGCTGAAAGAGGAGTCTGGAGCTTTTCCGGTCTCCTCTTTCGGACGGAGGAAAACACGTGGACCTGCTGCTCATAAAATCGCACCGCTCCGTCTGCGGGTACATTCCCGGAAGCAATCTGGGAATGAATATTTTGATCCAGCTGTTGCGGCAAAAAGGATATACGGCCGAGATGTTTCAGGGGTATGCCAAAGAAGCCCTGAACTATGTACACATGCTCATGAAACAAGAGAATCGTCCCAAAATCGTCGGCTTCTACTGCGATTTCGACAATGTGCACTGGGTACGACTCTTCGCCCGGGAAGTGAATACGACGTACCCCGGGGTGATTCTGCTGGCGGGCGGTCCGCAGACCGTCGACATGGACGCCGGTTTTTTGAAAGACACGGGAATCGTTGCCGCGTGCATCGGCGAAGGGGAAGAAACTGTTCCGGAACTTATGGATTTTTTCATTCACCGCCGCGGTTCTCTGGAGGCGATTCGGGGAATAGTTTATCTCGACGCTTCGTCGCGGCTTGTGAAAACGCCCGCGAGGACCCCGCCGGAAGCGCTCGATGCCATCCCCTGGCCGGATATCACCTTGACGAACGACTACAAGCACTACTCGCTCCTCCCCATTTTAACCGGACGGGGGTGTCCTTTCGGATGCACCTTCTGCTACGAGGGGGCGAATGCGAAACGGGTGCGCCGCCACTCCGTTCCCTCGCTGCTCCGGGAGATCAAGGCGAACTTTCAACGCAACCCCTCCATCAAGTACATCAACTTTCTCGACGACACCTTCACGCTGGATCACGAACGAGTCGGCGAAATCTGCGAGGGAGTCGAGGAACTCCGCAAAGAGTATGATTTCGTCTGGTTCGCCAGCGCCCACATCTCCCTCGTCCACAAACACCGGGACATGGCGCGCACTATGGCGGAAGCGGGGCTGAAAAAAATCTTTTTCGGACTGGAGTCCGGCAGCGACGCCGTTTTGCAAAGCTATAACAAGAAAATTACGCGGAAGATGGCGGTGGACGTCATCGCCCACTGCGTCGACTCGGGGATCCACGCGATTTCGGGCAACATCATCCTGGGAGGGCCTCACGAGACCGGAGAAACAGTTCAGGAGTCCGAAGACCTGATCATGGAGCTGCTCTACCGAGCGCCGGGGCAGTTCGAAACCGCCTACTTCTCCTATCTCCCCTTTCCCCAGACGCCGATCACGCTGAATCCTCGAAAATTCGGGATGGAGATCTACGAGTCCCTCATCGACTGCTGCAACGAAGACATTCCGCTTTCCGGAACGGAAGCGTTGGATTTTTTAGCGCTGACACAGATACGCCTTCAGGCCAACAAGCGGCTCCAGAACGAGATGCGCACGATCTATCTCGACGGCAAGATCCCGGAGGCGGTCATCCTGGACGCGTATCGTCTGGGGGAGCGCTACGGGGTGTTCACCCGCTGGAACGAGTATGTGTACAAAAACCTCCCCATCGACGACGCGTACTGGAGAATGAGGGCTTTCGGCGAGTATCTCCTCCGCGAGCAACTGGGGGGCGGAGATGACGACGCCATTCCGCACCGGACGTTCGAACTGTGGCTGTATACCGACCTCGGCGGCGAAAAACCGCGGATTTTCGATACGCCGCTCGAAGAGATCGACTACACGCTCCTCAAATTATGCAGCGGGAAGCTCTCGAAACGGGAGGTCGTTCAGCAGGGGAGAGCGATGATCGACCCTGCGGGAACGCAGTCCGATTTCTTCAACAGGGCGGATGAATCGCTGCATTCGATGGAAAAAAAGAAATGGATTCTCTACCAAAAACCGTGAGCGCGCCCCCGCTCGTCCTTCTCGTCTACACACAGCGGCTGGTCCCGGGGCGGACTTTCGAAATGATCGGGAACCTGGGGATTCTCACGCTCGCGGCGCAGCTCGACGCCGACGGTTTTGAAGCGTACGCGTACACAGGCATCGCCACGGACGCGTTCAAAACCATCGAACGAATGAAACCCCGCCTCTTCGCCGTCTGCTTTTACTGCGACTTCGACAACCAGTCGGCGGTGGCGGCGATCATCAAGGGGCTGAAAAATGAAGCCGGAAATGACTTCCACGTTGTCCTGGGCGGACCGCAGACGCTGCACATGACGGAACGGGATCTGGAACGGTTCGGCGCGGACGCCGTCATCAAGGGGGAAGGGGAAGAATCCCTCCCCGCCTGGCTCCGGGCGCGCCGTACGGGAGCAACAGCCGCCGTGCGGGGGGAACTCCTCCCCGGGAAGAGTGCGGAGTACATCTATCTGGAGGATTTCTCCCGGTACCCCCTGCCGCGGGACGACGCGGCGTTCGACTATGCGGAACGCCCTCTGATGTCGGTGATTACGGCAAGAGGCTGCCCGTACCGCTGCGCGTTCTGTTTCGAGGGGGGCAACTCGAAAAACTTGCGAATGCGCGCGGCGGACGACGTGCTGCATGAAATCGAAACACGGCTGCGGCGGAGCCGAGGTCCCCGCTACCTGTTTTTTTGCGACGACACCTTCACCGCCGATCCGAAACGGCTGGCGGAGCTGCTGAAAGGAGTGCGGCGCCTTCGGGAACGACATGATTTCGTCTGGTTCTGCGAAGGGCATCCGGGGTTTTTAGCCCGCCGCCCGGAGCTGATCGCCGAAATGATCGAGAGCGGCATGGTCCGGATGCAGATCGGCATGGAGTCCGGAGTTGATCGCGTGCTTCAGGCATACGGGAAGCAGGCGGTTCCGGAGGACGTGAAGAACGTGGTGGATATCTGCTACCGGGAGGGGCTGCCCCAGCTCGCCGGAAACTTCATCATCGGCGGGGCTTTCGAAACCCGGCATACCCTCGAAACGACCACCCGCTTCGCCCTCGATCTGCTGCATCGCGCTCCCGGAATGCTCGATCTCTCCACCACGTTCCTGATGCCGTTGCCGGGCACGCGAATTTCCACGCATCCGGAGAGCTTCGACATCGCGCTGGAAGACCCGGACTGCCTTACCTCCATCGAGGACTTTCCGGTGAACCGTACGCGCGAACTCTCCGTTCCTGAAATCTGCCGGGAACGCTCCTTCTTTCTCACGCATATTTCCAACGCGATGAAAGCGCAGTACGCGAACGGCCGGATTCCGCCGGAGCGGATCAGGCGCGATTTCGAACTGGCGTTCCGCTACGGCATCGCGGCGGGGTACCTGAAGTTCATCTACGGCAAGGACCCGGTCGTCGTCGCCTACTATCGAAAACTCTTCGACTCCGAGGGGCTTCTGAAGGAGTGGCGGGAACTTGAAGGGGAGGAAAAGGAGCGGTGTTTCATCCAGCGCGTTCCCGACTTCTCGCTGGTGGATTTTGCAGCCTTGAGCGCCGAGGAAACGGATATCCTGCTGGACGCCGGTTCCTGTTCGGTGAAGGAGACGGTGGAAAAACTGAATCTACCCCTGGAAAGAACGACCGCCTGCCTCGAAAGGTTGAGCGCGCAGCATCTGACGCTCTTCTCGCCCTGCCGGTAAGACGGAAAGCGATGAGAGCGATCTTGTCGTACACACTACTCTACGGAGGTCCGGAGTGAACACTGTCAACCTGAGACTTATGCTGATTCAACGCGGAGCGAAAACCAATTCGATCACCCAGATCGAGCCAATCGGCCTTATGTCGCTGGCGGAGATGATGAGCGCTCAGGAGATCGAAACGGCTGTTTTTTCCGGAGAGCTGTTGAAGGGCCTGGAATTTTTGAACACAACAGGCTGCGACCGGAATACGGTGGTTGGGTTGTACTGTGATTATGAGAATCAGTCGGCGGTCGAGAGCGTCTCCGGAGTGATCAAGGAGCGGTTCGGCGCGGTCGTTCTCGTCGGCGGTCCTCAGACCGTCGGGTTGGGAGAAGCGTTTTTACGGGCGAGCCGTGCCGACGGCATCATCCGGGGAGAAGGAGAGTACTCCCTGCTCGCCGCGCTCGGCGCACTCCGGGAAGAGCGGAGGGAGCAGTGGGAGACGATCCCCGGAATGTGTTCGTTCGCAAAGGACGGCACGTACTACGACAACGGGATCTATCCGGTCATCGAGGACCTGGACGCCATCCCCGGTATTTCCGGAACCATCAAATCGGCCCAGCACCGCGGCATCAATCATATGGCCGTAATGACGGGGCGAGGATGTCCTTTCCACTGCTCTTTCTGCTACGAGGGGGCCAACAGCAAAAACGTCCGGCAGCGCAGCGTGGCATGCGTCATGAAAGAGATCCGATGCCGCCTGCGCGAGAACTCCGATGTGAAGTATCTCTTTTTTTGCGACGATACCTTCACCCTGGATAAAGAACGAGTGCGCGCCTTTTGCGAGGAACTGAAAGCGCTGCGGAAAGAGCACGATTTCGTCTGGTTCGCCGACGCCCACGTCAACGTCGTCATCAACCGCCCCGAAATCGTGAAGATGATGGTGGACGCCGGCCTGGTGAGAATGCAGATCGGCATCGAGAGCTGCAACCAGCACATCATCGACATCTATAACAAGAATGTGAAACGGGAAGGGTTCTTCGAAGTCGTCGAGATCTGCAAAGCGGCCGGACTCCCCCAGCTCGTGGGGAACATCATCATCGGCGGAGCCCTGGAAACGCGGGAAACGCTGAACTGTACCTTCGACACCGTCTATGAAATGATCCGCGCGGGCAAGGGAATGGTGGAAGTGGTCAGCACCTTCTACATGCCATTTCCCGAAACGGCGATGTCCAAGGACCCGGACAGGTTCGGCGTTTTCGTACACGACGAAAAGGCGCTCGCCTCCGTGGGGGATTTTCCGGTGGTCGAGACGAAAGATCTGGGTATCGAAGAAATATGCGCGGCCCGGAACGAGTTTTTTAAAGGAACGCTCGACGTTATGCGAAAGATGTTCCAAGACGGCGACATCCCCGACGAAACGGTGCTGCGAAGCTACGAACTCAGCGAGCGCCACGGTATCAGCGGGATGTGGCAGAGCCTGACGTACGCCCGGCATCCCTATTTCGACGCCCAGTACAAGGCTCGACTCCGGGGGGACAAACTCGTAAAGGACTACGACATGCACTCCGTTTTCGACACCTACCCGCAGCGGGTTTTTCTGCTTTCGCTGACCCCCGGGCTGGCGGCGGACATACCGGCCGTGAACGGATTCGTCTTTTCGCCCTTCGAGTTCGAAGTCTTGACGTACACGTCCGGAAAACTGACCTTGCGCGAAATGGCGGAGGCGCTTTTCCCCGGACAGCAAATGAACTTCGAGAGCTTCGAAGCGTTTGCGCTCCACCTGCTGGAGACCATAAAAAAACTGGAAGCGAAGGGGATGTGCGTGCTGTCGGGCCCGTTGAAGCCGAAAGCCGCGGATCGTGAATGGAAAGAACTCACACACTCGGGGGAGCGCACGGTGAAAAACAAGGTCATTCTCTTCAAACTCACGACCATCGGCATGCAGATAGCCGGATACAGCCGCAACGGAGCATTTCTCGGGATCTACGGTCTGGCGGCCTATCTGGACGAAAGAGGGTACGACGCCTTCGCCTGCGAATGCCGGCCGGATCAGGTTATGGAGTACCTTCAGCGCCTTCCGTTCGAGGAACTTCGCTGCGTCGGATTCTCGACTGACTTCGAGAACAAGCATGTGGTCGAGAAGGCCGCCGCAGCCATAGCGGACACGTACGGAATTCCCGTGCTCATCGGCGGCCCCGAATCCATTGCCCTCGACGAGGACTACCTCCGCCGGTCGAAGGCGACCGCCGTCGTGCGGGGCGAGGGCGAACTGGCCATGGCGGCGGTGCTGGACGCCCTGCAAGCGAACGGAAGTCTTGAGGGGATTCCCGGAATTTTCTCTATCGACGAAAACGGCGCGTGCGTCGACAGAGGCGAAGGTCCGGCGGTGGAAGATCTCGACGCGCTGCCCTTCCCCGCCTATGAAAAAAGCATGACCCCCATCGACTACTCCAGCCTGTACATCATGACCAGCCGGGGGTGCCCCTACAACTGCGCTTTCTGCCACGAAGGCGCCCTCAAGCGCCCCGTGCGGAGGCGGAGCGTGGCCAACGTCGTTGCGGAAATGCGCCATTTTCTTTTGAAATATCCCGAACTCAAATATTTCTCTTTCTGCGACGACACTCTGGTCACCAACCCCGTATGGCTGAATGAATTCTGCCGGGAAGTGAAGGCGCTTCAGGCCCTCAGGCCTTTCCAGTTTTACTGCGAGGCCGACGCGGCCTCCCTGAGCAGGTATCCGGAGATCATCAAGGATATGGTGGATGCCGGCCTCAACCGGCTGCAAATAGGCATCGAAACCGTGGACCGCGAGATGCTCAAGATCTACCGGAAGAACCTCTCGCCGGAAATGGTGGAGACGGTGGTGAAAGCGGCGTACGATGCCGGAGTGCGGCAGGTTTTCGGCGCGCTGCTGGTGGGCGGCCCCTTCGAAAACCGCGAGCATATCGAAAAAAACAAGGCCTTCGGCGCACGACTGCTTCGGCTCGGGCCGGGGATGATGGAACTCTCCCCCAGCATCGTGATCCCCTATACGATGACCGATATCGGACGCCGCCCCGAGAAGTACGGGCTGAAAATCTACGACCGACACGGGGTGGCCTCCATCTCCGATTACCCCCTCATGGAGAGCGAGTTCATGGACCGTCGGGAGATCATGGCCGCATACCAGGAGTACCTCCGATACTTCGTGGACGAGGTGAAGGCGATGCTCGACAGCGGCGAACTCGCTCACGAGGATATCCTGCGCTGCTTCCGCACCTCGCTGAATACAACAGGTCATAAGTACTGGAGCAACATCATCGCCCACCACAAACCTGCGCTGGCCCCCTACTACATCATGCTGGCTCGCGAAGCGGCCTGCCGCATCGCGGACGTAAAGCCGGAGGAACTGCCCAAGTGGCGTCCGCAACGGCTGCTCGAAATGTGGCGGGATGTGGACTTCTCCGCAGGCTACCCCATCGTGCGGGGAGAGGCGCTCTCGCCTTTCGAATACGAGGTATTGAAATACTCCACAGGAAAGAGCACTATCGCCGAGATAACCGGCATTCTCTACGAGCGCTTCGGCAAGCCGTTCGGAGAGACGTCGGAAGAGTTGACGGGGCGCATCGTCGAAACCTTGAGGGCGTTCGACGCAAAATACTGGACTCTTGTGGTTCCGTACTGAAAAAGGTGACGGTATGAAGATACTTCTGTGCAATGTGTCGAAAAAATATGAAACAGCGTCCCATGATTATGCGGGACTCTTTTATCTTGCGGGCGCATTGGAGGCGGCCGGGTTCGAGCCGCTTGTCTTTCACGGAAAGGCGGAACGCCTCCTGGACGAAATCGCAAGACACAACCCCGTAGCGGTGGGCTTCTCCTGCGATTTCGACAACGTCCGGATCATCGAAGACGCCTCCAAGAAGATAAAGGAGCGATGGGGAATTCCCGTCGTCGTGGGCGGGCCCCAGAGCATCGCCCTGGGAAGGGCGTTTCTTGAGAACAGCGGCGTGGACTATATCTTGCGGGGAGAAGGCGAAACCTCGCTGCCTATACTCCTCGACGCGGTCCTGAAGGGCGAGGGAGAACTCGGCGAGGTGAAGGGGCTGGCGATGCTCGAGAACGGCGTGTTTCACGAAACCCCGCCCGAGATCGTCGGCGACCTGGACGCCCTGCCCCTGCCCGCCTATCATACGTCGCTGCACAAAGACCGCGCCTACGGAAACGTGATTTTCACCGGCAGAGGGTGCCCGTACCGGTGCGCCTACTGCGCCCCCAGCCCCGGCAAACGGAGCGTCAGGCTGCGCAGCATCCCCCGTGTGCTCGAGGAAATCACAATCAATCTCAAAAACAACCCCGGGATGCGGTGTCTGGTAGTGATGGACGACACCTTTACCCTCGGCAGAGAGCGCATAGAAGCCTTCTGCGAGGGGATGCGGGAGCTACGGAAAGAGCGGGATCTGGTCTGGTACTGCGAATGCCATGTGGGGCGCATCAAATCGTTTATGGACGTCCTGCCCTCCATGATCGACGCCGGGCTGATCCGCCTGCAGATCGGAATAGAATCCGGGGATCAGAACGTCATCGACCGGTACAACAAACACGTGCGCATCGACGACATTCTGGAATTCGTCTCGTACGCGGCCGAATGCGGCCTCGCGCAGATCGCCACGAACTTCATCGTGGGAGGGCCGAAGGAGAGGGAGGGCGCGACAGCGGATCTCATCCGGGAGCTGATCGACCGGGCCCCCGGCGTCATCGACATCATCACCGGTTTTCTGCGGGCCTATCCGGGAACGGAGATCTCCGAGAACCCGGAAAAATTCGGCCTTCGACTCCACGACGAATCGGGCCGGCGCACGGGGGACGACTACCCCTTCGTCACGCCGATTGGAGAGACCCAGGATCAGGTGATGCGGCAGCGCCAGGAACTCAACAAGGCGATTCGCCGCGGCATGCAGCAGAAAATCAAAAACCGCGAACTGAAGCGGGAAACGGTGATGAAACAGTTCGAAGCCGCGCTGAAATACAGGATGAAGAGCCGGTGGTTCGGGGAAATCGCCGCCAATCCCCGAGCCTATGAATACTACTCCTTGCTGTATGCGAACGAGGGAGAGGCGTTCGAAGAGTCCATGGATTTCTCCAGGGATTTCCCCCTGAGGACCTTCGAATTATGGCGCGCCATGACCTTTTCGGACGGTTTCCCCCAGCTCGACGGCATGGCGCTCTCGCCGATGGAGTACGAACTCCTCCTGCGGTGCGCCGGGAAAAGAAGTCTGAGCACGATTCAGACGGAACTCTACGAACTCTTCGGCGGCTCGTATGAGGACGAGGGGGAGTTTCATCGCACTCTCGTCGAGATGCTGCATCGCTTCGAGGCTAAATACTGGCTGACGCACTTCGTGATCTAGCCCGAACGCCGGGAAACCGAAGCGTTCAGGTTCGAAAAAACGCCCCGCCCCCCGGATTACTCCGGAAGGCGGGGCTCGGTTCCATAATAAGGAGCGGTTACTCCTCCACAAGCCCCTTCTGCAGCACGCCCAACGCCTTGCCGAGTTCGATCGCGTAGCCGCACTTGACGCAAGAGCGCTCCACGGCGGCGATGGCCGAGACGAGCGTGTGCTTGTCGATGTTCCCCATGTGCCCCATGCGGAAGCCCTTTCCGGCGAATCCGCCGAGGCATCCGGCGGTCTGCGCGCCTTCGCCGGCGAGAACGGTGCGGAACTTCATGTCGTCGATCCCCGAGCCTTCGGGGTAGAGATAGACCGAAAGGGTGGGCGCGCGGAAAGCCTTCTCCGCGGCGACTTTGAAGCCGATGGCCTCCAGCGCGGCGTCGAACACGGCGGCCTGACGGCGGTGCCGCGCGTACCGCTCCTCCAGCCCCTCCTCCTTCATGATGCGCACGGACTCCTTCAGCGCCCAGACGAGGTTGATGGCGGGGGTGCCCCAGTACTTCGAAGGATCGTGCATGACGGGAAGCCACTTGTCGAAGTCGATGTACGACTCGGGAATCGCGCCGAGCGTCGCGCGCTTCTCCATCGCCTTCTTGCTCGCCCAGACCATGGTGAGGCCCGGCGCCACGCCGAACGCCTTCTGCGTGCAGGAGAGCACGACGTCGATCCCCATGCTGTCCATGTACTGGTCCGCGCCGCCCGAAGCCGCCACGCCGTCCACGATGTAGACGATCTCGGGGTGCTTCTTCATAACTTCGCCGATGGCGGCGATGGGCGCTTCCACGCCCGTGGACGTCTCCACGTGCGTCACGGTGACCACCTGATACTTCTTCGAAGCGAGCGCCTTCTCCACCATTTCCGGAGTTACGGACGAACCCCACTCCGCGGAGAGCACGTCGGTGTTCAGCCCCTTGCGCGCGCACATGTCGATGAACCGGTCGCCGAAGTAGCCGTTGGAGCAGACGAGGACGTTGTCTCCGCGCTTCGTCGTGTTCGCTATGGCCATCTCCATCCCCATGGTGCCGGAGCCTGCGACGACGAAGACCTCTCCGTCGCAGCGCCACATGGCCTTCAGGTCGGCGATGACCTCCGAGAAGTCCTTGACGAATGCGGCGTCGCCGAAGGCGACCGTCTCGCGGGCCATCTGGTCCTGGATGGAGCGGACCACGGGAGTGGGGCCGGGAATCATGACGAGTTTGTTTGTCTTGATCATATCTTCTTCCTCCTTAAAATGTTCTCCTGAACTTCATCGTTCGTCCGGCGTCCCGCCGGACGATGTACGCTCTTTCATCTTTCCCGCGCGTTCGGCCCGGAGGCGTTCGCCTCCGCCCGCACGGGGAAACGGAGTCTCCGCGCTCTTCGAGATCGCTTCCGCCGTCCGTTTCACAAGGAGGCCGTAGGAATTCACCATCTCCGGAGAGAAACGGTAGACGGGCGCGGAAACGCTCACCGCCCCCAGAGGACGGTCGCCCCCGTCGAATACCGCCGCGCCGACACAGCGCAACCCCCGCTCGTTCTGCTCGTCGTCGACGGCGAAACCGCGCGAAAGAATCTCCTGGAATTCGGCGGCAACCTCGCCCGGAACCGGCTCCGGAAGCTCCTTCATATCGTCCGGAGAGAGGCGCGCGAGGAGCGCCTTCCCTGCGGAAAGGCGGAAAAGCGACGCCTTCGCCCCGATGCGGGAGTGCATACGCACCTGATAGGGGCTTTCGAGCTTGTCGAGATAATAGAACTCCCCCCGCTCGTAGGCGAAGAGGTGGACCGTCTCCTTCGTCTCGTCGCGGAGCGCGCGAAGGTGCGGGCGCGCCGCTTCGGCGAACCCCGTCTGACTGCGGTAGGCGTCGGCCAGCATCAGACAGACGGGGCCGAGTTCATACTCGCCGCCCCGGTTCATCACCGCGCGCTCTCCCTCGAGGCTGTCCAGAATTCTGTAGACGGTCGCCTTGGGAAGAGTCACCGCCTCCGCGATCTCCGAGATGCCGAGAGGACGCCGCTCCTGCGCCAGATGCACAAGAATTGAAAATGCACGTGAAACAACTCTGATAGCGCCGTTTTCCATTTTCGTTTCGCTCCATGGATTTTTTTTCTGTATTGCAGACTCATCATAGTGCGCAGCATGCGGAATGTCAAGAGCCGTTTTGAGACGCAGCGTTCGGATGCTCGCCGCACAACGTCCCATTCCCTTCCTCTTGCGCAGCGGTTGCGTATGCGCATTCTTGAATACTGCAAGGATTCGTGACATACTCTTCTCCGGGAAGAACCGAAATCCAAAGAAACGAAAAAAAGAAGGGGCGTGGAGCGAAACGACGAGCAGCATACATACACAAACGCAAAAAGACTTCGGGAAACAGGAAAAAACCAGGAAGGAGAAACGCCAATGAAAAAGAGAATTTTCTCACTGACGGTCGTGTGCATCCTCGCGCTCCTGATCGCTTCCGGAGCTTCCGCCGCCGAAAAGAGCAGGGAAGAGACGCTCGACGCGGCGTACGAGCATCTTGTAAAGGTAATGAATCCCCAGGAGATGAAGCAGCTCTTCGCGCTCTTCGACGGCATGAAGGACATCGGCCTTTCGTGGAACGAAGATCTTCTTCTTCCGCTCCGGAGTATCATCGCCTGCAAAACCAAGGAACAGCTCTATGTACTCTGGGGTGTCGCCGCAATGAATTTCAGCTACGCGATGCTCTTCGACAAAAAACCGGAAGGTTTTTTGGAAGGCGGAAGGGAGATCGACGAGCGAATAGGCTTCCCGAGGGCGGAACTCCGCGAAGAAAGCCTTGCGTTCGCGAAAAGCCGCGAGGGGCAGTCGGCAAGTTCGGTGGACTTCATCCACGCCATGCTGCACAGGGCGAAGACCGATCAGGCCGTGCTCAACACCCTTGTGGGAGGCTTCTACGGCAGCACGCTGGAGCTTTTCTATCTCTTCTCCAGCCTCGGTCTCGCTTCCGGAGTCACGGAGGAGTTCGTTCAGTTCGTCAACGCCCATCTGCCGCAGCTGACCATCGCGCAGGAGATGCTCAAGGCCTATTCGGAGAACGGAGAACTGGCGAAGCTGCTCGATACGGAGAACAGGAAGTCCGTCATCGACTCCATCGTGGGAATCATCACGAAAGAGATGGGGAAGCTCACCGAGGACGATCTGAGACAGATACTCTCCATCGTCAAAGCCGTCCGCGATCCTCTGGTCGCCCCCTGCAACTGATTCACGTGCCGGGGCGTCCTTCGCGGACGCCTCGGAAGAACCGGGAAACGGCGCAACGCCGCTTTTCATTCGGGCCAAGGAGAACTATGCCATGTCGATGACCGAAATCGTCCTGAACGGTCTGCTGAATCTCTTCGCCCTGCGCGCCGCGTCCGCCCCCTCGAACCTCCGGGACGCGGTTCGGGAACGCGCGGGGTTCTATCTGCGCGAACACCTCGGTCTCGACGCCGTCGCCCCTTATATCGAGCTGTACGATCTGACGCTCGATATGCAGAAAGAAACATCTTCCGAACTCCTTCTCGCACGGAGCGCCTCCGTCGCCTCCGGCCTGCGCCTTCAACTTCCCCGCGACGAACAGTTCACGATCCTTGCGATGCTGCTGGAAGCGGTTCCCGAAGACGCCTCCTCCGAAAACGCATTGCTTCGGACCGTAGCGGAGGCGTTCGCCGTGGAACGGCACTTTCTGGACGCATACGCGCTCTTTTCCGGCGCTTCATTCCCGTGGGACGGGGCCGGACTCGACGACAGCTTTCTCCTCCCTACGGATTCCGCCGCGCAGGAAACGCGTTCCTCTTCGTTCCGGATCCTCCGCCGCCCGCAGTTCAAAAGGGCGTTCGCGATCTTCCGCGGGGAAGAAGAAGGACCATGGTTTATCAGGGCATACTCCGGGAGAGAACTTTTTCTGGACGGCATCCCCTTCGACGGCGGAATTCGCCTCCTGAAACAGGGCTCGGTCGTCTCCAACCGGCAACGGGAACGCATCCATTTCAGCGAGATAGCCGCCGCGTTTTCCGTCTCTTCCGCAACGATGCGCCCTCATATCCTCGCGGGAGAACATCTGGATTTCCGTTACAACGGCGCCCCCGACACCGGCCTTCACGACTTCAGCTTCTCCGTGCGGGGAGGCGAGCTTGTCGCGATAATGGGAGGGAGCGGCTCCGGAAAATCGACGCTCCTCTCGCTGCTGACGGGCAAGCTCCGCCCCCGCTCCGGAAGTCTGCTGCTCGACGGACGAGACGTCGCCGGCGACGCGATGCTCCGCCGCGGTATCCTAGGCTATGTGCCGCAGGACGATCTTCTTTTCGAGGACCTCACGGTCTTTGAAAACCTGTACTACAGCGCGCGCCTGGGACTGCACGGAACTCCCGAGGACGAGATCCGACGACGCTGCGAACGCCTGCTCGACGGCCTGAACCAGCTCGACGTCGCCCACATCCGTGTCGGCTCTCCTTTGGACAAGACCATCAGCGGAGGACAGCGAAAACGCCTCAACATCGCGCTGGAACTCATCCGGGAACCCTCGGTGCTCCTCGTGGACGAACCCACCAGCGGACTCTCCTCGGCGGACTCGCTGCACGTCGTCTCGCTGCTCAAGGCCCAAGCCGCCGCCGGCAGACTGGTCGTCGCGGTGATCCACCAACCATCGTCGGACGTCTACAAGATGTTCGACAGACTCTGGATGC
This sequence comes from Synergistaceae bacterium, assembly GCA_018436725.1. Lineage (GTDB taxonomy): Bacteria > Synergistota > Synergistia > Synergistales > Aminobacteriaceae > JAAYLU01. Next base: position 17,829 of record JAHDKT010000053.1, on the reverse strand, counting down.
TCGACGCCGGGGGACGTCCCATCTACGACGGGAATCCCCTGGATGCGCTCGTCCATTTCCGAAGCGCCTCCTACCGCGCGGGCGAACAGGAGTACGCCTGTCCCCGGTGCGGAAACGTCAACCCGGAGCAGCTTTTCGAGATCGTCGAAGAGAAAAGCGTCGACGAACGGGGATTCCCGACGAAGCAGCGGAAGGTCTCTCCCGAGGAGTGGCGCCTCCTTCATCTGAAAACAACGCTCCCGGCCGCATCGCCCGCGCCGCCGACGCCGGAGAACGACGAAACGAATCGCACCCCTCCGCCGTTACGGGAGCAATTCTCCGTCTTCTTCCTGCGGACGATGAAAAGCCGTCTCGCGAACAAGAGCTACCGCGTCTCGGCCCTCCTTCAGCCGCTGCTGCTCGCTTTGGCCGCAGGCCTCCTCTTCAGAGGTTCGTGGGGGAGCGAATACGTCTTGCGGAACAACAGCAATCTTCCGGGCTATTTCTTCATCAGCGCGGTGATCGCCGTCTTTCTCGGGATGGCCCTCAGCGCGGACGAGATCAACAGGGACCGGAAGATCCTCGAACGCGAGCGCCTCCTCCGACTGAGCAGGGGCGCATATCTCGCTTCCAAATGCGCGTGGCTCCTCCTTGCGGCGGCACTCCAAACAGGCCTCTACACGCTTCTGGGCAACAGCTTGCTCCACATCCCTTCGTCGGTTTTTGCCACATGGAGCATCCTCTTCAGCACGGCGTACTGCGCGGCCATGATCGGGCTGATCCTGTCGGACACGCTGGCCTCGTCCTCGGCAATCCACATACTCGTCCCCGTGCTGCTGGCTCCGCAGATCATGCTCGGAGGCCCTACGATACCCTTCGACGAGCTGCTCCGCAAGGACGCCGGAAACCGAAACGTTCCCCTGATCGCGGAGATCATGCCGACACGGTGGGGGTACGAGGCGCTCATGGTGGAGCACTACAGGAACAACCCGTTTCAAAAGGCTTTTTTTCACGACGAGACGCGGGAGAAGTGGTTCGATTTCCTCACGGGGGCATACATCCCCGAAGTGCGCGGTTTGGCGAGCTACCCGTTCTCGCCGACGCTCGACATAGCCGGGATCCCCGAGGACGCCGACAAAGCGCGACAACGGCTGAAAATTCTGCGGAATGAACTCGATTATCTGGAGCGCTTTACGGGACTGCGATGGCGGAGGGAGGGACTGAACGACGACGATCTGGCCTTGGAGATATACTCTCGCGAGGTCCAACGGAAAGTGACGGCGTGGCTCAAAGAGGCGGAAGCACTTCTCAAACCCCTCCGCGGAGAGACCGCGCAACGCCGGGCCGCGACCGAAACCGCGCTTCGCGGAACGCTCGGACACAAGGGGTTCGAAGAGTTCAAGAACAGGAGTTTCAACAGAGAGGTCGAAAAACAGCTCCTCGGCATCTCCGCCGAGGACGCGATCGTCATATCCGGGCCGCGTCTCGTCCCGAAGGTCCTCCCCATCGCCATGGAGCCCGAGTCGCGCTTCGGCAGGGCGCACCTTTTCGCTCCGCTCAAGCGCCTCGGGAAGTTCGAGGTACAAACGCCGTTTTTCAATATCGGCGTCCTTTGGCTCCTCTCCGCACTCATGGCCGCAGTCCTCCAAGCGCGCCTTCTTCCGCGCGCGGCGGCGTTCTTTCAGCGATTCCGCAGACGATAACGTTTTCGTTCGCGAAAACGGGCCGCAGAAACGCTTCCAGTCGGTTCGATTTCTCCTGCACAGTCTGCCTTCGGACCAGTTCGGCGAAGAGGCCGTCCTTCGCCATCAGCTCGTCGTACTTTCCCTCCTCGACGAGGCGTCCGTCCTCGAGAACGCGGATACGGTCGGCCCCGATGATCGTGGAGAGGCGGTGCGCCACGACGACGCGCGTCGCCTGTATGCTCTCGAGGCTTCGGCTGATCATCGCCCGCGTCCGATTGTCCAGGGCGCTCGTGGATTTCCGAAAAGAATACTTGAAAAAGATATTGCAGGTTTTATTTTTTATGATACACTCTTTGCAGAAAACAGAGGAGCGTAAAGATGGAAAATTATAAAGAGCAGATTCGCAATTATTTACGACGCAAAAAAATCTCTCAAGCCAAACACGCCGTGGCTGAATTTCTGCTCGGCTCTCCCGAAGAAGCCGCTTTTTTAAATTTATTGGAGCTTTCCGAAAGGATAGGCGTCAGCCCGTCGACTATCAGCAGAACATCGTCCGAAATGGGCTTCGATGGATATCCGGGACTTCAGGAAGAGGTGCGCACGGTGTTAAAAAATGGCATCACTCCGGTCGAGCGTCTACGAAACTCTTCGCTGGATACCGAAACCCCTATTTGGCAGAGTTCCTTGGGGAAGGAGAGCGCTTCTCTACAAATGTTGTACACTTTGAATCATCCCGATAATTTTCAACGAGCAGTGGAACTACTGGCCTTCTCCCGGAGGGTTTACTCATTCGCAGTCAGAAGCTCGTATCCGCTAACGTATTTCTTCAACCTTCTTCTGTTTCAAATACGTCCGGAGGTTCACCATATGAATCTCGACGACGGATGTCTTACAGAGAGCGTTTTCGACATGGAACCGGGAGATGTTTTTTTTGTCGTCTCTCTTCCTCGGTACACGAAACTCGTTCTTGAAATCACAGAAAAAGTCCGTTCCATCGGTTGCGACGTGATCGCGATTACCGACAACGAAACCTCCCCGCTGGCCCTTGCATCGAAAGTCGCCTTTTTTTGCCCTTATGAGTCCGTTAGTTTTTTCAATTCGAATGTAGCCGCTCAAGCAATCATCAATGCGCTCCTCGCCGAGGTTAGTTTCCGCCTTGGGGAAGAGGGAGTCGCACGACTTAAAAAACATAGCGACACCATGAAAGAATGGGGTTCTCTGCATATAGACCAAAGCAAATCTAAATGCTAGCGACACCAATGAACCTTTCAATAAAAAAGCGCGTAGGGGGTTAACCATGATCGGATTTCTTGGATTTGGGTCTGCGCGGACACGATACACTCGGAACGACGTTCTTTCGAGGTCGCCGAGTCGATCCATCTTATGCGCGAGGTAGGAATAGAACCTGTTGTTGCATCAGGCGTCCGGAGTCGTCTACAACGCTCCGCCGAAACAGGACTGGCCAAGGAGCTTTGCGGCATCGCTCCCTCGTCGATCGAAGATGTTTTTCACCTCTGGGAGAAAAAGGCGTACAACTGAGGTGTACTGTGCAAACAGAAACGAGGTGATTGGAAAAGCTACTTTCTTACAGAAACTCGTCCTTTCGTCCGGAACCATTTTTCACGCGAACACCGAAGTGTCGACGAAAAAACGTGCATCGGAACAGCTTCTGATTCAATCACAAATAAGAATAACACTTTCATCGGGAGGTTGGGACCAATGAAAAAAAGTAAGTGGTTTTTAGGAATCCTTTGCGTGTCATTGTTTTTCTTGTATGCGTCCCCGAGCTTCGCCGCATGGCCTGCGGATCAGACGATCACGATGGTGATAGCGTACTCGCCCGGAGGATCGACGGATATCATGGCCCGGCTTGTCGCAAACTACCTTGAACCGGTTATCGGACAAAAAATCATCGTATTGAACAAACCCGGAGCGGGAGCCGAAATCGGCTACACCACATTGAGCGAAGCAAAGCCGGACGGGTATACAGTCGGTTTCTTGAATACGCCGAGCATAGTGGCGCTTCCCATACGAAAAAAAACGCGCTTTACGCTTGATTCTTTTGCCCCGGTCGCATGCCTGATGGACGATCCGTGCACTGTCCTGGTAAGAGAGGACAGTCCATTCCAGACAATGGAAGAGGTCATTCAATATGCAAAGGACAACCCCGGAAAACTAACATACGGGGTCAGCGGCATCGGCTCCGACGACCATATGGCGATGATCTTTCTTGAAAAGCTGGCGGGCATCAGCGCAAAAGTGGTCCCCTTCACCGGAGCCGGTCCGAACAGAACAGCGCTGCTTGGCGGTCATATCGACATCGCCCTGTTCAACGTCAGCGAAGCGAAAGAGTATTCCGAAAGCGGTCAAATCCGCATGCTGGCTCAAATGGCGGAGGAAAGGGATCCCCTCTTTCCGAATGTCGTAACACTCAAGGAGATGGGATACGACGTCGTCATGACCAGTTCGAGAGGCGTCGCGATGCCGGCGGGTGTTCCCTCGGAGATCGTGGAAAAGTTTGCGGAAGCCATGAAAACTGTCGTGGAAAACCCGGAGTTCAGAAAAAAATGCGAAGATGCCTACTTGCCTCTCGTGTTCATGTCCCCTTCAGAGTACACCAAGCATCTTCGGGATCTGAGCGATAAACTGACGAAGCTCTGGGAAGAAGACCCCTGGATCAAAGAATAGTTTTTTTTCTCGCGACTTTCGACTTACGGTGGGGGGAGATTCGAATTCTCCCCCCACCAATTCCCAGGGAGGAGCATTATGAAACAAAAAACTCAGGATAGACTACTCGCCTCCAGCGGGATCGCCTTCTCGTTGGTCGCAGCTTGGCAGACGGGAAAATATCCCGCAGGCTCGGCTCTTTTCCCGTTTCTGACACTATCGGGCATCTTCTTTTGCAGTACTTTCCTTCTCATCGCCGGGTTCAGGAAAAGAGGCGATTCGACCGCGGAAGGGACGGAGACCATCAACCTCCGGTCCGCTTTTTCCCTCGCTCTTCTCCTGCTCATCTACCTTTTTTCGATGGAAAGAGCGGGTTTTTTCATTTCTTCCTTTCTTTTCGTACTGATTGTCTCTCTGCTCTGGGGAAGAAACGAAGGGAAAGCCACTTTTCTTTTTTCACTCTTTTTCTCCGCCGGCTTCACGATCTTTCTTTACGTAGTTTTTATAATGCTTTTCAATGTTCCTCTTCCCAGAGGATTGCTTCTTTAATGTAGGATGGAGGGAAAGTACTATGCTGGAACACTTTGCATCCTCGCTTGCCGGGACGCTGAGCATCACCAATATTCTGGCTATGGTTCTCAGCACTGCTTCCGGAATAATGGTCGGGGCTCTTCCAGGTCTTTCAGCTACAATGGGAGTGGCGCTTTTGATTCCGTTCACGTTTTCCATGCCCCCGCTGACAGGCCTTCTCTGCATGGCGGGTATGTATAACGGCGCTATCTACGGAGGATCGATCTCCGCAGTACTGCTCAATGTCCCGGGAACACCGGGAGCGGTTGTTACAACATTCGATGGAAACGCCATGGCAAAAAAGGGCGAAGGCCGATACGCTCTCGAAACCAGCGTCATCTGTTCCGCCGTCGGAGGAACAGCCAGCGCTCTCGCTCTTATGTTTATCGCTCCGTACCTTGCACGACTTGCTCTGAAATTCGGCCCTGCGGAATACTTCTGGATATCCGTCCTTGGTCTCTCCACAATCGCCAGTTTTCTTTCCGGCTCCGTCGTTAAAGGGCTTCTCTGCGCTTTTGCCGGGTTGTTCGTCAGCACGATAGGGATCGATCAGATAAGCGGCGTATTCCGTTTCACTTTCGACAACATGTATTTGATGGAGGGATTTCCCGAAATCGTGGTTTTGATCGGCCTCTACTCCATACCTGAAGTATTTTGCATTCTTGAAGAAATCATACTGGGGAAAAAATTAGAGACGGATAATTTACTCCTGGCAAACAACAAAAACGAAAAACGCTGGACTTTCCGAAGCGATTTCAAAGATTCGTTGCCTACGTGGACCCGCTCCTCCATTATAGGAATAATCATAGGAATAATCCCCGGTGCGGGTTCAAGCATCGCTTCTTTTATAAGCTATAAGGAAGCGAAACGGAAATCCAAGAATCCCGAACTCTTCGGAAAAGGTACCGTTGAAGGTGTCCGCGCCTCCGAAACCGCCAACAACGCGGTTACTGCAAGCGCGATGATTCCTATGCTGACCTTCGGGATTCCCGGGAATGTAGTCACCGCCATCATGGTCGGCGGTCTCCTGATCCATGGCCTTCACCCGGGCCCCAATCTCTTCGTCAAGGAACCCCAGATCGTCTACGGCCTCATGTGGGGCATGCTCATCACCAATTTCATCATGCTCTTCCTGGGATATTTCGGAGCCCGCGCTTTCGCTCAATGTCTCAAAATGCCTAAAGTCATCCTCGCCGCCTCCATAGCGGTTTTAAGCACCGTAGGCACTTACAGTATAAGCAATTCGATGTTCGATGTATATTCGATGCTCTTCTTCGGCGTGATCGGCTTGGCGATGCGTAAATTGAAATTACCCGTCGCCCCCGCCGTACTCGGCATTATTCTGGGACCTCTCGCGGAAACGGAGTTGCGAAGAGCCTTGATGATCGCCGACTCCCCTATGGAGATCTTCACCAGACCTCTGTCCTTTGTCCTGTTCGCTCTCACTTTGCTCAGCCTATTTTATCCTCTTCTCAAAAAACGTATGGCGGGGAAAGCATAAGGGCGGAAGCTATTATGAAAGAAGGTGCGATCAATGAGCAACTACAGGAGCGGCGACCTCTCGCACTATTGCGCTTCGGTCTTCACGGCCGCGGGAGTCGCGCATGAAAGAGCGCATATTCTCGCCGAATCGATGGTCCATGCCAGTCTGCGCGGAGTGGAGTCGCACGGGGTAAGCAGAACAACCATTTATCTGAAAAGAATAGCGGAAGGTATGATCAATCCAAACAGCGAACTCGTCATAGAGCAAAAAAGTTCGTCCAGCGCTTTAATCGACGCCCGGAACACAATAGGCCAGTATGCGTCTCTCAAAGCGTCCGAATTGGCCGCTGAACTAGCCTCTCTCCATGGTATAGGATGCGTCGGGGTTCGCAGATCCAATCACTTCGGCGCTGCGAGTTTTTACACCATTCCCTTGGCTCGAAGGGGATTCATAGCGATCGCCATGTCGAACGCTCCGACAAGCATGGCTCTCTGGGGGGCAGCAAAACCCTATACCGGAACCAATCCCCTCTCGTATTCGGTTCCAGCTGGAAAGTACGAACCGGTCACACTTGATATGGCGACGAGCATCGTCGCCAGAGGGAAAATACGCAGAGCGTGGAAACAGGGGGAAACAATACCCGAAGGATGGGCTATCGATAGCGACGGGAATCCCACCGTCGATCCCGAAAAAGCGCTCGAAGGTTTCGTTCTTCCATTCGGAGGCGTCAAAGGGTCGGCAATCGCACTTTTCATCGAAATACTGGCAGGCGTTTTAACAGGCGCCGCTTTCGGCCCGTCCTTGGGAAGCATGTACAACGACTTCACGAAAGAACAGGGGCTTGGACACTTTTTTCTCGCAATCGATCCAGGGAAATTCTTTCCTTCAGATGGTTTTTCCCGACGAATGGAGACGATGCTGGAGGAAATTTGGGCGCTTCCGGCGTCTCCGGGGAACGAGAGGATATTCCTCCCCGGAGAAAAGGAAGGCCTCGCGGAAAAGGAGCGTTCGCTCAACGGAATTCCGCTCGAACACGACGTCGAGGCGGAATTGCAGGATTTAGGGAGAAGATATGAAATTCTTTTCCCCAAAGCTATCGAGAACTGACACGACCGATACAGACTCGCAGCTCGACAGATCGAAGATCATCAAGGAGGATACGCAATGCCTATCGGATTCAGAGTTTTTACAAAGAGGGAACTTCCCCCTAAAGAACTTATCGACGCCTTCAAACACATCCCTGTCGCGAATATCGCGGATTGCATGGGAAGGCTCAGCGCCATGTCCTCTCAGATACGGCGCATGTCCGCGCCGAGCGCGGAGAATATGACCGGAGCGGCACTCACGGTAAAGGCGCGCCCCGGGGACAACCTGATGATTCATAAAGCGCTGAATATGGTCGAGCCGGGAGATATCGTCGTAGTCTCCAACGGAGGAGATCGAAGCCAATCCCTCATAGGAGAGATCATGCTGACCTACGGCAAGTTCATGGGACTTGCCGGCATGGTATTGGACGGCCCAATGCGCGATGTGGAGAACATATACGGTATGGGCGTTCCGATGTACGCGACCGGCTCCACTCCGGGAGGTCCATACAAAGAGGGGCCCGGAGAAGTGAACGTCCCCATAGCCTGCGGAGGAATCCATGTATATCCGGGCGATATTGTCGTAGGAGACAGCGACGGTGTCATCGTTATACCGAAAAACGACGCAGAACGCCTTCTTGAAGAAGCAAAAAAGTTCAACACGAACGATCGCATGAAACTGAAAGCGGCAGCCGACGGAAGCGCCGACCGCAGCTGGGTTGAGAAAAGTCTTCTCGCCAAAGGATGCGAAATAATCGAAGACGCATATAAATAACATCACGCAATCAAAACAACTTTTCTGGAATAGAACGCAAACACCTCGGATTGTAGAGCTTCTCGGCTCGTCGATTCGGGGTGATTTCGTATTCACATGAGACTCTTCCGTTCAAGGAGGGGAGCGCATCCCGCTTCGTCTTTCCGTACTATTCAAATGTAACTCCTTACACAGTCTGCCTCCGGACCAGTTCGGCGAAGAGGCCGTCCTTCGCCATCAGCTCGTCGTACTTTCCCTCCTCGACAAGACGGCCGTCCTCGAGGACGCAGATACGATCGGCGCCGATGACCGTGGAGAGGCGGTGCGCCACCACGATGCGCGTCGCCTGGATACTCTCCAGACTGCGGCTGATCATCGCCTGCGTACGGTTGTCCAGCGCGCTCGTAGCCTCGTCGAAGATGAGGACGCGCGGCTTTCCCGCGACGGCGCGGGCGATCAGGAGGCGCTGTTTCTGCCCTCCCGAGAGGGTGTTCGCGCCGTCCGTGATGACCGTATGAATCCCCATCGGCATCGCGGCGATATCTTCCTCCATCCCCGCCGTTCGAAGCGCATCCTCTATCTGCTCGACCGTCATATTGCGGGAGCAGCGGACGTTGGAGGCGATATCCCCGGAGAGCAGCCCGCCGCTCTGGAGGACGACGCCGATCTGCCGTCGCAGCTTTCCCAGGTCCAGCTCGGCGATGTCCTTGTTGTCGTAGAAGATGCCTCCCGCCTCGGGCTGGTCGAAGCCGAGCAGCAGACGGATGAGGGTGGACTTGCCCGCCCCGGAGGGGCCCACCACGGCGACGAACTCCCCCGCTTCGATATGCAGGTCGAGCCCCTTCAGCACGGGAGGGCCGTCCTTCAGGTACCGGAAGACCACCCCTTCAAGATCGATCCGCCCCGTGATCTCGCCCGGATCGGTCTTCAGATCGCCCGTCTCGGGTTCGGCCTGAAGGATAGGGGCGAGATTCTCCACCATCGGGAGCATGTTCAACGTCGTAGTCACGGAACTCGTCATCTGGAAGAAGGCGCCCTGCAGCGCGCCGAAGGCGGACCAGAAGGCCATGAAACGCCCGGTTTCGTACGAAGCGTCCGCGGCGCTCCAGCGGACAAGAGCAAAGAGAATGACGATGGCGACGGAGAGAGGGAAGAGCGCCATGACCGTGTTCAAAAAGACCTCGAGCCGTCTCGCGGAGGTGCCCAGCGCCCGCTGCGCCCCGAAAAGCTCCGCCCATCGGGCGAAGGAGCGCTCTTCGGCGCCCGCCACCCGAATCTTCGATATGCCGGTCATGATCTGGAATGTCAGCGCCAGAAGTCTGTTCTGCAGACCGATCATCTTGCGCTGGAAGCGAAGCTGCACGACGTTCACCACCACGGTCAGCACAGCGGGAACCAGCAGGCACCCCAGTCCGGCGAGCGCGAGTCTCCAGTCGTACCAGAAGGACTGCCCCAGGAAAAAGACGAGAAACACGCTCTGGACGAGCAGCGTCTTCACGGTTCTCGACGCGGTCTCCCGGAGCATGAAGAGCCCGAGCGCCCGGTTCGCGAGATCGCCGGACGTCGTCTTCCGGAAGAAGCCCACCGGCAGACGGAGTATCCGGTCCCAGATCCCTGCGGAGACGTCGTGGTCCATCACGCTCTCCGTGCGGAGGAAGGCCGTTCCGTTCGCCAGGTGCAGCAGGCCGGACGAAAGCGCGACGGAGACGAGAATGCCGAAGAGCTGGAGCATCCTTCCCCGTTCGGCCTGCGGAATGACTTCGCCGAAGATCTGGCGGTTCACCTCCGGGGAGATCAGCCCCAGAAGGGCCAGACAGACGGAGATGGCGAAGACGGCCCCCATGTCTCTCTTCGCCCCGGCAAGGCCGAAGCGGAGCAGATCCACGCCCCCCAGCGGCGAGCCGGGCAGCGGACGGTAGACCTGGACGGCATCCGGCCCGAGGGTGGCGGCGATCCGTTCGTCCACAAGGCGCTCCCCCGCGTCGTCGACAAGGCGGTACCCGCGTCCGGACGGAAGGAGCGCGACGGCCGTCCCGTTCATCTCTCCCCCCCCGGAAGACTTTTCCGCATTCTCCTGTACGTAGGCGATCAGCGGCGCGCCGTCGGAGATCCACCACGGTCCGGCGAGCGTCACGCGGCGAAGTTGGAGGTTGGAGGCGCGCGCAAGGTCGCGGAGAGATTCCCCGCGTTCCGAGGCGATTTCCTCTCCTTTCGGAGCGGCGACGCTCCGCCCCAAAAACGCGGCGACCGTGGAAAAGGCCCTCCGGAGCGGCGACTCCTCGCGCGAGGCGGCTTCTTTCCGCCGTTTTCCCGAAAGCGTCTCCGCCAGCATCCCGAGAGCCGAGGCGAGCGCCCTCCTGCTGGATTTCTGCATCTGCCGGAGCGCTCCGAGGTCGTCCGCGGCCCGGAGCCGGGCGTTCATCGCCAGCGAAGAGAAGATCATCTCGCAAAACGCGTCGAAGACGACGGCGAACTCGCCCCTGCGGAGCAGCTCTTCCGTCGGGACCGTTCGCACGGCGCACTGCTCCAGCGGAACTATCCAGCAGTTCGGAGGAAGTGCGAAAAGTCCGCTCCCCGGCGCAAGGTCCTCGGTGCCGACGAAGAGGGCGCGCCCCTCCTCCATCTCCCCCCAGAGCAGCGATTCGCTTCCGGCCGGCCTGTTCGGCGCAAGTTCCGTCCTTCCTGCGGCGATGGACTGCTTGACGCGCGGCTGCGGCACGATGTCCTTGACGATACCCCGTCCCAGTCCCTCAAGGAACCTGTCGGCAAGGTACGCCGCGAACGCGGTTCCCTCCCCGTCCGTTCGTTCGAGAAGAAGCGACCGGGGAATCCGCAGCACCCTGGTCCCCGGAATGCCGCCGGCCAAAAGTCCCATGCTCGCGCCGAAAAAGCCCGGTTCGACCCCGAAAAGGGCCTCTCCCGCCCCCATCGTGAAGAGGTGGTCCCGCCCGCCCGTCTGTTGAGCGCCCTCACGCGCGGTCACGTAGACGTCGATCTGCCCTGCGAGGACGCACCAGACGGTCTCCGGATCGTCGAGGAAGAAGGGGGTCTTCCCCGTGATCTCCAGCTCAGTACCGAGCGGACGGAATGATTCGAAGGTATGGCCGCCTAGCATCGGAATCCGCCTCTTCCGTCGCGCGGATCAGTTCTCGATAAGACCGGCATAGCGCCCTCCGAGCCGTAGCAGCTCTTCATGTGTTCCGCGCTCCGCGACCTTCCCCTGGTGGAGCACGATGATCTCGTCGCAGTCGCGGATGGTCGACAGGCGGTGCGCGACGATCAGGCAGGTACATCCGCGCCGTCGCAGCGCCCGGTCGATAGCCTCCTCGGTGGGCGCGTCCAGGGCGCTCGTGGCCTCGTCGAGGACGATCAGCGACGGAGAGCGCACGAGCGCGCGGGCGATCTCCAGCCGCTGCCGCTGCCCGCCGCTGAAGTTGCGCCCGTTCTCCTCCACGATCGCGTCGTACCCTCCCTGCCGCGCCATGACGTCCTTGTGAATGGCGGCGTCGCGGCATGCCGCGACGAGCTGCTCCGTCGGCACGGAGGGGTCCCAGAGCGAGAGGTTCTCCCGTATCGTTCCCTCGTAGAGGGAGATCTCCTGGTCGACGAATGCGAAGGAGGTCGCCGTCTCCTCCCGCGATATCGTCGCCAGCGGGCGGCCGTCGAGCAGCACCTCCCCCGACCACGGCTCGAAAAGGCCGCAGACGATGCGCGCCACAGTGGATTTACCCGACCCGGAGCCGCCCACAAGCGCCACGCGGGACCCCGGAACGAGGGTGAGAGAAAAGTCCTGAATCAGCGGTTCGCCGAGCTTCGAGTAGCCGAAGGAGACGTCGCGCAGCTCAAGACGGCCGGAGAGACGCACCGTACGGGCCCCGGCCTGCTTCGACGAGGTCATCGCTCCGTCCTCCAATGCGGGGCGTTCCGGCATACGGGGGTAGCGGAGCACGTCGTCGAGGCGGTTCAAGTTCCCCTGCGCGGTCTGGAAGGAGTCCCAGAGAGTCACCAGCTCCGTCACCGGGTTGATCGTCTGCGTCATCAGCGTTTGCAGCGCGAGCAGCATGCCCATGGTGAGCACGCCGTCCATCACCCGGAAGCCGCCGAAGCAGAGCACCCCCGCCGCCGCGAGGGAGGTCAGCGTCGGCAGGACCGCCTGGATGCGCACCGCAAGGCGCGAGAGTTCGATACGGCAGTCCGCGATCTTGCTCAAATACCCCGCGAGCCGGGCGAACTGGTCCTCCTCCCCGCCGAAGGATTTGATCGTCTCGATGACGGAGAGACCGCCGATCGCCGCGCCGGCGAACTTCCCGACCTCGCCGGTGAAACGTTCGTTCAGGTCGGTCCGCCGCCTGTTCACCGAGACGATGAGCAGAGCGCAGATCGCCGCCGCACCGAGGGCGATCACGGAGACCGGAGGATCGTAGAGGGTGATCATCACGGCGTAGAAGAGCACCAGGATGCACTGGAGCACCGTGGTCGCCAGCTCCCGGGAGAGAAGCTGCGCCACCTTGTCGTTGAGCTGCACCCGGTTGCCGATCTCCCCCGCGTACCGCTGCAGGAAGAACGTATAGGGGAGCTTCAGGAGATGATTCATGAAGGCCGCCGAATCGCGGATCGCCATCGCCAGCTCCTGGCGCAGCAGCACCGACCCCTGAAGCCACGTCAGCGCCCCCTTGACGAGCGCGACGATCGCCATGAGCGTCAGCATAGGGCGGAACCATTCAAGACGCCCTTCGACGAGAAGACGGTCGACGAAGATCTGCTGGAAGGCGGGTTCCATGAGGCCGGGAATCACCAGCGCAAGCCCTGCGAGCACGGCGAAGAAGAGCGCCGCGCGCGCGCCTGAGAGCCGTCTGCCGAGCGCGGCCCACGGGCTGCGAGGACGCCCCTCCGGCACGAAATTCTCTCCGGGGACGATGGAGATCGCCACCCCGGTGAACGAACGGTCCAGAGTTTCGCGGTCCACCGTGCGCGGCCCGGCCGCGGGGTCGTTCAGATAGACCTTGTCGCCCTTGATACCTTCGAGCACAAGAAAGTGATTGAAGTTCCAGAAAAGAACGATCGGAAGAGGGAGGTCGCCCAGCGTCTGCGGCTCCTTCCGGTAGCCCTTCGCCTCCATCCCGTGGCGGCGCGCGGCCTTGAGGACGTTGGTCGCCCTGCTGCCGTCGCGGCTGACGCCGCACTCCTCGCGCAGCGTCTCAAGAGGCAGGTGGAGCCCGTAGTACCCGAGGACGATCCCCAACGAGGCCGCCCCGCACTCCGTGGCCTCCATCTGAATCATCGTCGGCGTCACAACGCGCCTGTTCCTCCAGGGCGTCTTCATCGCCGCCGGGCGGTCAGGCATCTTTCTTTCCTCCGTCCCGTTCTTCCTCTCCGACGCCGAGGAAGAACTTCTTCAAAAACGGAAGGACGAGCGTCGCCGGAGCCTGGCGGCGCACCACCACCGTCACGCCGCAGAGAGTGCCGCTCTGGAGCGTCAGCGGAGGACCGTCCGTGGAGGACCAGACGTAGCCGCTCTCCGTCCGGTCGGAGGGGTAGAGCGCCATCGTCACCGCAATCGGCGCGCCGCCGCGCGAGAGCGCCTGGACGAGCTGCTCGTTCCCCAGCACCCGCGTCATTCCCCTCGCGGACGCCGGGAATGAAGAGACCTGCGTCACCCGCCCGCGAAGCACGCCGAACTCCTCCTGCTTCACCACCGACGGAGAGATCTGCGCCTCCATCTCCTGCAGGATCTTCTTGCCGTCCTGCGGCTGGACGTAGGCGTGCACATACAGCGGCGCGCCGCTGTCGTCGCTCCTCTCCAGCGAGAGCAGCGCCTCCCCGGCCGAGATGACCTGCCCCTCCAGCTTGAAAATCTCCAGCACGCGCCCGGTCTCCGGGCTGCGGATGGAGGTTTCGAGATCGTAGCGCTCCTCGAGCGCGGAAAGCTGCTTCTCCGCCGTCAGCAGACGCATGTCCACGTCGATCCGCTGCCGCTCTATCTGCGAGGTGGTGTCGGCGGCGGTCATCGGCAGCCGGGCCAGCTCCTCGTTGAAGGAGAGAATCTCCTGCAGCGCGGCGTTGTACCGGTCCTTCACCTCCAGATACTGGCTCCGCGTGATGTACTTCTTCGCATAGAGGGCGTCGTACTGTTCGAGCTGCTCGCGAAGCGAATCGGCCCGGTCGCGGGCCACCTTGATCGAGGAGTTCAGCGCCTGTCTGCGCCGCGCGAGGAACTCCGACTCCAGCGTCTTTTTGTCGGCGCCCATCTCCGTCCCCATCGCCCGCTCGGCGCGCAGAATCTCCACCCTGCCGCGCATCTCCGCGATCTGGTGCCGCAGATCGGGCTGGGCAAGCCGCGCGATCACCTGCCCCTTCTCGGCCGAGTCGTCGATATCGACGAAGATGGCCTCCAAGCGGCCGCTCCCCGGAGACGACGCGTCGACGCGCGCGCCCTCCCGCAGCAGAATGCCCTGCCCTGAGACCATCGTGGTCACCGTGCCGTAGAACCCCCAGACGACCAGCACGCTCAACAGGAGCAGCAGCGCGGAGAGCGCCGCCCAGTACGCTGGCCGGACGACTTGAAAGAGCATGTCGAGCTGTTCTGGAGACGAAAGCCTGTCGAGAGCCGACTGGCGGAAAATCTGTTTTTTCACGGTCGGGCACGCTCCTTCGGGTACGATTTCTATCCGGCTTTTCACCGCGAACGCGGGAGAATTCCTACTGCACTGAATTATACACCCGCCGCTTCATCGAGGGAAACGGGCGTTCCAGCATATCGCGGGCGCCCCCTCCGAACGGCGGCGCTTCGGAATCGGGCGAAGGCGGTTATTTCCAGTCGAAAATCGGGTAATGCGCCCCTCCGGTCACCGCCTCCCAATCTCCGTCGGTCACCTCGGGATTCCGGTCGGAAAGCGCCTTCCGCAGCTCTTCCTCGCTGAAATCGTATCCCAATTCGTTCTTCAGGTATGACCGCACCTTCTCGCCGCTCCCAAGCTCCTTCAACTTCCCCTGCAACTGGACATCCTTCTCCACTCGCTCGTAGAACGCAAGCGCGGATTCCATGGACATTCAAAACACCTCCATTTACGGTCTCTCCCTCTCCGGAAGAGGTTCGAGCCCCGTTTCACTCTCCACGCCCTGTTTCTTGAAGACTTGAGATGCTACGTGGGGCCCCCTCCTCCTCCTATCAAACAAACGCAAAAGAAATCCTTTGACATGCCTGCGCCGCACACCACACATCCGATATTCACATCTCCAAAAGAACCGAATCCACCCATTACGCAGACGCACAGGTCGCCGCCCCCAGCCACGGCGGCCAGCTCCTCGTCCATAATTTCGCCCTTCGTTTTCGACTCGGCCGAGTACTCCTGCAGCTCCTGAAACGAGAACTCGAAACCCGCTTCCCGGGCGATCGGAAGAACTTCTTTCTGGAGCAACTCCTCCAAGTGTTCATCGCCTATCGCGCCAACCCCGTACTTTTCCGAGAACGATTCGCCTTTCTCCCTGAACCTCCGCTGCAGATCGGCATCCTTCGACACCATTTCATAGAACTTCCGCACGCTCTCCTTCGACATCTCCCGTCACCTCTTTCCGAACAATGTTCATTTCATGTGCACATTCCGGAATCGCCGCAGCCGGACGCACTGTTTCCGCCCCAAGCGACCCGTATTCTCTCCTCGTACCCGTTTTTGAAAAACGCGCAGGTCGCCTCGTCGACGCCGAGGTATTCGTTCCCGACAGCGAGGGCGCCGGTCCGGCACCCTCCTCCGCAGGAGAGACGGTGCTCGCAGGCGGCGCATCGCTCGTTCTCCTTCAGCAGCTCCTCCAGCCGCGTGTCGATCAGCCGCAGGTACTTCGAGTCGGAGAGCGCTTCGCACAGCGGCGTCTTGGTGATGTCGGGCATCTCCTCCTGAAGGGGCATGCCCGAGAGCGGGATGCACGGCAGCAGCTTACCGTCCGCCGAGATGTACATGGTGTTCCGGGCGCTTCCGCACACCGTTTGGCGCAGCATGCCCCCGCTTCCGTCGAACTTCCTGCACGGAATCCGCCAGGACTCCTCCCCCTTGCGGCAGAGAAAGAAGCCGCCGAGCATCAGCGTCAGAGGCGCGCCCGCCGCCTTGAAGCGAGGAATGAAGTCGAGGTAGGCCTCGTACAGCTCCTCTATCGAGAGGGTGTACCTCCCCTTCTCGTTCAGCCATTCGCCCGCGTCGGTCGCGGGGGTCGCCTTCCAACTCTCCACGCCGAGCCCGGCGAAAAGCTCCAGGCTGGTCCGCAGCGTGTGCAGATTCCCTCTGTAGAGCGCCGTCTCGATGGAGACGGGGAAGTCTCTCGACCGCAGCAGCTCCATGGCGCGTATCGCCTTCCTCTCGGCTCCGGCCACGCCGCGTAGCCAGTCGTGACAGCCGGCGCCGTCGAAGCTGAGCGAGAACTCCGGACGAATCCCCCGGGCCTCGAACCCGTTCAGAAGCGCTTCGTCCACCAGCACGCCGTTGGTGTAGACCTGCGAGATCGTGACCGACTCCGCCCGCAGGGCGTCCACTATCTCGAAGAAGTCGTTCCTGACCAGAGGCTCGCCCCCGGTCAGCGATACATCGAGAATACCCGCTTCGGCGATCTGCCGGACGATGTCCAGACACTTCTCAAGCGACAGCTCCCCGTACTTCGCGTGCGGCGCGGACATGAAGCAGTGGCGGCACTTCAGATTGCATCTCCCCGTGATCGACCAGTGGGCCTTGCGCATGTACCTGCACGGTATCAGCCTGTACTTCTGCTCCTCCTTCACGCCCTCGCCGAAGGCACACTCTTCGACGATCCCCTGCTCTTTCAGCAGCCCGACGGCCCGCCGATGCGCCGGGAGCAACAGCGGAGAGGCCACGTCCACCATGCCGTTGCAGAATGAGGCCGCCTGGAAGGCCTTCTCGTCCAGAAAAGCGACGCCTCCACCCGCAACGTCCTGAATCGCGAACGGCAGCCGCTCCCACCCTCTGAGCCTGTACCGTTCCTTCAGTCTGCAATACACCCGCCTCACCCTCTCCTCTCGCGATCAGCCGTATCCGTCGGCTGATCGACGACGACCGGAAGCCCCCCCGACTATGGAAAACTCTCGGCGGCTTCGCGTCGTCGACTTCGGACGCAGCATACACCTTGACACAGTGTCAAGGTCAAGCGACAATGATTGGTTCGATTATTCCCACGCCGCCGGTCACCGCCTCCAGCTCCTCGTCCGTCATCTCGGGATTCCGCTCGAAGATCACCTTCCGCATCTCCGCGAAGGAAAAGTCGTAGCCCGACTCCCCCTTCACGTACCGTTCGACGTTCTCCTTCGAATCAAGTTCCCTCAACTTCTTCCGCAGCTCCACATCCTTCTTCGCTCTCTCGAAAACGCAACCGCCGACTCCATCGAAATCGACAACACCCTTCTTGAATGCGCCCGGAAGGGGACGTTCTCCTTCCGAGCTTTTTACCGATCAAGCGGCCGACGCGGCGGCGGCGATTATCCATATGGCGACGCCGGTGCTGATCAACGCCCCCCCGACCACAGCCTCAAGCTCTTCGTCCGTCATCTCCGGATTTTGTTCGAAGACGACCTTCTGCATCTCCTCCTGCGTGAAGTCGAACCCGAGT
>JAHDKT010000035.1 GCA_018436725.1 Synergistaceae bacterium | reverse complement strand
CGGCTTGTCCACTTCGCGCACCGGCTCCGGAATGTACTTGTCGCACGCTTCCATCAGCTCCCAGATGCACTTGCTCACCGGATCCTCGCGCGTTCCGTTGCCCTCTTCCATCACCTTCAGCGCCGATCCCCGCACCACGGGAATGTCGTCCCCGGGAAACTCGTACTTGCTCAGCAGCTCCCGCACTTCCATCTCGACAAGGTCGAGCAGCTCGGGATCGTCCACCTGGTCCGTCTTGTTCATGAACACCACCAGCGCCGGCACGTTCACCTGACGCGCGAGCAGCACGTGCTCCCGCGTCTGCGGCATCGGGCCGTCCGCCGCGCTCACCACCAGGATCGCTCCGTCCATCTGCGCCGCTCCCGTGATCATGTTCTTGATGTAGTCCGCGTGCCCGGGGCAGTCGATGTGCGCGTAGTGGCGGTTGTCCGTCTGGTACTCCACGTGCGCGATGTTGATCGTGATACCTCGCTCTCTCTCCTCGGGCGCCTTGTCGATCATGTCGTACGCCGTGAACTGCGCGTAGTTCGCCGTCGCCAGGCACTTCGTGATCGCCGCCGTCAGCGTCGTCTTCCCGTGGTCGATGTGTCCGATCGTCCCTATGTTCAAATGCGGCTTCGACCTCTCAAACTTCTCCTTCGCCATTGTAGAAAAACCTCCCTGTAAATGAAATCCGCCCCGAGGGGCTTTGTTGAAAACTCCGGCTACGGTCCTCCGAAAAGAACGCCGTTCTGCGATCGCAATGAAAAATCCACAGAAGCATCTGCTCGGTAACAATACCGCCATACAAAAAGTACCGGGAGAGGACACTCCTCCGGCATCGTAACGCAACGACACAAAGCATCCCTCTTCCGCGTTTTCGCCATAGTGCACTCTGGCTGTCCTTGTGGAAGCGGGATACACAATGTACAAACGCACGCACACATGCTGCGACACACTCTCAGCGTGTGGATTATACCAAAGAAAACGGAAAAAGGAATACAAAAAATCGTCGTCATGCAATGTTGCAACTGTTCCACAAGCAAGCGCTAGAGTTATTGGTGATTCCGCAGAAGCTAAAAAACGCCTCTGCCGTGAAAAATCAGCGGGACGCTTGGTAGAGTCGGCGGTGCTCCTGCGTACCGCGAATCTGAGTGTTCACGGAAGCGTACTCGAGCGCCCGTTTGCCCTGCTTATCCTTGACCTTCGGATTGGCCCCCGCGTCGAGAAGCACATCGATCACCCGGGGACGAACCGCATTTTTCGCTCCGTAGATAAGCGCGGTCGCGCCGTTTTTATCCTTTGCGTCGACAACGGCTCCGGCGTGGAGAACCGCCATTGTCATTTCGGGATTTTCATTGAATCCCGCAGCATACATCAATGCGTCCGCTCCGGACCTGTCGCGGGCATCGACAACCGCTCCGAATCTTACCAGAGCAGAGATCGTCGCGGGATTGCCGTTTTCTTTGGCCGCCCAAGCGATTGCAGTTTTTCCGTCGTTGTCGCGTGCATTCGGATCGATTCCCGCGCTCAACAGCAAAGAAACGACATCCGTATTGGAGTTGCTCCGAGCGGCATACATCAACGCGTTCCTGCCGTACTTGTCGCGTACATGAGGGTTTGCCCGTGCCTTCAAAATCTCTCGGACAACCTCGGGATTGGGGTTGTTCGCCGCCGCATGCATCAGCACGCTTGCGTCGTCCTTATCTCGAGCATAGACGTTCGCCCCCGCGCTTAAAAGCGCACGAATCACTTTAGGGCTCGGATTCCTTGCAACCGCCCACATCAGAGGACTTCTTCCGCGAGCGTCGAAGCCTCCGGTTCCGGCTGCGGCATCGACAAGAGCGCGTACCGCGAGAGGATCGGGGTTGTCGGCGGCTCCGCGCATGACGGCGGTCACGCCGTCCGCATCCTGCGCCCGAGCGTCCGCGCCCGCTTTGTACAAGGCCGTGATCGTCTCCTGATCTTTGTCGCGGGCCGCATACATCATCGCGGTCCAACCTTCGCTGTTCTTTGCGTTCACCGTCTTCGCCCATACATCGCCTGCGGACCGGAGAAGCGCCTTGGTCACCTCCGGATTTGGATTGTAGCGGAGCGCCAGCATAAGCGCCGTCCATCCGTTCGCGTCCGTCACATGGATATCGGCGCCGCCTTTGACGAGTATCCTGACGACTTCGGGGTGCGGATTGTACCGCGCTGCGTTCATAAGAGCGCTCCATCCGTACTCCCTCACGCTTACATCAGCATTTGCCCCTTCTTCGATAGCCAACCGAACCTCGTCGGGAGTCCCTTTTCCGCAAAGATGGAAAAAATCCCACTCGCTCATGGCAGCAACGGCTACGCCGACATTCAGGAACAGGAGCACCGCTACAAGCGAAAAGCACGCGCTTTTGCAACGCATACAATCACATCCCCGGAATAGAATTTACGATATCAGACTGAATTGTAACACAAAAACACCTCGCTATAAAAGTTTTTCTTCGCACACGTTCTTCTTGCGAGAAACTTTTCGAAACCCCTTTCCCGCCGGCGCCTTGCCCTCCCCGCAGCTTATCAGCGCGGAGGCCGGAACACCCAGGCGTCACGGGAAAAGGGTATCTCGCCGAATTCGCTCACCTGAAGGGCGGGCTCGATATCCTCTCCGAAACGAAGGTCATCGAACCCTCCGGCCTTGTTGAAGATCTCCGTCCTCACGAAGAAATTCGCCATCGTCGAGGGCGCGCCCTCATGGCGTACGGCCTCTCCTTTCCTCCGCTCATCGTTCCATCCGAGATCCGTGCGAATCGCTCCTTCGAGACCGATATGCGCGGCATCGTCGAAGCAGGGGCGGGCGGCCGCAAGCCAATTCGGGGAAGGTTCGCAGTCATCGTCGAGAAACGCGAGGACCTCTCCTCTTGAGAGAAAAGCTCCAATGTTGCGCGCTCGGACGGCGCCCTTCGCGTCGATACGATGGTAGAGCAGGTCGAGACCGTGAAATGCTTCCGCCCCTTCCCAAGCGGCGCGGCTCTGGTCCACGATGATCACCTCGAAGTCCGTGTAGGTCTGCACCGAAAGCAAACGGGCAAGGCGGGAGAGAGAATCGGGACGTTCATACCCGGGAACGACTACTGAGAAAAAGGGCTTTCTCCGTCTCCGATGTCCCGCGTGCCACCGGAGAAGGACTCCCAAATCGCGAGAGATCGTCTCCCATGAGTGGCGTTCCTCGACGACGCATCGGCCGGCAGCTCCGCTCCGCGCAAGCTCCGTACGCTCTTCGAGCAGTTCCCGCAGGTCGTCGATGAAACGCTCGCGTGTGGTGAAGGAGACAATCTCGGTACCTCCGAGATCAATCCCCCGCGCCGTCGCGGGGGTGGCAAGCACGGGAAGCCCGGCGGCCATGAAGTCGAACATCTTGAGGTTGGCGCCGCAGTCGGAAAAAATCGGATTCAGCGCTACGTCGGCAAGGGAGAGAAGATCTTTCTTTCGTTCGTCGTCCACGACGCCGAGTATACGCGCGTTGCCCGGCGCCGGGCAGGCCGCGGCGTCCCCAGCCTCCCCGAAGATCAGAAACGACACATGGGGCAGCGCCGGAGCCACTTCCCTGAGAATGAACTCCGCCGCCTCGACGTTCGCAGGGGTAGCGCTTCCCATGAATACCGCCACGGGAATTTCCTTCTCCGCATCGGTCAAGCCCTCCGCTTCTTTCAGGCCGATCTTTCGCTCTTCGCTCGCGGGCGTTACTTTCTCCGTAAACGCTCCGTTGGGTACGACGCGGATCTTTTCGCACGGGACATCATAGAGCCTGGCGAAGGAAAGCCTGTCGCGGTGGGACGGCGCAAGAATCAAATCCGACTGCGCACAGAGACTGGATTCGAGTTCTCCGACGAAAGCGACGAGTTCCGTTCCCGAGGCACCGTCGTCGAGAAGGGCGCACCGAAGCACGCCTTCCACATTGTGGGCATCGTAGACAACAAACTTCTTTTTTCCCGCGATAACTCTTGAGACCAGCGGATAGCTCCACGGGCGCGAGAAGATAAGCGTATCGCTCTCCGAAATCAAGCGTTCCGCCGTCGCGGCGTACTCAGGGGAGAGATGCCCCATAAGAGGGAACGAGACGTCAAGCGCCAAAATTCCCCCCGGTTGATTCCGCAAGGAGTCCATCTCGGCTCGATGTTCGGCGGAGAGATGAATGTTCACTTCCTCCAGCGTCGCGGTCGGGGCAAGTATTTTCTTTTCCCCCCCGTCCTCGAGAACTCCGAGGTAGCGGACTTTGTATCCCGTGTTCCCGTAGAGGCCGAGCGCTCTTGCCCGCCCGCCTTGGACGGGAGGGGAAAGAGGCTGCGTGTCGAGCACGAGCGCCCGCGGAAACGGGTTGACGGTTCTGCCGCCCGAATGCGCAGAGCGGACGGGGGGCAGTGCGCCGTCCAGCGAACCGAGGAGTATCCGCGCAACATGATCCCATGAGGCATGCCCCACGGACCCTCCGGCGATTCTCCCCATGGCCGAAGCCAGGTCGGGGTGTTCGGCGAAGGCATCGATACTTCGTGCTATCTCCTTCGGGTCGGGAGCGCACACGAACCCCGTACGTCCGTCGTAGACCATTCTGGACGGCTCCCCCGAATCCGCGCATGTAATCACCGGTTTTTCGCAGAGCGCCGCCTCCAGGGCAACCCAGCCGAAATCTTCACCCACCGGGACGTACGGCACCGCAAGCGCCCTGGAGTAGAATCCGGCCAGCTTTTCATCGCTCACCCTTCCGAGGAAATGTATGCGGGAATCGCCGGAGGCCATGGCCTTCAGAGAAGCTTCGGATTCGCCGGAACCGCAGATCAGAAGCTCGACCGAGCTTTGAACATACCCCATGGCGCGGATTACAAGCTCTGTCCTCTTCCACGGGTGAAGACGCCCCGGGAGAAGAAGGAATTCGTACGATTCGCCTCGCAGTCCGTCGAGCGCGGTCGAAGGGTAGAGCACCTCCGAATCGGCCCCGAGGTATTTCAGCAGCCGCCCGCGGATCTCGTTGCCCGCGACGAAGATATGCCTCATCTTCTTGAGAGCGCCGCGATCCAGCTCTTGAATATGACGACGGAGTTGCCGGAGTTCCGGGGCGGGCGAAGGGTATTCCGTATCGAACATATCGTAGAAACGCCGCGCCGTTCGCAGCAAATGGCATGCCTTTTTGGAGTGCGGAGCGAGGCAGCTCGGGATATTCGTGCAGACTGCCCCGTCGAAAGCGGCGAGGTCGAGCGCCGCATAGCGGGCGTACGTATCCGATACGGCCTCGTACGACGACTCGTCATGGGGGACGGCGACGACCTCGACCGTCATTCCCGCCCGTTCCAGGGCGGAACGAATTCCTTCGAGAAAACGGTCCTCGCCCCAGCGCTCTTCGCCCCGGATATCGGCCGCCACGAGAGCGATACGCATGCTCATCGCTTCACCCTCTTCCTGGTTTTCATCTGTTCGGAACGCCCGCCGCCGGGAATTCGCTTCCATGCCCCGGATTCAAGTTCACGGAACGCCGCGGAGTGCTCCTTCACCTTGGATACGTATGGAAAGTTGGCGCGGAAGCGCTCTTCCATCTCTGCACGGGAGCCCCGCTCCAGCGACGACGCGATGAGCGCCTGTACTTCTTCGCGGAAGCGCAGAAGACGGCGCTCCTCCTCGTTCGCACGTTCTCCGTGTTCCTCGAGGCGGCGTTGGAGCGTTCCCAGTTCGCCGACGACCGAACTGCGAACTCCCTCCAGTTCATCTTTTCCCGCCTTCGATGCAAGCGCTTCGTCGACGGCGGCGACATCCGCCTTCGCAGCCAGGCGTTCGCCGATCTCCCGTGAAAGCGCGGAAAGGGATTCGGCATCCGCTTTCTTCTCCAGAACGGAGGACGCGGCGGCGAATCGCTCTTCGAGCGACTCGATACCCTCCGCATCCGCTTTCAGATCCATACGGGCTTCAAGAGAGCGCACAAGCTCGAGATCGGCCTTCGCATCAAGCGTTTCCATGCGTTCGCTCAACGCTCCGAGCTGTTCTCCAAGAAGGCGGACGGCATCGGCTTCGGCCTTTAAATCAAGCGCGCCGAGACGGCCGCTCACAAATTCCACCCGCTCCGAAAGGGAGAAAACGTCGGCTGCGTCGGCTTTTTCGTCAAGCGATTCCAGCCGAGCGCCCAACGCGGAGACATCCTCGGCGAGTGCCTGCAGCAAAGCCGAATCCGCCTTCATAAGCACCGAGGACCCAAGCGCCTCGACACTCCGCATGTCGGCTTTCCTCTCCACGGCGGCACGAGATTCTTCGGACGCCTTTTCGAGTTCTCTTCCGAGCGTTTTGAGTACTTCAACGTCCATTTTGAGGGAAAGAAGCGACTTCACAATCTCCAGGTCCGCCTTGCGTTCAAGCGACGTCTCCAGAGATTCCAACCGATCCAGGGCAACCTTTCCTTCCAGCGAACCAAGCTGCTCCGTTACGTTCGCGAGATTTTCGCCGAGCGATGTCACGTCCTCGGCATCCGCTTTCGACGAAAGGCGCGCCTCGAAAGCGACCTCCAGCTCCGAGGTCTTCGAATCGAGCGAGCGAAGACGCTCTTCGAGAGCGGAAACGCCCTTGACGTCCGCTTTCGCCGACAAGAAAGAGTCCACATCCTCCGAATCGGCCTTCAGAGGCAGCGCTGATTCGAGGTTCTCCACTCGCGCCATGTCCGCTTTTTTGCCGACCTCGGTCATCAATCCGGCGACGACCTCCCCGAGCCGTCGTTCCAGCGCCTCCAGAGCATCCGTATCCGACTTTCCGGAGAGAATCGACTTCAGAAGGTCGAGATCCGCCTTCAGCGGCAACGCCGACTCGATAGCCGCCATGCGCTCCAGCGCCGAGCGTCCGTCGAACCCCTCAAGGCGTTCGGAAAGGTCTTCCAGCCTTGCCTCCAGCGATCTCACAAAAACCGTATCCGCTTTCTCCCGAAGTACGCTCTCCAGCGCTTCAAGGCGCTCTTCGCCCGCTTTTCCGGAAATTTCCTCCCGAAGCTCTCCAAGCGCCGACTCCAGAGAAAGCGCAATCTGTTGAAGAGAGCGTCCTTCCGCCTTCCGCGACAGCTCGGCCTCCAAATTCAGTGTAAACGCCTCGAAACGCTCGGAATCGACTTTCCGGGACACATCTACCGAGAGGGCCGCAAGGCTTTCCGCCTCGGCCTTTTCCGCTATCGCCGCCTCCATCTCGCGACGGCAGAGCGCAGCTCCTTCCCGGAGCGCGGCAACTCGGCTTCCCATTCCGTCCAGACGCGCCTGCACCACTGTCTCCTTCTTGGTCGCCCGAACGTGAACTTCGCGTAGTTCCAAGGGGAGCCTGAAAAAATGGACGAGAAGTTCGACGCAATATCCGAACACCGGAACGCCGTATACTTTCTCCAGCAAAGAGCGCCGTGCGCGGCCAAGAGAAGTTTGTCCCTTCCATTCGACAGACTTCGGCTGCCGCGAGGAAGCCGAGCGTTCCGGAACGATCGATGACGCCTTTTTTCTGATAGAGGGAGGTGTCGCGGCTCCGGATGACGTAGATGATCGTCCCGTTTTTTTTTCGAGACGCGGGCGTCGTGCCGAAGGAGCGACGGCGTCTTCTCCGCGTCTGAAGGCAAGTTCGCCGCGGAGGCGCTCGACCAGAGACGTTGCATTCTCTGCTCCCGAAGAGCGCGATAATGCTTGCGGAGCAGCTTCGGCAGCGTTTTCAAAAGCGGATGGAGCGGCAGGACCGGCGGATGCGGGCGAATGGCCGTCGAAGGAGACGGAAGACGGCAGAGAAGACGGTTCATGGAATTCGCTCTGCGATCGATTTTTCGAGGCTCTTTGGGGCGCGGCTGAAAAAAGCAGCGACGTTTCCTCTTCAAGGATCGAAGAGGACATATCGCCGCCTCCCTCGAAATGGGGGTTAATCTTTTGTTCTTTCACTCCCGAGATTCTCCTTTCCACGTACCGGCGCCCCCCATACAGTGGAAGCCGAAGAAAATTTGGCTGCGTCATTGTTTAAGAGTACCACGGTCTCCGAAAGAAGCCAACACAAACATCTTTTGTACGCCATGGAAAGCGAACAAAAAACCCGCTTGATTATAACAGGAAACACTGAAGCGGGAGCGGAATGGGAGAGAAAGCACTTTCGCGATTACGCAGCGCATACCGTATCGAAAACGGCGTTGCGGAAAAGAAGGGAGGCTCCGTCGGTTCTTCCGAAAACCGCGAAACGACGTCAACGGCCGGAGCGCATCGAGCCGCGCGATACTTCGGAGGGCGCGTTCCTCCACTCATCTTTCGCGGCAAGAATCGACGCGCGTGCAGCGGAAGCTCTTTCCAGAGCGAGTTCAAGTTCCTGCGGGGAGGCGGAGAGAAAGCCCTCCAGTATTCGGATAAACTCCTCCGCAAGGCGGCGTATCTGGACGCCGTTCGTGCCGGCCATATCCGCCCCCAGCCACGCGGGTCCCCCGGCGACGCGCGTCGTATCACGGAAGCCTCCGGCGGCGAGGAGCGGCAAAAGCGGATGGATTTCACGCTCTTTTTCGGCGAGCAGGGAGAGAGCGGCTGCCACGAGGACGGGAAAGTGACTGACGCACGCGGCGACCGCGTCATGTTCCACTGGACCGGTACGAAGCGGACGCCCCCCGAGCGCGAACGCGAGTTCGTCCGCCAGTTTAAGAACCCCGGGATGTGTCTCCGGAAAAGGGACGACGGCGCAAATTGAATCTCTGAAGATCTCCGGGTCGGCGTTGTCGATCCCTCCCTTCTCCTTTCCCGCCATGGGGTGAAAGCCGGCGTACCTTTCTCCCCAGATGGAGGCGAGCGTCCGCCCCACTTCGGTCTTCGTGCTGGAAAGATCGAAGACGGCAAGTGCGTCCCGACGCACGGCGCCCGCGATCGCACGGCTCGTCTCCTCCATCGAACGAATGGGAACGGCAAGTATCAGGATGTCGCCGAAGAAGGCGCACTCCTCCGCCGACAAACAAGCGCGGGTGATCATCCCTTCGGCCGCGGCCCGACGAACGGTCTCAGGGGTACGGCTCCAGCCCGCGACTTCGCGTACCTTCCCTTCGGCCGCCAGCTTCCGGGCAAGCGACGCCCCCAAAAGGCCGAGGCCGAAGACGGAGACTGCACACTCCTTCAATTTCTTCATACTGCGATCACTCTCTTTCCGTTTGCTCTCGACCACTACGAAAAGCCTGAAAAGCGCTCCGGACCAATTTCGAGAACTCCTCGGACGGATTCTTTTCAACGCGCTGCAACGATATCATGGATCCGGAAAAGAGGGGAGAGGGAAATCGAAAAATTCATAAGGACAGACTGTCCGCAGCGTGCGAGCAGTCTGCCTCGATATGTGATCGTCCCGTATGCGCAGGCGCTACAGAAGGGGGATCCTGATCTCCGTGATGTTCTCTTCGGGGGGCGTACTGTTGCAGTCCGTCCGATAGATCTCCATGGAGTACGAATTTCCGAACTCTCGACCGCTCTTAGGAAGCCATTCGCCGTAGAGGGCGCGGTACGCGTCGTGAAGCCCCGAGTACGCTCCCTTGTAGAGAACGACGGCGAACTCTCCTCCGGGAATGGTCTGCACCTCTACCCCGTTGCCGGGAACGAAACCGTCGTCCACGGAAACGCAGGCATCCATCCGGATCTTGTCAGGTTCCGTCACATCCGGATCGTCGTAGCACAGGGAGAGGACAAGAGTATCCGGCCCAAGTCGGGAAGCCACCTCGGGCGCTCCGCAAAGCGCCTGCCATACTTTGCCGGACGTGTCGTACGGCCCCGTGTGCCGGATGAACGCAACTCTTATAGGATCGTGCTTTTCAATTTTTACTTCCATGTCTTTTCTTCCTCCTTCGTCGATGGAGAGGGAAAGTATGAAGAGTTTCGATTTGACCTCGATCGCCTCCAATCGATGCCTCATGGCCGCCCGCAATTTTCTCCGATACTCCCCCGGCGGGACGCCGTAGAGCTTGGAGAACGCTCTCGTAAAGGTCTCCGGAGTCTCGTATCCTGCTTCGAAGGCAAGCTCCGTTACCGATCTGACCTTGTAGAGCAGGCTGTGCGCCGCCCGTTCAAGCAACAACCGCCTCCGGTACTCCAGCAGAGATTCGCCCGTCATCGCAGAGAAGAGGCGCGAGAGATGAAACCTTGAGAATCCGGCGACCGAGGCGATCTTGTTCGCGTCGAACGGATCGTCCAGCGTCCTTTGCATGTGCATCTGTACCCGGAGAATCGATTCTTCGTAGGCCGCGCGCGTGGTTTCCTTCATTACTTTTCCCTCCTTATGGCGCAGAGGATACCGCATTCGGAACACAACCGCCTGACCGCCGTTGCGCATTTTATCGAAAGACGATTATCCGCCAGCCGAAGAACAAGAATTCTCCTCTTCCAAGTCTTCGTAGGTTTCGGGAAGGAAGCGCGGAGAGCAGACGCAGAGAAACAGCAGTTCTTCCGGCCCGCTATTGGAAATACGCTGCCGCACCAACGGCGGGATGATCACCGCATCGCCCGGAACGACATCCTCCGGCGGAAGGTCTCCGATCTCGACACGGCCCGTTCCGCTCAGAATATAATAGCGCTCCGTCGTGCCGGAGAGCCTGTGCCATCTGGTCGCCACGCCGGGCGCCACTCTGGCTCTGGCGATGGAGACGTCCGGATCGTCCGGTGAGTTGGACGTTTCCAGGATAAAACAGCGCTCTTCCGTAAAATATTCACCGGCCGGGTCGGGCCGCAGGACAGCTTTTCGCACGGGAGATTCCCCCTCTTGCAGGATACCGCGCCCAAGAAAAGGAACGCATCGTGCGTATAATATTACATCAAAAACACCGTCGGGAACAGTATCGACCCTCTCTGCTATAATCTGAATATCCTGCGGCGCGGAGGCGGAAAGACCGCAAGCGCCCTCTTTTAAAGGAGGTTCACCATGAGATCGACTTCGTTCCCTTCCGCAAAGGATGATCTGCTGGATGCCGGGAAGAGTCCGGCGTCTCCTCAGACGCTCTCCTCCGCATACCGCCTGGCCTATGCGGACACGGAATTCCTGCTCCGGGACGAACTGCGCCCTGTGCGCCTCCAGCTCGAACTCATGAAGCCGGAGCTTGCGATGACGGAGCGGGGCATCCGCAGCACCGTCGTCGTCTTCGGAGGCGCACGGATACCGGAGCCCGATGTCGCGCGGAAGCGGCTCGCCGATGCCGAAGCGGCGCACGGGGAAAATCCTTCCGACGGCGCGCTAGAAACGGTAGTCCGGAAGATGCGCACTCTCGTCGAGCGATCCCGTTACTACGACGAAGCGCGAAGGCTGGGCTTTCTGATCTCCACCCGCAGCAAAGCTGCCGGCGACGGACACCTCGTCGTGGTCACCGGCGGCGGCCCCGGCATCATGGAGGCGGCCAACCGCGGCGCCCACGACGCCGGCGCGGAGAGCGTCTCCCTGAACATCGTCCTCCCCTTCGAGCAAAAGCCGAACGACTACGTAACCCCTGAACTCTCGTTCCTCTTCCACTATTTCGCCATCCGCAAGATGCATTTTTTGATGCGGGCCAGAGCGCTCGTCGTCTTCCCCGGCGGCTACGGCACGCTCGACGAACTTTTCGAGACGCTCACCCTCATCCAGACCCAAAAAATCAAGCCGCTCCCCGTACTTATCTTCGGAAAGGCCTTCTGGGAGCGCGTCATCAACTTCGACGCGCTCGTCGACGAGGGAACGATCGCGCCGCAGGACATACTCCTTTTTTCCTACGTGGAGACGGCGGACGAAGCGTGGGCGGCGATCATGAAAGCGTGCGGCCTCTGAAAAAACGCGTTCCGGCGACGCGCACGCCTGACGGGACTCGAAGAAAGGGGGCTCCTCCGCCGGGGTAAGCGACCGAGGAACCGATCACTTTTGAAAGATAGTAAATGACTGCGATTCCAAAAAGGACCAACTCTCGATATGCTGCAACCCGGCCTCCGTCAAGACATCGATGATGGTGCTCTCTTTAGCGCTGTGCCGTCTCATAAGACGAGTTTCTCCGGCCCTCCATTCGATGACCGCGAACCGCCCCTTCGGCTTGAGACTTCTACGCATGTTCCGGAAAAAAACCGCCGGTTCGGCGATATGATGAAACACATTCCGCATGAACAGCAGATCGCAACTCTCCGAAGGCAAAGAGCACCCCGGGGAATCACCCGGCACGCATTCGACGTTCAGCACTCCGGACGATCGGAGACGCCCGCGCACGTACTCGAGGAGGTTCGGATCGATGTCCACGGCGAACACCTTTCCTCCGTCCCCGACGATTCGGGCGAACTCCATTGCGAAAAAACCGCCACCGGAACCGATATCGCCGACGACGCTTCCCGGAGCAATGGCAAGACGCTCAAGAATCGACTCGGCGCCCTTCCGTGCGCGCCGATTGAACATAAACCCGCGTACCGCAGCTCCCCACAGCATCATTGACCCTCCCGAAGCAGCGCCTCATTCTTCATCTTTTTCATACGCCCCTTTCTCTTGCACCCTTCCAATCGTCTTCTTTCGAGACTTCGCGGAAGGCCCGACGCATCCGCCGTTTCCTCCGGAGCCCTTCGCACCGCTATGTATCTTGCCACGCGTATAGCGACTATACTCTTCAAGCAACAAAAATAGCAGCGATGCTCCCTCCTTACTCTCAATACGATTCTATCTTTTTCTCAAGCGATTCCAGAAAGGTTTTCAAAAAGCACGTCTGCTCCGCTGTAGCGCCGCATAGAATTTCATCGATGACCGCATCGAACTCTCTATGGATCGCCTCATGAAATTCGTATGCTCTTTCGCCCTTTGAAGTAAGGGCGAACTTTAGCCGAGAGTGGTTGAATTCGTCCCGGATCTTGAGGATCATCCCCTTCTTCTGAAGCTTGTTGATGATCTGCGAAACAGCGCCCTTGGTCACATCCAGTTGTTCCGCAAGTCCTGTAGCATGAAGCCCTTCGTTCTCCTTGACAGCCTTGATCATGTGCACTTCGGCCTCGAACAAACGAACATCGGTTCCGAAGTTGTGCGTCTTTCTCCGGACTTCTTCAAGCTTACCGACAAGCCTTAAAAGAGTGTAGCTAATCTGTCCCCGATGGCGACATTTTTTCTTCATAGCGCAAAGTGTATAGCTGCTAAACTCTTACGTCAAGAGCAGCTCCTTTCTATATCGAAAAATCATCGCCCGTCCCGCGGATCTCCGTCGCACCTCCTTTTCACCGCCGCACCTTGCGACAAGCGCGTCGACGCCATAACCTCCGTACCGAGGAGACGGATCACGAGAGATTTTTCTCCATCGTTACCAGCGTCCCGTCCCGGGAGTACTCGCGAAAACCGTATTTTCCATAGCAACCCATGGCGCGTTGATTATACGTTCTTACTTTGAGAATGAGGCGGCGCGCTCCCATCGTTTCTTTTGCGCGCACCTCCAGAAGAGAAAGCAAGAGCCTCCCCGCCCCTCTATTCCGCATATCGGGCGCGATATACAGAAAACGCACCATCACGGTGGACTCGTCCCCCTGGAGAGGAGCGAGGGCGCCATGGCCGACCATCCCTTCACCGCGGAACACGAAAAAAGATCGCGTTCCACGCCCAGGATCCAACTCTGCTCGCCACTGATCATGGTTGAAAGGATTTTCGGCCGCCGGCCAGACGAGATGAAGATCTTCCGGGTCCGCAATCATTCGGGCCAGGGCTTCCGTATCCACCGGATTATTTTCCACTATTCTAAGCATGTATTCGCATTCAGGCATTCACGTCGGATCCCCCTTCTTACGGAAGCGATGCTTCGCCACGATCGAACGCCGGCGATAACGGCAAGCGGCACGGACGCCTCGCACCTTCGAAGCTACCGTAACATCTCGTAGACGAAGCCGTAGTGGAGAACATCGTGTACGCCGCCGTCGAGATTCGGGAATTCGAAGTGCCTGCGCAGGAGACCTTCCCGTTGGAAGCCGCACTTCTCCAGGACGCGCGCCGACGCGGCATTCTCCGAGTGGCAAATCGCATAGAGTCGCACCAGGCCCGCTGCACGACCTATCTCCACAACCGTTCGTAGCGCCTCCGTCGCATACCCCTTTCCCCAGGCGTCTTTGGCGAGAACATATCCGGTCGACGCCCGCTGCGAAGATTCAAATGCAAGCCCCGTACTTCCAAGCAGGAGGCCGCTCTCCTTCGACTCCACCAGGTATGGGCCGGCGGGCCGGCACTCCCACTCCCGATCGCTGAATGCGATGAACTGTCTGGTATCTTCGACCGAGGTATGTCGCGGCCAGCTAAGATAACGTGTAACCTCCCGGTCGTTCGCATACCGACCGAACAAAGCCTCGGCGTCCTCGCTTACGGGCCTGCGCAGGATCAGACGGTCCGTTTCCACCCGCTCGCATCGTCTCATGCTCGTGCGTTCTCCTCTCCGAGGAATGAACCTGTAAGACTCTCTGCTCCGTCATTCTCCTCTTCGGGAGATCGTTTCACGTCTTCTTTCTCCCGTTCAAGTCCACCGGGCCGCTCTCCGTTCGCAAAGTGGGCCGCAATGCTCGCGAGGAGCGCGTGTTTTCTCGCAGGTTTCGCGAGACAGTCGTCCATGCCCGCCTCGATACACCGCTGGATGCTTTCGGAACGAGTATACCCCGTCAGGCCGAGGATGAAGGAGCGCTTTCCGGAGAACGCCTCGTGCTCCCGAATGGACTTAACCGCAGTACAGCCGTCCATGCGCGGCATCTCGAGATCCATGATGATAACGTCCGGAGCGTTCTTCCGCGCGTTTTCCAGCGCCTCGCGACCATCCGCGACCATCGCGACGCTCCACCCGGGAAGCGATATAAGCTTCGAGAGCAGCGTCCTGTTCACGGCATTGTCGTCGGCAACGAGTATCGACAACTTCTCCGGAAGAACGGCCCCGGGCTCTTCCGTTTCGTCCCGCGTGTCGGAAGGCGTTCGAGCAACTTCCAGAGGAAGCGAGAGCGTAAAGGAAGAGCCGCGCCCGAAGGCGCTTTCCACGGAGAGAGCGCCCCCCATAAGTTCGGCCAGTTTTCTGCTGATCGCCAGCCCGAGCCCCGACCCGCCGAACCTCCGGGCTACGGAGATCTCGCCCTGACGGTAGGGCTCGAAGATTCGTTCCAGCACTTCGGGCCTCATTCCCACGCCCGTATCCGAGACCGTGAAACGGATTCCGAAACATGCGTCCGAAAGCTGCTCTCCGTTCACAGAGAGGCGCACGAAGCCGCTCGGAGTGAATTTCACCGCGTTTCCCAGGAGATTGAAGAGGATCTGTTTTATTCGCAGCGGATCGCCAAGAAAGATGTCGGGCAACGTCGGATCCGCGGACAGGCGAAAATCGATACCGCTTCGCTCCGCATGGAACACGAACATCGGCGCCGCTTCTCCGAGCATGGTGCTCAGAGAAAACTGGACCCGCTCTACCTCGATCATTCCGGCCTCTATTTTGGAGAAATCGAGGATGTCGTTGACCATCTCGGTAAGGAATTTTCCCGCCTGAGCGATCATCGAAAGATTCTCCCGCAGTTCCGGATCGATCGTCCGTTCAAGCAGAAGATCGCTTACCCCTGTGAGGACGTTCAGCGGAGTGCGTATTTCATGGCTCATCCGCGCAAGGAAATCGCTCTTCGCCTCGTTGGCGCGCCGAGCTTCCAACGTGGCCTCCCGCAGTTCTTCCTCAAGACGGCGTCTATCAGCAATCTCACGTTGCGCATCCTCATAAAGCCTCGCATTATGCAAGGCCATCGACGCAAGAAATGCGAACTGGTCCAGGTGTTCAAGCCGCGCATCTTCTATTTCCCGAGGTTCCCCTTCGTAATAGACGGAAAGATAGCCGAACACTTGCTCCTTCCAGCGCAAAGGTACTCCCACGCTTGTCGAAATACAGTCGAAGTCATGGTGAGGAAGCCTGTTTCCATAGTTCTTGTAATCCTTCACTATTCTACGCTTCCCGACGGCGACGACCTCCCCTCCGAGTCCCATGCCGAAGGGAATGCGAACCCCCTTGAACGCGGAGAGGATGGGGCCCTGCGCCCAGCGAACATAACGTTCTCCGGTGGCGAAATCGACGAACGATATCGAACCGTGCACCGTGTTCATCGACGATGTCGCGTAGCGAAGCACTTTCTGGAGGAGGGAATCCGAGTCCAGTTCGGCCATCAGGTCGGCCACTATTTCGGTCAGCATGGAGAGAGAGCAGAGCTGTTCCTTCAAGGAGAGTTCATTCTTCTTGCGCTCCGTTACATCGCGCACCACTCCTCCGATGCTCTTTCCGTCGGGGGCGACGACAGCGCACATCTCACCCCAGA
Source organism: Synergistaceae bacterium (assembly GCA_018436725.1). Taxonomy (GTDB): domain Bacteria; phylum Synergistota; class Synergistia; order Synergistales; family Aminobacteriaceae; genus JAAYLU01. The sequence continues at coordinate 60,748 of JAHDKT010000035.1, read as the reverse complement.
AAGACGAAGCGTCCTTTCTCCGGAAAAGCACTTCGAATCTGTCCAGAAATCCATTTTCGAAGCGTTCAAGAAGCGTCTCTCGCGCGGCGAAGAAAAAAAGAACGTCCTCCGCCGCGAATGCGCTTATGAGTTCAGTCCTGCTCTCGAAGCCGAAAAGAGCAGCGAACCGCGTGTTGCAGTCCAGGATTCGGTGAAAAGATACGTCCGTTTGAAAAAAAGGAAGAAAATCCTGCGTCACCAAATAAGTACAGGGTATTGCGACAGGATGGCGAGAGCTTCCGTCAAGACGCTCAGTTAAGAACGGGAAGTTTTCGTCAGCGTATTTTTCGCGAATACCTACCAACACTCCACCCCCGACAAGATTTCAGTCTGAAAAAAAATCTTCGTCTTACAATACCCCCAACTTGTCATAAAAATTACCACATGGGATGCGAATCGTGAAAGCCTCCTTCGTGATTCGAAAGAATCATCTTTTCACATTTTTTTCGTCCGGCGCGTTCTTCAGCGGACAAAACGATAGCCCGCCCCGTGAACCGTACACAGAAAAAGCGGTCTGGAAGGATCCTCCTCTATCTTCTGCCTCAGGCGAACCACGTGCTGGTCGACGGTACGAGTGGTCACCTCGCACTCTATCCCCCACACCTCGTCGAGCAGGGTATTCCGGGAGACGACCTTCCCCTCGTGCTCCAAAAGAAACCGAAGCAGCGAGGCCTCCCTTGGTGTAAGAGCAAACTCCGCATCTCCCTTCCGTCCCGTCATGCCGCCGAAGTCCACCGTGACGTCGCCGAACGAGAGCACGGAGGGCGAGGAATCCGCCGACGCATCCTTGGACAGGGCGCCCCTCCGGAGCGCCGAACGGACACGGGCCAGAAGCTCCGCCATACCGAACGGTTTGACGATATAATCGTCCGCTCCCAGTTCGAGCCCGACGACCTTGTCGATCTCCCGGCCTTTTGCGGTCAGCATCAATACCGGGGTGAGTCGGTCCTCCGCACGGATTTCGCGACAGACGTCGTATCCGTTCATTCCGGGCATCATCACATCCAGGAGCACCAGATCGGGGCGCGCGGTCCGATACTGTTCGAGCGCCGCCACCCCTTCCCGCGCAGTTACCACCTCGTACCCCTCGCTCTCCAGAAGATCCGTCACTCCTGTCAGAATGGCGAAATCGTCCTCGGCGACCAGAATCAGTTTGCTCATCCAACCCCTCCTTGTCAGGAGCGCGTTGCGGCTTCGAGCGGAATTTTCAGCGTGAAGACGCTCCCTCCGCCGTTTCTCGGCATATACGAAACGTCGCCTCCGTGCCTGCGGGCGATGCTCCGCGCGATCGAAAGCCCGAGCCCCGCCCCGCTCCTCGAGGCCGTCAGCGAGTCGTCGCCGCGGAAAAATTCCTGAAAGATCTTCTCTTGCTGCGAAGGGGGAACCCCGGGGCCCCTGTCCGCAACCGCAACGAGAGCATACCCTTTTTCACGCCCGCACCGGAGGTCGATCTCGCGGGTCTGTTCGGAGTACTTTTCCGCATTCGACAACAGATTCAAAAGCACCTGCCGGAGAGGCTCGGGATTGCCGCGCACGGGCGCCGGACCGTCCGAGGAGAAGGAACAGACAAAACCGCTCCTCGAAAGGTTCGGCTCAAGCTGCGAAAGGGTTTCTTTCGCCAGTTCCGCAAGATCGAGCGACTCCGTCGCCGACTCGCCGCTCCTCCCGCTGCGGGAAAACGCAAGCACATTCTCAACCAGCCTCGAAAGACGTTCCGCTTCGGAGACCATCGTACGGAGGTACTCCTTCCTGCGCTCCTCGTCCTTCTGCCGCCCCGAGAGCAGCATCTCGGCGAAAAGGCGGATCGATGTGAGCGGCGTTTTCAATTCGTGCGAGACATTGGCTACGAAGGTCGTCTTCCTGCGGGCAAGGCGCATCTCGGAGGAGAGTATCCGGAGGATGAGCGCGCCTCCTCCCGCTATGACGAGAAAAAGCGCGCCCACAAGCAGCCAGACGGCGCGGGCGGCGGAACGAGCCCTTGAAGCGGCGCCGGACGGGTCTGAGAGCCATGCCCCCGCCTCCCAGCGGGGGAGCAGCGGCGAAATCTCCCTGGCGACGAAAGGACGCCGCCAGTCCGGAAGCTGCTGGATTTCCGGGACGAGAAGGGGCTCCCCCCGGTCGTCCAGAACAGCAAGAATGCGCGTGTCCGTCAGTATCTCGGGGAGAACGCCCACGACCCTGTCTTTCAGCGCATCGGCGTCCAGGAGAAAACCGGCGACCGTTCCGTCCGACCGCGCGCTCCAGAAAAGGAGGCCGAAACCGTCGTCGGAAAGCTTGGGGAGAAGGCCTCCCTGAGATTCGGCGCGAAGCTCGTCGAAGCGTTTCCCCCTGGCGACGGTCCTGGACGGTTCTTTCAGGGATTCGACAGCGGAAGGCGTCCGGGCAACGGGAGCGACGTTTCTCTGAAGAAGCTCGAACCCCTCTTCCTCGGCTTTTCTGAAGACCTCCTCGCGCAGGGCGGAGTCGGCCGTGATACGGCTCTCCGCCATCTGTCGCTCCGCGCCTCCCGGAGCGGCGGCCTTCCTCAGGAGGGTCAAGGGGTTGAAGGAAGGAGCTGCGGGTGGAGCCGGGGGCGCGCCCGCAGAGCGAAGAGCCTCCTTATGTTCCGCAGGAGCCTCCTCTTCGCTCTCGGGGCCTGCTGCGGTCGGAGCTGCGCTCGCCGTTTCCGCCGCTTCTTTTCCCCGGGACGCGCGGGCGATGTTCTCCCTGCGGGAGAGACCGTACGGCGCCTCCTCCACGGCAAGGTCGTTCAGCTCCTTTCTGTAGACTCCGGCGATGTGATCGAAGACAGGAAGTTCGGCGCGTCCTTCCAGAAACGAAGCGAACGAGGAACGCAGCGCTTCTCCTCCCGCGGATTCGGGATCGGGGAGAAAGAGCCTGCCGTTCACGAGCAAAAAGGGAGAGGCCGTCAGCGTATTTCCTCCTCGCCAGCGCTGCAGAAGCGCCGGGTTGGAGGGAATTTCCGACGCCTCTCCTTCGAGTTCATCCTCGACTCTGCGTAAAAGATCGGCAACTCTGTTGGCTGCGAGATTCACCTCGGAGAGCAGCGCGCTTTCCAGGCTGCGCTCTATGTGAAGAGCTTCTCTGTCCGCCGCGCGAAGAGCGAGCATGCTCAGGGCGACGCTCGGCAGAAGCACGGCGAGAAAAAAAAGCAGCACCAGAGGGATCGGGGTTGAAAGTCTGCCGAACACGCCTTTTCTCTTCTCCACAACGTCTCCCCCTTTCCCGAAGCGGGAAAGCCGGGAGATGCCTCCCGGCTCCGCACAGCTTCTCCCCGACACCCCGCCTCCGAGGAAGCCTACTTCGAGGAATCCTCCCCGTCATCCTCGGGCTGATCCGAGGAGACGTCTCCGCTCTCCGGTTCGACGGGCGCCTGCTGCGTTTTCTGCATGTATGCGTCGTTAAGCACTTCTTTTCGCTCGACGTTGGAAAGACCCCCGCTCGAAAGAAGGCTCTCCGCGAGGTCCTGGAAATAACCGGACTCCTTCTCCATCTTCGGCGCGGCCGATCCCACCGAAGGAGCGAGCATTCGAAGCTGCTTCGTCCGCTCTCCGAGCATCTGCGCGGCCTCGGCGGCCTTTCCCTCGTCGGCCAGTCGAACGGCTTCCTCCCGGATCTCCGCGTTCCGTGCAAGCGCCGCCTGAGCGACGATTTCCGTCCTCTGATTCTTCTCTACCTCCGCAGCATCCTTGGTGAAGGAAAACTGGAGAGGAACGGTCTTCCGGACGCCGGTTCCGCTCACCGGATCGATATATTCAAGGACGACTTCGGCGGCGTCCAGCAGTGTTCCCGCCTCTCCCTCGGGGAGGTCCATCTCGAACAGCGCGTACTTTTCACCGCTGTACAGGTTGTCGATCGCCACCTCCAGCGAATTCTCCTCGAGCTTTCCCGGACGGCCTATCGCCCTGGCCGGCCGAGCGCCGCCGAGAGCCCTGAGGGTTACGCGGACCTTTCTTGCCGTCAGCGTCACCGCGTCCTCCATATCCCTCGAAAAGATCTCGGGGAGCATTCTCGCCGTACGGGCAAAATAGGCGTTGCCTCCGCTCTCGGCCGCGAGCGCCGTCATGAGGTCCTCGTGGTAGTCCAGTCCAAGCCCGATCGTGGTGATAGTCATCTCTCTGCGCGCCAAGCCCCTCCCAAGGCGTGCCAGCTCCTCCGTCGAGGAGGGGCCGACATTGGCGATACCGTCGGAAAGCAGCACGATGCGGGGGATGAACCCCTCGTTCACGAAAGGCGCGAGCTGCTCCGCACCCAGGACGACGCCGTCATGCAGAGCCGTCATTCCGCCGGCGCGCACTCTTGAGACGGGGCGAAGAAACGCGGGATCCTCCGCACCCCTGCCGACCGAACGCGCGCGCACCAGAACGGAAGCGTTGTCGTCGTAAATCACGATCGTCGCCACATCCCGGCTGTCAAGCATTCTGAGAGCTTCCAGGGCTCCGAGCTTCGCGTTTTCCATCTTCCCGTCGGAAGCCATCGAGCCGGATTTGTCGAGCACGAGAGCGACCGCCAAAGGCGCCCGGACTTTCTCCTCTTTCCGATAGGGCCGGACAAGGGCCCGAACAACCACCTTCCGCGCCTCGCCGATTGCAACGACAGGCGTGTCCGCATCCACTTCCAACACCACAGCGTCCGTCTGCCCCGCGCTTGCCCCCGTCTCGGCAACGCCAACCGCTCCGAACAGAACCGAAACCAGCAAAAGGATCCACCACTTCTTCAACAACATTTCAACCACCTCCTGATCCGAAGGATACAGCGGAAGAGCGGGGAAAATGTCAGCATACGGTCAAACGGATGTCACAAAAATGTAAAAACGTTCAAACCTTGCCCACGGGCGCCATGTAGAGGACGAACTCATCCTCGCCGTCAACTCCGACGAGAGCATCCGCCAGTTCCTGATCGTAGGCGGCGATGGCGCACGTTCCGGCGCGTACCGCTTCGCAGGCGATGTACAGATTCTGGCAGACGTGCCCTGCATCGACGGCGATCACTTTCACCGACGCCTCTGCGTAGCGCCATTCGGTACGCTCGGGAAGCGCTGTCCAAATGAAGGTGACGGCGCTCTTCCCCGCGAAGGGTTGATTGAGCGCGGCCCTGCTCGTTCGGGCTTCAAGCTCCGGAGGACACCCGAGGGGAAGGAGCGAATGTTCGAACGGGAGATAGCGGTAGATTCCCTTTTCGAGCGTCTCCACCCGAAAGACCGCGAGATAGGTCTCGAACGGATGACGGCAGCCCGCGGAGGGGGCCGTTCTGTAGGAACGCACGGGGTCCGACGCTCCTCGAACCCCTTGCGTGGCCCACAGCAGAAAGCTCAGCTCTTCGAGGGCAAGAGGGGTTACGGCGTACTTCCTGTGCGACTGACGCCGGCGAAGAGCATCCGCAACCGACACATCCAGAACCGTTTTCCCGTCGTCGGGGGAGGGCAAGGGAATGACGACGCTCCCTTCGGGGCGTGGCTTCTGCACGGGAGGAGGCGGAAAACCGAGGTTTTGTTGCGTCTTTGAGAAATCGACTGTCTTGCGCACTGTATCCTTCAAAAACCAGCGTAGGTCTTTTTTCATTTTCTCCTCCCCGACGCAGCGCTCCGCGTCCCTCTTCGAAAAAGTCGTTCTCCGCCCGTGCCGGGCGCGGAAACGTCTACCAAACATACCTTGATTATATACTCCGGCGCATCGACGGCAAAGAGGCGAAGCGCTGATCACTCCATCGTCGCTCACCTCCGCGCGAATTCGGAATAGAGAATCCTCAGGGTTGCCCAAAAAAGCGTTTTCTGATAGAGTATATTGCACACAGCAAAAACTCTTCAACTTGTGCACAGAACAAACATCTTCAGGACGCACGGCGCTTCAGCGTTCTTTTCGCGCCGCGGCAGGGTCGATCATTCATCCCGGCCGCATTTCCGACGCACACACTGTACGAAAGGATGTGGAATCATCTCATGAAGAAAGCAGGCAGAATTCTCTTGCTCCTTCTTACTGCGCTCCTTTTCATCGCGCTCTCCGCGACGGTATTCATGCTTGCCGCCTCGACGGAAAGCGGCTCCAGAGTCCGACTGGACTGGGCGCATATGGCGAACATCAGTGCGGAGCGTGTCCTCTCACCGGCGGACAGATCGTCGCCCCGCGCGGCGATGGAGTCGTTCATGAACCACATGAAGGACGGCTACGAGCGTCTGCTGAAGGCGAAAGAACTCTCCGCAGCCTCCCCCGGCCTTTTCCATCACCCGCCGGAGGCGCTGGAAGAGGCCGGCCGCGCGCTCTACAACTTCGAGCGCGCAATGCACATTCTCGATCTTTCACGCATCCCCCAGGTCGTCCGCCTCCAGAATGCCCGGGAAAACATCCTCCTTTTGAAGGAAATTCTCGACCGCGTGGGCATCCCCCGGTACGACCAGATACCCGGCGCTCAGGAGGTCGCGGAGCAGGGGCTTGTCCGCTGGACCATTCCCAAGACGGAGATTCGTCTCCATCGCGTGGAATCGGGCATCGACGAAGGACGATGGCTCGTCACCCCGGCCTCCGTCGCCGAGCTGGGTCGGTCCTACCGCAGGGTGCGACACCTCCCCTACCTTCCGGGGGCGACGGAGAACGCATTCGAATACTACACCGCGTCTCCCGGGGCGTTTTTCCCTCCCAAGTGGGCCCATTACATTCCCGCGTGGCTGACGCCCAGAATCTACGGACAGGCCCTCTGGCAGTGGGCGATCCTCATCTCGGCAGCGATCGTCTTCGTTATTGCGCTGAGAATCATTTGGAGCCTGAGCCGCACGGTTTCCGAGGGAAAAGCGGCGGTCGTCAAGCAACTGCTGAAACTGATTCCCCCCTTCTCCCTCGCTCTCGGCGCCATCCTCATGGTCGGGATCATCGAAGGGCAGATCAACATCACGGGAACGCTCTATCTGGTGCTGATCAACGTGCTCACCGCAGTGCAGTGGGTCGGCTGGACCTGGGTCGTGGTCCGCGCGGGGGAGCTGCTCGCCGAGCTGATCATTCTTTCGCCCAGAATCGAATCCGGCAGCGTCGACGCCAGCCTTGTCCGCACCTTGAGTCGCCTCGCGAGCATCGCCGCCGCCATCGGCATCCTGATGTTCGGCGCCTCCGAACTCGGCGTTCCGCTGATGACCCTGATCACAGGATTCGGAGTCGCGGGTTTGGCCGTCTCGCTGGCGGCGCGCCCGACACTTGAAAATATCATCGGCGGCATCATCCTCTTCACCGACCGCTCGGTGAAGGTCGGCGAGTTCTGCCGTTTCGGCGACAAAGCGGGAACCGTCCTCCACATCGGCCTGAGGAGCACCAAAATAGAAGCGCTCGACCAGACGGTGATCTCCATACCGAACTCCGATTTTTCACAGATGCAGATCACCAACGTCAGCCGCCGGAGCAAGGCGCTGCTGCAGAAGACTATCAACCTACGCTACGAGACGACGCGCGACCAGCTCAGGTGGATACTGACCTCCATTCGCGACGTGCTCCACGCGCATCCGAAGATCTACGCGGATCCCGCCCCCTTCGCACGTTTCGAGGGGTTCGGCGAATCCTCTCTCGACGTGCTCATCTTCGCCTATGTCAAGACAAAAAAGTGGTCGGAACTGATGGCGATTCAGGAGGATATACTCTTCCGCGTGGGCGAGATCGTCGAGAAATCCGGCTCCGGCTTCGCATTCCCCTCCACCACTGCCTACATCGCCAAGGACGGCGGCCTGGACAGAGAGAAGGGAGCGCTGGTCGAGAAAGAGGTCCAGCAGTGGCGGGATGAGGACGCGTATCCTTTCCCCGATACCCCGCTGGAGCGGATGTCCACGCTTCTGGGAACTATCGAGTACCCCCCGAAAGCGTAGCGGAGATGCGGACTTCGTCATCTGAAAGAGGCTGATCATCCGATGAAAACACCCCGTTTTGCCGTTTTGCTCCGCATCGTAGTCCTGGCACTGTTCCTCGTATCGGGAACGGCCTTCTTGCTTGCGGCCTCTACGGATTCCTCGTCGCGCCTTCGCCTCGATTTCGCCGATATGGCGCATATCAGCGCGGGCAGAGTGCTCGCGCCGGCTGACCGATCATCGCCCCGTGCGACGATGGAGTCATTCATGAACCACATGAACTCCGCCCATAGGAGGCTTCAAAAGGCGAAAGAGATCTCGGCCGCCGATCCGAGCCTTTTCCATCACCCGCAGGAGGCGCTGGAAGAGGCCGGGCGGGCGCTCTATGATTTCGAGCGCGCCATGCACTGCTTCGACTTCTCCGACGTCCCACTGCTCGTCCGCCTCCAGGAGGCCAGAGAGAGCGTGCTGTTGCTCAAGGAGATTCTCGACCGCGTCGGTATCCCGCGCTACGACCAGATTCCGGGTGCTGCGGAGGTGGCGGAGCGGAAACTCGGTCGCTGGACGATTCCGAAGACCGAGATACGCCTCTATCGAATCCCCTCCGGCGAGGAGGAGGGAAACTGGGTTGTCGACGCCGAGTCCGTCGCCGAACTGGAACGCGCCTACCGCAGGGTGCGGCATCTTCCATATCTGCCGGGCGCAACAGAGAACGCGTATCATGAATATATCACCACACCCGGATCGTTTTTCCCTCCCAAGTGGGTGCAGCGCCTTCCCGAGTGGTCCACCGCGCTTGTCTACGAACAGACTCTCTGGCAGTGGATCGCCCTGATCGTCTGGCACCTGCTCTTCATTTCATCCCTGGCCGGCGTCTGGATTTTCTGCCGGAAACTCGCCGACCGATCGACGCCTTTCATAGGACAGGCCCTCAGAGTCGTTCCTCCCGTCGCCCTCGCGTTGGGGACCTTCTTCATGGGCTTCGTCATAGAATCGCGGCTGAACATCACCGGCTCGCTCTACCTCGCGCTGCGGAACATCTTCGCCGTAGTCCAGCTCATGGGGTGGGCCTGGCTGAATGTCCGGCTGGCGGAGCTGGTCGGAGAGATGATCATCCTCTCGCCGCGCATCGACAACGCCGGAGTGAACGCGAGCCTCGTCCGGACGCTCGGCAGATTGCTCGGCCTGACCGTCGCGACAGGCATGATCATGTACGGAGCCTCCGAAATGGGCTTCTCGCTGGCCACGATCCTCACCGGATTCGGCGTCGCCGGTCTGGCGGTCTCTCTGGCGGCGCAGCCGACCATCGAGAACATCATAGGCGGCATCATCCTCTTCAGCGACCAATCCGTCAGGGTCGGCGAGTTCTGCCGCTTCGGAGACAAGGCGGGGACCGTGCTCTCCATCGACCTGCGCACGACGAAAATCGAGGCGCTCGATCAGACGATCATCTCGATCCCGAACGCCCATCTCGCAAAAATGCAGATTACGAATGTAAGCCGCCGGAGCAAGTCCTTGCTCCAGAAGACAATCAACCTCCGTTACGAGACGACGCGCGACCAGCTACGATGGATACTGGCCTCGATACGCGACGTGCTCCACGCCCATCCGAAGATCTACGCCGATCCCGCCCCCTTCGCACGCTTCGAGGGCTTCGGGAAATCATCGCTCGACGTGCTCGTCTTCGCCTATGTCAAAACGAAGAAGTGGTCCGAACTGATGGCGATCCAGGAGGACATCCTCTTCCGCGTCGGCGAGATCGTCGACAAGGCAGGCTCCGGATTCGCATTGCCTTCAGCAACCGTCTATACTGCTTCGGACGGCGGGCTGGACAGGGCGAAGGGAACCGCAGCCGAAAGAGAAGTGCGGCAGTGGCGCTCCGATGGTAAATTTCCCTTCCCCGACACGCCGCCGGAGCGTATCGCTGCGCTCTCCGGGACCATCGATTACCCTCCCCGATCATAAGCGCAATCCGCACTGCACAGGAAGGGCGGAACTCCCGCACCTCCTGCGCAGTGCATGCCTATGCCCCGTCCTTCGCCTCTTTCGCCCCCCGGCGTTCTTTCGACACTCCTTTTGCTTGGCGCACCACCGCCATACCCTCTCCCGTCCCCTACGGAACACTCTTCGTCTCTCTCTTGCCGCTGCGCGTGAACTCCAACGCTGTTGCAAAAGTCCCCTCTTTTTGGTAGAGTACCGAAGAAAAGCAAATAGACCGGTTTTTCAAAACAGACGGTCGAAAGGAAGAAGGGAGGGGGAATGCGTCGGCGCCTACGACAGAGCGGAGCCGCTTCAGCGTTCAGCAGTCCTCCGTCCCCCGAAGAGTGTTCAGATCGTATCTCCGGAGGGCGAAGCATACAGGATCACCGGATAGTCTTGGAACGGAGGTCGAAAAGAAAATGATCGCTCGCTTGTCGAAAAAAACCGCGCTCCGGATTCTTCTTCTGGGCGCGCTGCTCACGGGGTTCTGCTTCATGGCGGGAGCCGCATCCGCCGAACCCTCACTTCTCGAAATCTACGATATCCTCAAAGCGAAGGAGTTCGTCGACCTGACGCATACCTTCGACACGGAGATTCCGCACTGGCCGGGATTCCCGAAGGAGAAACGGGAGACGATCTACTGGTACGACAAGGGCGTCGGGACGATGGGGTACGGCTTTTTCGCCCAGGTGTTCTGCCATGTCGGGCAGTGGGGAACGCACGTCGACGCTCCCGCCCACTTCATCAAAGGAACCAGAACCCTCGATCAGATCGACGTGAAAGAGATGCTGCTTCCGCTCGTAGTGATCGACGTCCACGAAAAAGCGGCGGCGAATCCCGACTATGCGCTCACGGTCGACGACGTAAAGGAGTGGGAGAAGAAACACGGGCCGGTGCCGGAGGGCGCTTTTGTGGCCATGCGCACCGACTGGTCGAAGAAATGGCCGGATGCGGCGGCGATGCGTAACGCAGACGACGCCGGAACGGCGCACTACCCCGGTTGGGGGATGGAGGCTCTGAAATACCTCTACGAAGAGCGCAAGATCACCGCTTCAGGGCATGAGCCCACCGACACGGATCCCGGCGTATCCACGTCGAAGGGAGACTACTCCTGCGAGGCGTACATTCTTTCGCAGGATAAATACCAGATCGAGCTGCTGGCGAACCTCGACAAGGTCCCCGAGCATGGAGCGATCGTCGTGGTCGCGTTCCCCAAGCCGTTCTTCGGCTCTGGATTCCCTGCGAGGGTCTTCGCGATTCTTCCCTGAGAGAAGACAGGAAGCGCGACCGGGCATGGCTCCTCGGCCGGCCGCGCTTCTTTTGCCGTACGCGCAGCCGGTTAGAGCCTGCGCGCCCCGTCGGCCGCGACGCTCCTGTAGAATGCGCAGTCGTAGCCGATATACCTTCCGTAGCGCTCCCCCACAAAGCGAATGAACTCCGCCGCGCCGTCGCGCCGTACGACAGCCAGCGCGGCGCCTCCGAAACCAGCGCCCGTCATCCGCGCTCCAAGACACTCTTCGCGCTGCCAGGAGAGTTCGGCGAGGCAGTCAAGCTCCCTCCCCGTGGTCTCGTAATCGAACTGCAAGGAGAGATGCGATTCGTTCAGCAGGCGGCCGAAATCGTCGATCCTCCCCGAGGTCAGCGCATCGACGGCGGCGAGCACCCGCCCGTTCTCCAGAACGGCGTGTCTGGCGCGGCGGCGGCACACCGGGTCGGCGACGGCGTCCTCCCAACCGAAGAACTCGCCGGCGGAAAGATCGCAGAGCGAGGAGATCGGAGCGCCCGCCCTGCGGAGATCGGCAAGCGCCTGTTCGCACTCCGATCTCCGTTCGTTGTACTTCGACTCCACGAGCATCCTGCTCTTGTTCGTGTTCATCACTACGATCTCGTACTCCCCGAGATCGACGGGAACATAGCGCCGTTCGAGCGTCGCGCAGTCGAGAAAGAGCGCGGTTCCGGCGCGTCCCAGCGCGACGGCGAACTGATCCATGATGCCGCTGTTCACGCCGATGAACCCGTTCTCGACATCCTTGCAGAGCAACGCCATCCTGACGCGCCCCTCCTCGTCCTCCAGTCCGAGGGAGAAGAGAGAGGAGAGCATCACCGCGGTCGCCATTTCGATCGACGCCGACGAAGAGAGCCCCGCCCCCGAGGGCATATCCCCCCGGACAACCATATCGAGTCCGGAATCGACGGGGAAGCCGTTGTCGCGGAACACGCGCACGACCCCTTTCGGGTAGTTCGCCCACCCGTGCCGGGGGTCGTTCGCCATCTCCTCCAGTTCGAACCGGACAACCCCGGTTTCGGGATAGTTCCCCGAGAAGCATCGCACCCAGCCGTCGGTCCGTCTGCGTGCCGCTATGTATGTTCCGAAGGTCAGGGCGCAGGGAAGAACGTGCCCTCCGTTGTAGTCCGTATGCTCCCCGATGAGGTTGACCCTGCCGGGAGCGAAGAAGGCCTCCGCTCCCTCGGAGCGGCCGTACACCTTGTCGAAAAGCGCCAGGATACCGCAACTATCCATGAAGTGCTCCTTCCGTGCGGTTTTCGCTCGTTACTTCTTCGCAATATACTTCCTGATGTCGAAGGAGACCGCGGCCACGATGATAAGCCCCTTGACGATGAGCTGCCAGTAGGGGTTCACGCCGATGAAGGTGAGTCCGTAGTTGATGACGCCGAAAATCAGCACGCCCGCGAGCACTCCGGGCACCGTCCCGACGCCGCCCGTCGTCGAGACGCCTCCCACGACGCACGCGGCGATCGCGTCGAGTTCGTACATGTTTCCGTAGTTGTTTGTCGCACCGCCGGTACGGGCCGCCTCAAGAACGCCGGCAACGCCGTACAGCGCCCCCGCGATGGCGTAGAGGACGATGAGCGTCAGGACGACGTTCACTCCGGAGACGATGGCAGCCTCTCTGTTGCCTCCGATCGCGTACATGTTCATGCCGAGCTGCGTCTTGTTGAAGAGAATCCAGACGATCACCGCCACCGCGAGCGCTATGAGGATGATGACCGGGACGTTCATTATCCTCCCCGAGCCAAGCGCGGTAAAATCGGGCCGGAGACCTCCGATGGGCTGCGAGTTATTCGGCGGCATGTCGAAGTAGATAGAGTTGATTCCATAGACGACGACCATCGTGCCGAGCGTCGTGATGAACGGCGGGACATGAAGCTTCGCCACGATCAGCCCGTTGACCATTCCGAAGAGCATGCAGGCGACCACGGCGAGCACGATCGGAAGGAAGACGGGAAGATGGGGCAGCGCGGGGTAGAATCGCCGTGCGTACTCGGGTATCTGGAGCATCGAGGCGGCGATGACGGCAGCGAAGCCCACCATCCGCCCCGAGGAAAGGTCGACTCCTCCGGTGATCAGAATGAACGCCACGCCCAGGGCCATGATAGCCCGCGTGGAACTCTGCATAAGAACGTCCCGCAGTATGGCGAACGAGAGGAACCGCGGGTCCACCACGGCGATAAGCAGTACCAGTACGACCAGAACGACGAAGATGGCGTTCTGCGAAAGAAAATGCAGCGAAGAACCGAGAAGCGTCTTTTTCGACTCCATAAGAATGTCCTTCCTCCCTCGTCAGTTCAGGCTACGCCACGAACTTCGTAGCAAGCCGCATGATATCCTCTTCGGAGGTCTCCTGCGTCTTGACAATTCCAGCAAGCCGCCCCTGACTCATCACGAGGATTCTGTCCGTCATCCCGAGCAGCTCAGGCATCTCCGAGGAGATCATGATGATGCTCTTCCCCCGGGCGGCCAACTCCGACATGATCGAGTAGATTTCGTACTTGGCGCCGACGTCGATGCCTCGCGTCGGCTCGTCGAGGATAAGAATCTCCGGATTGATCAGAAGCCAGCGGGCGAAGAGCACCTTTTGCTGATTGCCTCCGGAGAGGTCGCGGATCAGCCTCCGGGGAGAGGGCGTCTTGACGGCAAGCCTCTCGATGCTCTCGCGCGCGTCCCTGCGCATCCGGCGCTGTTCGAGCAGTCTCATGCGTCCGATGTAGCTTCCGAGGTGCGCCACGAGAAGGTTGAACTCGACTGTGAGCACCGGGAAGATGCCGGTGGCCCTGCGCTCCTCCGTCAGAAAGGCCATTCCGTGCCGCTTCGCCTTGATCGGCGTTGAAAGATCGGCCTCCCTGCCCCCGAGCAGCACCTTCCCCGATTCAAGGGAACGAAGGCCGAAGAGCGCCTCCATGACCTCGGTCCGCTGCGCGCCGACGAGCCCCCCGACGCCGAGGATCTCCCCCCGGCGCAGCGTAAAGGAGACGTCGCGGAACGACTTGGGGAATGGAGACGTGAGCCCCTGCACCTCGAGCACGGGCTCGTCGGAGGGCGTGTTCCGCCTCGGCGGAAAGCGGTTCGTTATCTCGCGCCCCACCATCCGGGAGATGATGAGATCGGTCGTCAGCTCCTTCGCGGGCCACGTCCCGACCTTCCGGCCGTCCCTCATGATGGTGACCTCGTCCGCTATTTCGAGAATTTCCTCCATTTTGTGGGAGATGTAGATTATGGAGATGCCCCGCGCCTTCAGGCTTCGGATGATCTTGAACAGGTGGCTCACCTCGTGCCCGGTAAGCGAGGAGGTCGGCTCGTCCATGACGATGATGCGGGCGTTGTACGAGACGGCCTTCGCGATCTCCATCGACTGGATTTTGGAGACGGAGAGAGTGCGCACAAGGCTGCGGGGAGAGATATCCAGCTCCAGCTCCTTCATGAGATTCTCCGTCATCCGTTCCATGGTCTTTCTGTCGACGAAGCGCATCGGTCCCACTTTCCTGAGGGGCGCCCTGCCGAGCCAGATATTCTCCATGACCGAACGGGCCGGTATGGGGTGCAGCTCCTGGTGGATCATCGAGATGCCGAGATCGAGCGCCTCGCGCGAGCTGGAGATGGCAACGGGGGAGCCTTCAAGCAACACATCCCCCTCGTCGAGAGAATACAGCCCGAAGAGACACTTCATGAGCGTCGACTTCCCTGCGCCGTTCTCCCCCATGAGCGCGTGCACCGTTCCGGGGCGAACTTGCAGCGTCACATCGCGAAGCGCCTGCACCCCCGGAAAGGCCTTCGACACATTCCGCATTTCCAGAGCAAAAAGATCGTTCTTGTCCACGAAGACACCTTCCCTCCGCATGCCTCTATCGCTCCCGCAGCGGGAAAGCTCGGGAGAGATAGCGAAGAAAGGGAGGCATGAGCCTCCCTTTCGAAGTTGTCTATCCGCGAAAGATACTCTATTTGAACTCCGCTACGTTTTCGAGGGTCACCTTTCTGTAGGGAACCCAGACGTACTTGCCGTCGCTGATGGCGTACCCGCAGTTCTCTTCCGTCGGGGTTTCGCCCTTGGCCATGACGTAGGCGAGATTGAAGGTCGCGACACCCTGGTTGACGGCGTCGTTGAGAACCGTTCCAAGAAGCGTACGATCTTCGAGCGCCTGAATCGCCGGAGCGGTGGCGTCGACGCCTACCACGGGCATGAACTTGCCGTCCTTGAAGTAGCCCGCCGCCTTCAGCGCCTCGATCGCTCCGAGAGCCATGTCGTCGTTGTTGGCGAAGACCGCCTCGATCTTCTCGCCGTGCGCCGCGAGGAACGCCGCCATCTTCTCCTGCCCGCGGACTCTGTCCCAAAGTCCCGTGTCCTCGGCAAGCTTCTCGACCTTGATTCCGGCGTCGGTCACGGCCTTGATGGAGAATTCCGTACGAAGCTCCGCATCCTGGTGCCCCGGCTCCCCCTTCAGCATGACGTACTGAAGAACGCCGTCGCCGTTTCTATCCGCTTCGGGGTGGCTCTTCCAGAAGTCGACGATGATCTGCCCGGACATCGTGCCGGACTCCTCCGCCCGCGCCCCCACGTAGTAGACCTTGTCCCACTTCCGCATATCCTCGGGAAGAGGTTCGCGGTTGAAGAAGACCACCGGGATGTTCTCGGCCTTGGCCTTGTCGATGATGACGCCCGCCGCTGTACGATCCACGGGGTTGATAGCGAGGGCGTTCATCCTCTTGGTGATGAACATGTCGACCCGGTCGTTCTGGGTGGATTGGGAGTTCTGACTGTCGACGATGTCGACTTTCGCCTTGCCCTTGGCCGCCTCGGCGATGGCGTTCCGGACGCCGGTCATGAAGGTGTCGTCGAATTTATAGATGGCGCACCCTATCTCGAGATTCGCCGCAAAAACGCCTCCCGCCATAAGAAAAAGCCCGCATATACCGATGAGTACCGCAAGTCCGACTGTTCTCTTCACTTTCGAAAAACCTCCTCTGCAAAGATATCGCGCCATGGACGACCACGGACGTCAGCGGGGTTTTCCCCCGATCAAGTGTAGCCAAGAGGAGGCTACCTGTCAATTATTTTTTCAATTTACACAGGATGATTTCCCGCAGCTTCGGAGTCCCGAGGCGCAGCGGACGTGAACCGGCGGATGTGAATACCGCTTGACAGATCATCATGAGGGGGATACCCTGTTGCCCGAATCCGGAGTGCGAAATCTTCCGGATCGATACTGACGATTACGGCTGGAGGGCTGATTATTCGTGACTGCATCCCTTGTCTGCGGCGGCGCAGGATATATCGGAAGCCATATGGTGAGAGCGCTGCTCGAGCGCGGAGAGCGCGTGATCGTTCTCGACGATCTCTCGAAGGGGCATCGTGAATTCGTCCCGGGCGAGGCCGCATTCTACAGAGGGGATATCGGGAACGGAGAGCTGCTCGACCGTATATTCCGGGAGAACACCGTGGATGCCGTCTTCCACTTCGCGGCGTTTATCCAGGTGGGAGAGAGCGTCCTCCGCCCTCTCGAATATTACGAGAACAATGTCACGGGAGTCCTGCGCATCCTTGAAAGCATGGCGCGGCACGAAGTTCCGCATATCGTCTTTTCCTCCACGGCGGCCGTGTACGGCGAACCGACCGTCGTACCGATCCCCGAGGATCTGCCTACGGCGCCGACCAACCCGTACGGCGAAACGAAACTCGCCGTCGAGAAGATGCTTCGCTGGGCTTCCGAAGCCCACGGATTCACCTACGGCGCCCTGCGCTACTTCAACGCCTGCGGCGCCATAGAGGACGCATCCATCGGCGAGGCGCACAATCCGGAGACGCACCTCATCCCGCTGATCCTCGACGCCGCAATAGGAAAACGAAAGTGTATTTCCGTCTTTGGAAGCGATTACGACACGCCCGACGGTACGTGCATCCGCGACTACGTCCACGTGACCGATCTGGCGAGAGCGCACCTTCTGACCCTCGACGCGCTCCGGCGGGGGGAGGGGAACAAGACATACAACCTCGGCAACGGCAGGGGCTTTTCCGTCAACGAAGTCATCGAGGCCTGCCGGCGCGCGACGGGACGGCGGATAGATGTGGAACATGCTCCGAGAAGACCAGGAGACCCCGCTCGCCTCGTCGCCTCTTCGGAGCGGATACGGAGCGAACTCGGCTGGACCCCGCGGTACACGTCGCTCGAATCCATCGTCGAAACGGCATGGCGATGGCACATCAAGTACAGAAAGGCCTGAGCTTCATGGAGACCGCTCAGGCCGTCCGGGCCGCGGACACCCTGGTCGCGTACGGCCTCCGTCGCGGCCTTCTTGGAGAGCTGGACGACATCGTCGTCCGGAACGCGCTCCTCGGGCTTTTCGGCATCGAAGAACCGGGCTCCGAAGAGCCGCGGCCCGGCGCCGACGAAATGGAGAGCCTCGAAGTACTGAGAACCTATGCCGAAGAGCGGAACATCCCGCATCTATCCCTCCCCGCCGAAAAGTTCGTCAGCCGCGTAATGGGTCTCCTGACACCCCGCAACTCGGAGGTCGCGCGCGAATTCCGGCGCATTCTCGCGGACGGGAGGCCGGCCGAGGCGGTCGACTGGTTCTACCGTTTCTCCGCGGACACCAAGTACGTCCGAACGGATCTTGTCTCGCTGGACAGGAAGTGGACGGCGGACACCCCGTACGGATCGCTGCAGATCACCATCAACCGTTCCAAACCGGAAAAAGACCCCCGCGATATACGCGCGGCCGGAGAACGACCGAACGAGGACCGCTATCCGAAATGCCTGCTCTGCGCGGAGAACGCGGGGTATCAGGGACGCCCGGGGCATCCGGAGCGGAGCAACCACCGCATCGTACCTCTCGAACTGTCGGGCGAGCGATGGTACCTACAGTTCTCTCCCTACGTCTACTATCATCAGCACTGCATCGTCTTCTCGGAGGAGCATCGCCCGATGCGCGTCGGTACATCGACATTCTCCCGTATCTGCGACTTTATAACAGCCTTTCCCGGAATGTTCATGGGCTCGAACGCCGACCTGCCCATCGTCGGCGGTTCCATACTCAGTCACGATCACTTCCAGGGAGGGACGTGGAAATTCCCGATGGAGGACGCCCCCGCCGTGCGCGCATGGCGCGCCGACGGGGTAACGATGGAGCTGCTTCGCTGGCCGATGACCGCCATCAGACTGAGGAGCGCGGAGCGGACATCCGTCGAGTCTCTCGGCGAAAAAATCCTTCTCTCGTGGCGGGAGTACGAGGACCCGAAGCGGGGCATCCTTGCCGCAACCGAGAACAACGGGGTAAAAGAGGCGCACAATACCGTGACGGTCATCGGCAGACGAAGAGGGACCGAATACGAGGTCGACCTCGTGCTGCGAAACAATCTCTGCGACGAAGAGCACCCCGACGGAATCTTCCATGCGCACAAGGAACGCCACCATATCAAGAAGGAAAACATCGGCCTTATCGAAGCGATGGGGCTCGCGATTCTCCCCTCCCGTCTCGAGTCCGGCCTTGAGACGGTTGCCTCGGTCCTCTCCGGACGCACAATGCTGAAGGACCTGCCCGACTCGTTCCCGCACCGCGCGTGGACCGCCGAATTGGCGGTCCGTTTCGGCACGGGTCTTGCGCAGAACGAGGCGGAACGCGTCGTCCAAGGCGAGGTCGGTTCCGTCTTCTGCGGAGTCCTCGAAGACTGCGGCGTTTTCAAGACCACCCGCGACGGGACGGAGGGAGTGGTTCACTTCCTGACCTCCTGGGCCGGACGTTGGGGAATTCAGCTCGACCTTCTCTAGGAGAGCCGCGCGGAATACCAAGTCGATGGAACAGGACGGGCGACCCTTCTTTGCGGGGCCGCCCGTCCTGTTCCATCGACTCTCTTCGTTTGAAGCCTACGCCTTGCCGATCATCAGTTCGGGAAGCCAAGTGATGATTCCCGGGAAGATGGCGCAGAGCAGGAGGACGAACATGATGATCAGGATGAAGGGAATGACGCCCCAAATAATGTCGCCGATCGTCACGCCGAGTTCCTTCGGCGCGGTCCCCTTGAGGACGAAGATCGACATCGCCATCGGCGGCGTCTGGAATGCCATCTGCATGTTGATACAGATCATCATTCCCGCCCACAGCGGGTTGAATCCCAAAGTCGTCAGAATCGGGGAGAAAATAGGGACCACGATGAAGACGATGCCGATCCACTCGATGAACATGCCGAGCAAAAAAACGATCGCCATGATCACGAAAAAGGACATCCACTTCCCTCCCGGGACCGAGAGGATGAACTCCGCCACGACGTCGCCGGCCCCTGCGTTCATGAAGATGCCGACGAATGCGTAGCACATCGCCGCGATCATCACGACGAAGGCGCTCACGCGCATCGTCTCGATCATCGCCTGACGCATGAGCCCCCAGCTGAATCTGCGGTAGACTATGGCGAGCAAAATCGCCGCGAAACACCCCACCGCGGCGGCCTCCGTGGGGGGCGCGATCCCGGCGAAAATCGTCCCGAGCACCGCGACGATGAGCAGTACGGGCGGCACGAGGGATTTGAGAAGACGGATCAGTTTCTTCGCGTCGAACGGTGTGATCTGATCCTCGGGAATCGCCGGTCCGAGCGCCGGGTTCAGCCTGCACCGGACAACCACATAGAGGATGTAGAAGGCCGAAAGCAGAAGCCCGGGGAAGACCGCGCCCATGAACATCTGTCCGACGGAGAGCCCTGCCTGCGGCGCGTAGACGACGAGCATGATGCTCGGCGGTATCAGGATGCCGAGCGTCCCCGCCGCCACGATGGACCCCGAAGCGAGCGACTTGTCGTACCCCCTGGTGATCATCGGCGCGAGCGCGATGAGCGTCAGAATGGTCACCGAGGCGGCGATGACTCCAAGGCAGGCCGCGAGGATGGTGCCGAAGACGATGGTGACCACGGCGAGCCCGCCCCGCAGGCGCCCCATCGCCTCGTACAGGGACTGGTACAGATCCTTGGTGACTCCCGAGTGCTGCAGGATGACCCCCATGAAGGTAAAAAGAGGAACCGCCAGGTAAGGGTAGTTCAGCGACAGATCGTAAAAACGGCTGTACAGGATATGGAACGTCACGGTGGGGCCGAAGACGGCAAGCCCCATGAAGAAGGCGACGCTCCCGATGACGAACGCGATGGGGAATCCTGTCATTACAAGGACGAAGACTCCTCCCAGCATGAGATAGGTGACGGCCTCGGCGCTGAGTTCAATCAAGAGTCTCACCCCTTACCATAAAATAGAAATCCCTGACGAACTTTGCCGACGCCTGAAGCATGAGGAAGAACAGACCGATTGCGAAAACGGTCCGGTAGGGCCCTGCGGGAGGGTACCAGAAGCTGTTGAAGAACACTTCCTTGATACTCCATGCGCGTACGGCCCATGTCAACGAGAGCCAGAACATGACCCCCATCAGGGGGAAGAAGAGAACGAGCGAGCAGACCACGTTCATGAACGCCTTCCCCCGCTCGGGGAGCATGTTGTAGAAGATGTCCACGCGGGTGTGCGCCTCGTGGAGGTAGTCGTAGGAGGCGCCCAGAAGATAGAGGGCGCCTCCGGCCATGCAGAGCGTGTCGTACGCCCAGACCGTGGGGGCGTTGAAGAAATGTCTGGAGACAGCTTCATACGTCCCGGCGAACACAAGGAGAAGGGCACACCATTTCCCCACGGATCCGGACAGTTCGCTGAGTGCGTCGATTTTTTGAAGCAAACGTTTCAAAAAGGTCATTCCGCTTCTCCTTGTGCGCGTCGTCGAGGACGCGTTATTTCATTGTCTGGTACGCTTCGCCGAACTTCTTCATGGAGTTGTAGATCTCGCCGAAAATCGGAGGTTCGCTGGCGCTCTTCTCCTCGTAGAACTTCGCAGCCTCCGCGACAAGCGCCGTGTTCACCTCTTCAGGAACCTTGAGCACCTGGTTGCCAGCCGCCTTGAACTTTTCAAGAGCAAGAATGGACTCGTAGACAAGGTACTCGTGCTGCGCCTGGGTAAAGCGGTCGATGAAGGTCTGGACGAGAAGCTGAAGATCCTTCGGAAGCGCTTCCCACGCTTGCTTGTTCACGAAGAAAACCTGAGGATCGCTGGGAGCGCGCACGGGGGAGAGGTAGACATACTCGGCGACCTCGTTGAAGTGCATGTTCCAGTTGGAGGCGAGCGTGGAGTACTCGAAGGCGTCGATGGTGCCGCGCTTCATGGCTTCGTACAGTTCGCCTCCGGGGATAATGACCGTGGCCATGCCCATTCTCTTCAGGAT
The DNA here is from genome assembly GCA_018436725.1 of Synergistaceae bacterium. Lineage (GTDB taxonomy): Bacteria > Synergistota > Synergistia > Synergistales > Aminobacteriaceae > JAAYLU01. Next base: position 39,373 of record JAHDKT010000035.1, on the reverse strand, counting down.
TTCGCCGCCGTCGCCCATGCAGCGGGCCTTGATCGACTTGAGATCCTCGAGGCTCTCAATCTTTTTCTTGGAGTGGAAGAACACTTCTTCAGGAAGCGGGGAGAGCGCGCCGGGGAAGGTCAGAACGTTGTACCCTTCCATCATCTTGTTCATCAGATCCGCGCCGCCGCCGTAGTTGAACCATGTACGCAGGGCTTCGCCGGCGAGAGCGCCGGGACGGGAGCTGATCAGCCCCGCCGCGGACCATTTGTCGAGGTTGTACATCGGGCAGGTGTACGCCAACTGGAGCACGTTCTCGTGGACTGCGTCGAGTTCCTTGTAGGCCGGGACGATGGAGCCGCCGACGAACGGCTTGATCTCCAGGCGGCCGCCCGAAGCCTCGGTGATGGCCTTGCAGAGCATATCATGATAAATCTGCGACGGGTCGGAAGCGGGACCGTGGCCCGAAGAGCGCCACACAATCTTCTTCGGCGCCTCCGCGCCCTCCACGGAAAGGGGAGCGAACACACCGAAAACACACACCGCGAGCAGCAATACCCAACAACATTTTCTCAGCATTTCTTTGCAACCTCCCTTGAATATGATGTCTTACAGAAGCCGTCCCGCTCTCGGGGCGAATTCGGCTCCGGAAAGCCTGAGAAGACTACTCGACGAAGAGCGAACTGCCGGTCACGTTATGAAAAAAGCCCGGACACGACGCGCGGAGACGTTCGACGGCATCCTTTCCCGTGCAGTGGCTCACTCCGACGATCCCGATCCCTCCGTCGTTCAGATAGGCGAGCGAACGTTCAAGTCCCTCTCCTTTCGATTCAACGAGATGGGTTCCGCCGAGCACCGCGAAAATGGGCCGCCCCAGACGCTTCTTTACCGTGTCGAGCATGTTCTTCATTCCCGGATGCGAGCAGCCGAGAAGCACCAAAAGACCCTTCCGGGTATCGATCGCCAGAAGGATTTCATCTTCGAACATGTCCGGCACAAAGGAGTCTTTCCGGCGAAGCAGGAAGCGGGGATTGACGACCTCGTCGGCGTGCAGTCGTGGAAAATCGGAGAGGACGAAGATGCCGGGGAGGATCTCCTCGGTCGCTTCAGCGGCGAAGGCGAAACGAATCCCGCGTCCGGAGAGAAAGGACTCGTCGAAGTCGTTGCCAAGATACTCGTACGCGCCGTTTCTGACTGCGTACTTGTCGTCGAAAAAACCCTTCCCGACGCGCAGTTCAAAATCTTCGGCGACGTCGCAAAGCGGACGGAAACCGCCTGAATGATCGTAATGACCGTGACTGAGCACGACGAAGTCAGTTGCGGAGAGTCGGACGCGCATCTTGGCTGCATTCCTGATGAAGGCTTCCGACTGGCCGGTGTCGAAGAGAATGGAACGGCCGTTATGGCGTATGTGGAAAGAGATGCCGTGCTCCGTTCCGAGGCCGCGGTGCTCGCCCGGCGAGTTTTCAACAAGCGTGGTGATGATCGTCATGACGTCCCCCCTGCGCGCTTTTTTAGCGCTCCATGGATGCCTGGATATCCGCGAGGGCGTTGCGAAGATGCAGCGTCATCGTTTCCTCGGCCCGTTCCGGTTCGCCCGCCCTGATAGCTTCAAGGATGGACGCATGTTCTCCGAGTGTTTTTTCGACCCTTCCCGGAATATGGAGGCTGGTAATCCACCCCTCGGGAAGAGACTTCGTCATCGTTTTCATCAGATGATAGAGCGTCCGGTTCTTCGTGGCTTTGGCGACAAGTCTGTGAAAATCTCCGTCGAACCGTATCATTGCCGCCGTGTCCCCTTGCTCGGCGCTCGCTGCAAAGGCTGCGTACACCTTTTCGATGCTTCTGACGATCTCCTCGTCCGCATTTTCCGCCGCACGCCGGGCGGCCTTGGGTTCGATGATCAGGCGCACCTCGAAGTGATCGCATATCGGCTCCTTGTTATCCTTGAGCCATCCTGTAAAAGGATCGCGATCCTCCTCGGCGGGCGCCGCGATGAAAATACCCTTGCCGTGTTTTACGGTAACACGCCCTCGTACCTCGAGAATTCGTACCGCCTCCCGGATCGAGGAGCGGCTCACCTCGAGTTTTTTTACAAGCTCGTTTTCTGAAAAAAACCTGTCCCCCGGAGCGAATGAGCCCTCCGCAATCATCGTCTCGATCGCGTCGGTCACCCTGTCGGACAGCCGTACTCTCTTTATGGGGCCCATCGCCTCACCCGCTTTTTTCAAGATGACAACAGAGCGGACATCTGCTTATCAGACAAGTTGATTGTACCTCCAGCTCTTCTGAAGTGTCAAGATAAAAAAGGATTTCATCGCGTTCAACGAAGCATCGCGAGGTAACGCTCGAGGATCGCGCGCAGGGTATCCGCCTCCACCGGCTTGGCGAGGAAAGCATCCATACCCGCCTGAAAGCACCGCTCGCGGGTTTCGGCCAGCACATCGGCGGTCAAGGCGATAACGGGCGCACGCCTTCCTTCGCTCTTTTCAATCTCCCTTATTTCCACTGCGGCTTCGCAGCCGTTCTTTTTCGGCATATGCATATCCATGAAGACGATATCGGGAGAGTGCTTCCTGAAGAGTTCGACGGCCTGTTCGCCATTCTCGGCTTCCAGAATTGTCGCGGAGGGAAGCATGCGCAACGAGAGCAAGCGTAAGAGCGTCCTGTTCATCCTGAGATCTTCGACTACGAGTATCGTACAGGGTCTGAGAGAGAGCACGACTGAATTCGAAACGTTCCCCCCGGACATTGCCGTCTTGGATTCATCAGAGAAAGAATCCCCCTCTTCGTAGCGCGCGGCGATCGTGAAATAGAACCTGCTTCCTTTTCCGGGCTCGCTCTCCAGTTCAAGAGAACTCCCCATTTCCCGCAGTATCCCGTTCGAGATGACTAGTCCGAGTCCTGTACCGCCGTATTTTCTTGTATTCGAGGCGTCCGCCTGAGAAAACGGTTGGAAAAGCTTGTCTCTATCCTCTTTCCGTATTCCTATGCCTGTATCGCGGACGGAGAAAGTGAACGCTCCCCTTCCCCCGCCGCTTCGATCCGGTAGAAAAGAGGCGGAAAGTTCGACATCTCCCTCATCGGTGAATTTTACTGCGTTACCGAGAAGATTGACGAGCACCTGCCGCAAGCGTACGGGATCGACGAACGCGTAGCGTGGAAAAGCCGGGGAGAGCGTAGAAAAGATGCGGACACCTCTGTTCATCGCGCCGTGACCGACGATCACGAGCGTTTCTTCCATCAGACGGGAAATATCGGTTCGTATCGTCTCCAGTTCAAGTTTCCCGGCCTCGATCTTCGAAATGTCGAGGATGTTGCTTATGATCTCCAGCAGCGAAAAAGCGGAGACCTTGGCGTTGTCCACATAACCGATCTGCTCTCGGTCGAGCCCCGTTCCGCGTAGGATCTCCAAGAAACCGATGACGCCGTTGAGCGGCGTGCGGATTTCATGGCTCATGTTCGCCAGAAACTCGCTCTTGGCCCTGTTCGCGCTTTCTGCGTCCTTCCGCAGCTCTTCCGCCCGTTCCATCGCGGAGCGCGCACGCAGTTCCGCCTCTTGTCGAACGGCGATTTCTTCGTTCAATCCATGAATGGTGCGGCGGAGCGTCTCCGCCATCCGGTTGAAGGATACCGAAAGTTCGCCCACTTCGACGATCCCGCAGTCGATAGGAAGGCCCGGCGGAGTTTCGCTTCTGGCGATCGCGCGGGCCGCATCGTTCAGCCGAAGGATGGGCAGCGACATTCTGCGGGCAATTGCGAATCCGGCGAGACAGGACAGAAACACAGCGAAGAGAATGATCAGCGTGGTCGTGCGGTTGTTTTCATCGATCCACCCCATGAACTCGGACTCCGGAGTCGCGACGACGATGATCCAATCGAGTGCTTCGGTTTCGCTAAGTGGAACCGCTCGAAGAAAAATCAGTCCCCCTTCCGTTTCGAATGCGTGTTCTCCATCCTGCAAAACGTGTTCCAAGACATGTTTTTCATAAAGGAACGCCGCCGCCGCACGGACTCCGGGGTGAGTACTCTCGACTGCCTGAAGACGACGCATACCTCCTCCCTCTGAGACAACAAAGGGTTTTCCTCCTCCGGAGGAGGCGACCAACTGGCCGGAGCGATCCATGATAAACGCCGTTCCCTGGCCGAGAGGCAGCGTCTCCAGAAAGCCGGAGAGCTGCGAAAGCGAAAGATCGACAGCCGCCACCCCGAGCAAGTCTCCGCCGGCTCCGTAGACGGGACGGCTGGCGGTGATGGCCATATCCTGCCCTGTAAAGAGGACGTACACATCGCTCCATGTCGCGCCGCCGATCTTCAGAGCACGGGTATACCACCCTCTCGTCCTGGCGTCGAAATCGGGAACCTCGGCCAAAAGCGAAAGTCGGTTGCCGTCCTTGTCGATGGAGTACTTACGGAAAAGCCCCGCCTCGCCTCCTGCCGTCCCGATAACGTAGCGGGAATCGTCGGGAGGTTCTCTGCCGCCGTTGACGAGTCCTCCGCGGGTATTTCCGAAATAAATGCTGAATACCGTAGAAAAGACCTCGATCTGCTGCCGGAAATGCAGTTCGAGCATCCGTTCGTCGTTCGCGTCCAAAACGCCTTCGCTTAATGCATCCGCATTGAGTCGGTTTATGGTATGGGGAGTGTACAAAAAATCCTGAACATGCTCGACGATATGCGCCGTCATCTCGCTCCTCAGGCGGGATGCCAGTTCCTGCACAGCCTGCCGCCCGCTTCTCTGCGACACATACCCCGCCACCCCCGCGGAAATCAGAACGAATGCGATGAATGAAAGAACGAGCGCCGCCTGCATAGAAAGTGCCGTAGACTTTATCCTTACCAATCCAGATCAGCCCTTTTGTGTGACGCCATGAGGTTTGAAGCAATTAAACATATTATAGAGCACCCGGTGGGTACACAACTAATTCCTATGAAGTTCCGTTCACAAAGAAGTACGACCGCTCCGGGGGAAACGAGGGAGAACAATCGAGTAGGAAGGGGAGATTAAGCATCTTCCTCTCACACCACCATACTTTCCCTACGGTTTACGGGGGTTCACGAAGTTGAATACGTAGATAAAACCGAACTCATGCTTTCGCTGCCGCTGGTCGGTTTCCGTACTTTGACCTCGAATCCCGTCGATCTCTTGGTTGCTCCGCGGATACGGGGCTTCTTTCAGTTCGTGAATGAGAATCCAAGAAGTTTGCGTTTCCACGGACGATCCACGACGCTCTTTTCTTTCTTGACTCCGAGCTTGAGTTTCCCTTCCGCGCATCATCGCATGTTTTCCATCACCCGTTCTCCGGCTCGCCTGTTCTTGATGCGGATGTTCGGACAGCACGAAGCCCGGCGACAAAGAAACATGTCGCACCGGGCGGGCGGCCAGCTCGACTCGTTCATCGTCGGCTGTCCACCTATTCCGGCGCCGAAGGCGCGCGTACCCCCTCGTCTCCAGAAACGGCTCCTGCCGCCCTCGCCGCTCAGGATTCGCACATGGCGGATAACGCCCATACCGGATGCTCCCCTACTGGGAAAAGGAGCCTTGGAAGCACCTTCAAACAATCCAAGTTCTCCCATGTTCATGATATACTCCAAGGAACTAAAAAAGTTATTCCCGAGCGGTTCGCTTTTCATTTTTTTCGAAAACCGTCGGAAGTCATGGGAGAAAAAATTATGCCACTTTTCGTTCTGTGCCCGCCTCCTCCGAAGACTTTCTAGCGTCTCCACCGCTGGAAGCCGAAAGATACCTATATTTGCCTCCGCGTTTTTTTCGGAGACGGATGGCGTTGTCTTTCTTTGAACCGAAGGATACAGGAGTGGGTATAGAAGAAAGGATGGCTCTTCATGAAAACAACAAATTCTTCGTCCGCGCTCTGCATCGCTGCGTTTGTCCAGATGCTCGGCGTCGGACTTATCGTCTCTCTTCTCCCGGAAAGGGTGATCCGTCTCTCCGGGTCGATGGAGCACGTAGGGTTCATCGCGTCGTTTTTCGCCGTCCCGTTCGTGGCTCTTCAAATTCCTGCGGGACGACTTTCTGACCGCTACGGCTGCAAACTCTTTCTCGCATCGGGATACATGCTCGCCGGAATCACCGGATTGCTTTACTTCAACGCTCGCTCCGTTCTGGAAATCCTGACGGGCAGAGCGTTGCAGGGCATCGCGGAGGTACCTGTATGGGCGCTTGCTCCCGCGTTGCTTTCGATGCTTTTTCCAGATTCTCGCGGAGAGGCTATCGGAAGATACAACGCTTCATTTCATCTGGGACTGATGGCAGGGAGCCTTGTCCCCGTACTTGTTCCCTCGTTGCGTTTCGAAAACGCGGCGTTTTTACTCTATTCCGTCGCAGGATTCCTCTCCGCGGCAATCATTTTGTTTTTCGTTCATCCGCCTGAAAACTCCCTTTCTTCCAAGGGTGATTCTTCCTCCGCAGGTTTCCGCGGCGTTCTGTCCGCCATAAGCCGAATCCGCAGACCCGAACTGTACGCGGGAATCTGCCTCTACGGCGGAGGATACGGCGTGTTCCTGACTGTGATACCTGGACTTCTTCTCAAGGAGAAAAATTTCGGCCAGAGCGGTGTCTCCCTCTTCTTCGCTCTCTTTTACATCGCAGTCAGCATCTCCCAAAACATCGCGGGGCGATTGTCGGACAAAAATGGGCGGGATGTCGCCATGATCGCCGGACTGACGCTGGCCGCAGCGGGTATGGCGCTGTTTCCGCCTCTCTACGGAACGACGGTATTCCTCTCCCTCTTCGCGGCGGCATGCGGTCTGGGCGTCTTCTGCGTCGCCGCTCTGGCGCTGTTGGGCGATAGCGCGCCGTCAACCATGAAGGGTACCGTCTCGGCGATTTTCTATGTATTCTGGGGAGTTGGTTTTTTCCTTCTCCCCCCGTTGCTGGCATACATGGGGAAGATCGTCGGCTACTACGTCACTTTTTTTATTTTTTCAGCCGTTATAATCGTCGCAGCCACGACTATGTACAGGACGGGAAAACGACATTCAAGGGAGGGGAACTATCGGCGATAAACGTATGATCGATCCGAAACACTGCGTTAAGGGCTCTCGGCGCTTTCGCGCAGTGTTTCGGATCGTCTTTTTTACTTTTGACCGCGCTGCAGCGCCTCCCAGAGGCCGGCGAGGTACATAGCGCCGAGAGAACGGTCGTAGAGCCCGTAGCCCGGCTTGCCTGTCTCGCCCCAGATCATGCGGCCGTGGTCGGGGCGCATCGGGCCTGTGAATCCAGTGTCCGCATAGGCCTTCATGATCTCGAACATGTTCAGGCTGCCGGACTCGGTCGGGTGCGCCGTCTCGTGGAACGCCCCCTTGCCCGTGATCTTGACGTTCCGCACATGCGCGAAGTGGATGCGCCCCATGGCGCCGAACTTGCGGATCATGGCCGGAAGGTCGTTGTCCGGACGAGCGCCGAGCGACCCCGAGCAGAGGCTGAAACCGTTGTTGGGGCTGTCGACCAGCTTGACGAACCGGTCGTAGGCGGCTTCGTCGCGGATGATGCGCGGCAGGCCGAAGATCGACCAGGGCGGATCGTCCGGATGAATGGCCATCTTGACGTTGGACTCCTCCGCGACGGGGACGGTTTTTCCCAGGAAGTACTTCAGGTTCTCCCAGAGCCCCTCCTCGTTGAGTTCCTTGTATCCGTCCAGAAGGGCCTGAAGCTCCTTTGCGTCGTACGAGGCGCTCCAGCCGGGGAGATCCTTCGTCCCCTTGGAGAGGTCCATCTTCAGTACCTCGACATCGTCGTACGAAAGCGCGTTGGAGCCGTCCGGCAGGGGCATGGCCATGTTCGACCTCGTCCAGTCGAAGACGGGCATGAAGTTGTAGCAGAGTACGGAAACACCCGCCTTCCCCATGTTGCGGATGGAGGCGCAGTACTTGTCGATAAGAACATCCCGGTCGGAACGCCCCAGCTTGATGTTCTCGTGCACGGGGATACTCTCTATGGCGGAGAGGACGAACCCCTTCCGCTCGACTGCCCCCTTCAGTTTTTGAATTTTCTCCAGGGGCCACGTCTCGCCGAGGGGAACGTCGTAGAGCGCGCTGACGATCCCCTTGAGCACCGGAACCTGACGGATCTTGTCGAGAGTGACGGGGTCGCTCTCGCCGTACCAGCGGAATGACAGAATCATGCGCAAACCTCCTCTCTGTTGCTCTCTGCGGTATGCAAATCTCAGAATCCGATGCTCGTGCCGCCGTCCACGGGAAGGATGACTCCCGTGAGATAGCGCGCCGCGGGAGAAGCGAGGAAGACGACGGCGTTCGCCACGTCCTCGGGAAGCCCCAGCTCGTTCATCGGCGTACGGGAGAGGACCTTGCGCTTCCTCTCGGGGTCGCCCTCGAACGCTTTGCGCGACATCGCGGTGTCGATGAAGCCGGGCGCTACGGCGTTGACGGTGATGCCGAAGGGGGAGAACTCGGTGGCGAGCTGTTTCGTCAGCCCGGCGATGGCGGCCTTGGAGGACGTGTACGCGCTCACGTACGGGATGCCGAAGAGCGAGGTCATGGAAGCGATGTTGATGATCGCGCCGCGTTTCCGCTCCAGCATATAGCGGCCGATCTCGCGGGTGAGCGAGAAGACGGCGATCAGGTTCACCTCGAGGATATTGTGGTAGATCTCGTCGGTAGTCTCGAGGACGGGTTTCTTGATGTTCTGCCCGGCGTTGTTCACCAGAATGTCGACCGGACCGACCGCTTCCAGCTTCTTCACGAACTCGACGTTGCCCGGAAGGTCGGTGACGTCGTGAACCATGTACGACGCCCGAGGCCCCATCAAGTCGCAGGCCTCCTTGAGAAGCTCCTCTCTCCGGCCCACGACGACCACGGAACCGCCGTTCTCGACGATCCCCTGCGAAATGGCGAGACCGATGCCGCTTCCGCCTCCCGTGACCAGGGCCCGTTTTCCTTCAAGCGAAAATTTGGATGTCATGTCGCGTTTCTCCTTTCAGTTTCTCTCTTACATACGCCGGGCGTTCTCCCGGCGGTAAAGCGTCAGCGATTGAAGAGCAGGTTGGGCAGCCATGTCGAAAGCGCCGGAATATAGGAGACCAGCAAGAGAACGAAGATGCTCACGGCAAGAAGAGGAAGGCCCGCCCGGGAGATGCGGCTTATGGAGACCTTCCCGATGCTTGAGGCGACGAAGAGACAGACGCCCACCGGGGGCGTGGTCAACCCGATCATCAGGTTGAGTACGGCGATCATTGCGAAATGGATCGGGTCGATTCCCACGCGCAACGCGACCACGAGCAGCGTCGGGAAGAGCGTGAGCAGCGCGGCGATCGTCTCCATGAACGTCCCTACGAAGAGGAGCAGCAGATTGATCATCAGTATGATAAGGAATTTATTCGTAGTGACGCTCAGCATCGCGTCGGCAACCATCTGCGGTATGCGTTCGCTGGTCAGAATCCAGGCGAAGAGGTTCGCCAATCCGACAAGCACGATGATCGACGCCGTAGTGATACCGGTCTCGAGGATCACCGCCGGAAGATCCCTGAGCGAAAGGTCCTTGTAGACGAACATGCCGATCACCACCGCATAGACGCAGGCGACCATCGCGGCCTCCGTGGGACTGAAGAGTCCTCCGATGATGCCGTAGAGGATGAGCACCGTGAGCATCAACGCCCAGAATGCACCGAAGAACTCCTTCAGCAGCAGACGGCGGGGGACCTTCTCCCCCTTCGGGTAGTTTCGTTTCTTCGAGAGATACCAAGTAACCGCCATAAGACCAAGACCCAGCAACACACCCGGAATGGCTCCGGCGAGGAAGAGGCGGCCGACGGAAAGTCCGGTAAGCGTGCCCGCGATGATCATCGGCATGCTCGGCGGAATGATCGGGCCGATCGTCGAAGAGGCGGCGGTGACCGCGCAGGAAAATTCCGCATCGTACCCCTCTTTTTTCATCGCGGGGATGAGAATGGCGCCGAGACTTGCGGTGTCTGCGACCGCTGTTCCGGAGATGCCCGCGAAGATCATCGAGGCTACGATGTTGGCCTGCGCAAGTCCGCCCTGGATGTGGCCGACAAGCGCGTTGCAGAAGCGGATGATGCGGTCGGAGATGCCGCCGCGGTTCATCAGGTTGCCGGCGAGGATGAACCCCGGAATGCAAAGCAGCACGAAGACGTCGATTCCCGAGTACATCTTCTGCGGGATCACGATGAGCGGAATGCCTGCCATCCAGAGATAGACCAGGGAGGAGATTCCAAGGCAGAAAGCGATCGGAAGGCCGAGGAAGAGCAGAACGAGAAAGACGAGGAAGAGCGTTGTGACCATCTCAGTTTCCCCCCTTCAGCACAAGGCGTATATCTCGTCCGATTTCGAAGAGGGAGTAGAGGACGACGGAGGCGGACATGACGGACATGGAGGCGAATATATAGTTCATGGGAATGCGAAGGGAAGGCGACGTCTGCATCCTGCCGATCCCCAGATTTCTCAGGGAATACTGGAAGACCAGCGCCATGAATCCGGCGACGAGAACGTCGAGCAGAATCTGGAGCCACTTCCTTCCCGTTTCCGGCAGCAGATTGGTGAAGACGTCGACATTGACGAAGGCGCGTTCGCGAATGGCCAGTCCCGAAGCGAAGCTGACGGTATAGATGAACAGAAAACGAGAGGCCTCCTCCGTCCAGTGAGGCGATTTAGGAAGGAAGAGGCGGGCGTACACTTGAAGCAGCACCACACCCACGAGAGCGAGGAATGTGGCGATCACGCAAAATTCCATGATGCGGTTGAACACGGCGAGCGTTTTTTTCATGCGGGCGTCCTCGTCTCTCAGAAAAAAGCTCCGGAACCCCCTTATGCGCAAGGGGCTCCGGAGCGGATTCCGGTTACTGAATGGCGATGATCTTCTTGTACATCTCCTGCAGTTCGGGGGAGAGGAATCCGAGCACCGCAGGCTCGGCAGCCTTCATGAACGCCGCCTTGTCGACTTCCACGAAAGTCATTCCCTTGTCCTGGAGATCCTTGATGAGCTGATTCTGCTCGGCCCTGAAGAGTTCGCGCTCGTACGCCTGCGCTTCTTTGCCGGCCTCGAGAACGGCTTTGCGGATATCCTCGGGCATGCTCTGGAACCTGTCCTCGCCGATGACGAGGTAGATCCAGCCTCTCACGTGCTCCGTTTTGTTGACGAACTTCTGCACCTCGAAGAAGCTGGCGCTCTTGATGAGATCGTACGGGTTCTCCTGACCGTCGATGATCCCCTGCTGGAGCGATGTGAAGACTTCGGAGAAGGCCATCGGCGTCGGCTTGGCGCCGAGCGCTTCCCACGTGGCGACGAACAGCGGCACGTTCGGCACGCGCAGCTTCAGACCGTTGAGGTCTTCGGGCTTTTTGATCTCGCGGTTGGAGGTGAGATTGCGGGCGCCTCTTTCAAACCATGCGACCGGGCGAAGGCGGACTTTCTCGATGACTTCCTTCTCGATTGCCTGGCCGATCTCTCCCTCGACGATCTTCTCCATATGCGCGGAGTCGCGAATCATGTACGGAACGGCGATAAGGCCGCACAGAGGAGCCCAGTTCATCATGGATTCTCCGGTGATGAGCATGTCCACGATGCCGGACTGAATATTGCCGATGACCTCCATCTCCTTGCCGAGCTGCTCGCTGGGGAACACCTGCACGACCACTCGGCCGCCGGTCTTCTGCTCGACAAGCTCGGCGAACTTGACCGAACCCTTGTGCCAGGTGTGCTCGGTGTTGGCCAGATGGCCGAGCTTCAGTGTGAATTCGGGCTTCTTCTCCGCCAGAGCGGCGGCGGAGAAGACGAGAGACGCCAGAAGGGTTGCTGCTACCAAGAGTGCGATTTTTTTCATCGGTCCATTCTCCTTTCGTTCAACAAAACCGGGCTTCCCCCCGAAGGCTCCGGGGGCGCTTCAATCCGCAAGGGTATCGTCAACGCCGCAGCCGGTGCTCACCTCCCCTTTTCCGTTTTGAAATAGGACGGATACTCCAGCCGGAGCCTCCCGAGATCGTAATTCACCTTGGTAAGATGCTCGTTCATCGCGTCCCGCGCTTCGTCCGGCCGCCTTCGGGAAATGGCGGAGGCGATATGTTCGTGCTGCGAATACACCTTTTCCCAGTCGGTCGCCCGCAGACTGAGCACGCGAACCCGGTTGAAGTGCGATCCCATCTTTCGGATCGCCTCCCAGATTCGTTGCTTGTCGGATGCCGCGAAGATGATGCGGTGGAACTCCTCGTCGAGCGAGAAGAACCGCGACGCGCTTTTCTCGCCGATCGCCAGGCGCTGGAGCTGGAGGTTCGCACCAAGGGCGACCATGCTCTCGGAGGGGAAAAACTCGCAGGCCAGCTCGACGGTGCGTCCTTCGAGACAGAGTCTCATAAAACGCCCCTCCTCGACCCGCTGTTCGTCGACGAGCGAGACGTACGTGCCTTTTTGCGGGTAGACGTCGAGCAGCCCCTCCTGCGCAAGACGGATGAACGTCTCGCGCACGGGAGTTCTGCTGATGCCGAGAGCGGACGCGACGTCGTTCTCGGAGACGGCGGCGCCGGGGAGAAGCACAAGGTTCACAAGATTGTAGAGAATGGTCCGAAACGCCCATTCACGAACCGTCTCCCCGTTTTCTCTCTGAAGCACTTCGAGCGATAACATGCGCCCTCCCAAGGATACTAGTATACAAGGTGCGTTTCCGCAAAAAAACATCAGCACTCTCTTTCGTATCTACTATCCCCCAGGCGCCGCTCCTTGTCAAGACACTTCCCCTCACCCTACGAGACAGTTATTTCCCTCGGTACACCAGTTTCGAGATTTGGAAGAACGCCCTCTCCGGCGGCGGGAAAGACGGGGCGCGCTTGTTTCTTATCCGCGCGCTCCCGTTCCCCGCCTGGCGGACTTACTTGCCGACGTTCTCTTCGAGCATCTTGTCGGTGAACATGACGTACCCCTTCATCGGTCCCCACGACCAGTCGGGCAGGCTCTGACTGTATACGCCGATCGTCAGCAGAAGGATGTCGCCTCCCGTCTTCACCGCAGCCTGGACGGACACCTGACGGGTCATGACGATGCGTACGATTCTGTCTGCCCCCTCCTGAAAACGCCAGTCGCTCCGCCATTCCGGGGAGATGATGGTCGTGCGAAGCAGCGAGGCCCCGGGGTGCTCCTTCCCGACGGCCTCTTCCGCGATTGCGCGTATCGACTGCGCATCGGGGCCGGAGAACTGTTCGGGGAGCATGCGGGTTTTCTCCACACGCCGCTCCCTCAGCGCATCGCCGTCTTTCATCAGCGCTTCCAGATCGGACCGCGCGGCGGCGAGCCCCGCGTCGTCGGCCGGAAGGAAGACTGCGGCCGAGTCAAGGGAGTTCTGTATCCGAGCCAGGACATCCCGTCCGAGAAGATTGAAATCCCCTCCCTTCAGGGCCTTGGGCATGTTCTCCTCGATGAACTTCTTTCCCCAGTCGAGCTGGGTTCGCGCATCGCCGAGAGCCGTGTTTCCCAAGCTTCGAAGCGCCGATGAGAATTGCTCGAGCCTTCGTTCGATCTCCTTGACCGTTTCGTCGAGAAGCTCAAGCGGTTCCCGTACCCCGGCGTTTTTGTACTCGTTCAGGAGCGCGGCCGCTTCCCCATGGATTCTGTGCCGTTTGCCCAGCTCCTCGGGAGCGATGTCGAAGCCTGCGTAGGAGAGCATCTCCTTCTCGGGATCCAGATAGGGGGCGTCGTCCATTCCGCTTTTCGAGGCGACATACGGGCGCAGCTTGCGCAGCCACTCGCCGCTTTCGGCTTCGCGGGCGGCCTTCGCCTTCTCCGCAGCCGCCGCGCTTTCGGCCGCGGTCTTTTCGAGAATGGCCAGCTCGTGCTGCGCGGCCTCCATCTTTTGTATCCTGGCCACGACTTCAGGGTGCTCTTTGAACTCGGCGAACTCGGAAAGCAGCTTGCCGATATTCTGCTCGACAGTCTGAAGCTGCTCTTTTACCCTCCGGGCGAGCGATTCCGTTGTATACTTCTCCCTCTGGGCGCCGAGCATGCTCTCGATTTGCGAAAGAGGCCTGTCCGACTCGCGAAGATAGCGTGTCGCCGTCGCGGGGAGCCTGGCCGGAGGCGCAGCCGTTCCCGAAGACCCCGCGGACGCGCCGGCCTTCGACTCCGAGGCTTCTCTCCTCTTCGCTATCTTTTCCGCAAGCTGATCGATCCGGCGTTCGAGAGAAGTTACCTGAGTGTTCGACGGGTCCGCTTCTTTGGCTTGTCCGATGATCACCTTCGCCTTTTGAACGGCTTCCCATGCCGCGTCGAACTTCCCCGACATGAAGTCTTTTTCCCCGCTTCGGAAAAGCGTGTTCGCCTCGCCGAGAAGCGCCTTCACATCCGCTGCCGGGGCAAGCGCCGGCAGGAGCAGAAAGAATGCGCACGCCACGATCAATAAGCTGTTTCTCCTCATACGTAATCCACCTCCCGGTTCTTCATAAGCTCGTATCGTCCGTCACTACCCCGCTCTTCGGGACAGAGTACCGACAATCAAGAGCAGAACTCCCGCGATCGAGACAGGAGACGAGCGGAAAGCCTCCCAGTACCCCCGCATCCAGAGCACGACTCCCGCGCCTTCCATGAAACGGCTCGTCAGGAAAGCCAGAAGGAAAAACTCCGCGGACATCCACAGGAGCAGGCCCGCCCCCGCAACGAGGCAGCACCTCCGCAGCATTCCGAGTTTCACGGACATGTGGAGTACGGATTGGCGCACTGCTTCACAGGGTCGAGCCATCCGACGAGCACGCGCCCCTCCGGGTGCGTATACTGCACCAGCGCCCACTTGCCTTCACCGCCGAGAACGGAGACCTCCTCGTCGCCGAAGATATCTCCCATCGAGGGAGCGTCGGAGTCCGGCCTACCCCGGAGGGCGGTCACCTCGCCCGGACCGTAGTTTCGAAGACTTATGCCTACCAGTTCGCCGAAGATCCAGCCTTTTCTTCCGTCGTGAAGGACGACGGAAAGCCATTTCTTCTTGTGACCCGTAACGCCGACCGTAATGATGTCCGGGTCGTCGGGGCGGTGAGGGAGCGTGGCGATGATCTTTCCGCCGGGCGCGTCGCGGACGTTGGTCCCCTTCGGATCGGGATCGATGATATACGCTTTGAAGTCGCACCGACCCTCCGCCGGCAGGTAAAGCGACCTGTCGCCCTTGAAGGGTTCTTTGGAGTCCCCTTGCTTCTCGGGGGGCTCCGCGGCTCCGGGCGGTTCCTCCACCCCTTCGCGGTCAAGGTCCTCGTACATACTTGCGAGGCGCTTCACCCGCTCCGTGTTCATCAGCATGCGCGCGTGCAGAGGGAACCCGGCGTCCCCTTTCTTCCCGTAGAACCACGCCATGAACAGCACGTTCTTGTTCCGGAAATCCTCCCACGCCGTCAGATTCGCCGAGGCGGTCTTTTCTCCTTGCTCTCCGATGCGTTTTCCCAGACGGGCGCTCTCGTTCTTCACCTTCATCGCGGCGGCAAGCTGGACATCGGTCTGTTTTCCGGGATAGCGGCCGGCGAAGGAAGGCTTTCCCGCTTGCAACTCCTCGGTCCACGCCAGGAGTTCGAGCGTCCGTCCGCGGACGACCTCCATCTCGGCGATGGCGTTGACGACAAGCCACATCGTACCGCCGTCGAGACTGTTGTAGATCGCTCCGTACACCGAACCCACCAGTCCGAACTCCCTGTCTCTCCAGGGAATCCATGCCCGCTGCGCCGTCCGCAGAGCGTCCTGCCCCTCCTTGGGAAGCAGCCCCATCAACTCCCTGTAGGCCCTGTTGAGTTCCGCATCCCACTTTTTCGCCCCTTCACGGGCGCACTCGATCATCCCGTGCGTACTGGGATCCGTGTCCATACACTCCTGGATTTCCGCGTCCAGAGGATGCTCCCCTCCCCACGCGGCGCCGCACAGCAGCAGCAACAGACACAGCGCCGAGAACAACGCAAACTTCATCACGCCCCACCTCCTCCGTCAATCGAAGACAACCCGGCGGTAGGTCAATCCGGTCACGATCTTACCTTTGCCCGACCTTCCCGTCGCGACCGCTATCTCATCGCGTTCGTAGGCGAAGATCAGAGAATTCCCCTCCTGCAGGATCGGCGTACCGAGCCGAGAGGCGGCTTCCCCGGCGTCCATCCCGAGCAGAAGATCGGCGAATCCCATGAATCCCGCCGGTATCTCGACCGACTGGATGTACCCGTCCCAGTACGCCGCAGTATGCCCGTGGAATTGAAGCGTCACGATCTCCGCCGTTACGTTGAAGTCGGGGATACGCATTTTTTTGCTGGTGCGCTTCATTGGCTCGCCGAACATCTTCACGGCCAGCGCCGGAGAGAGGCCGAAGTCCTCTCGGATTTTCAGCGCATAGCGGCGCACCGGGTCCTCCGGCTCTTCGACGGCGATGAACTTACCGTAGAGCCACCCCTCTCCGTACTTGTGGGAAAGCACCCTATACCATGGAAACTCTTCGTTTCCCTCGGACTTGCCTGTGACCACAAGCTCGCCGCCCTCGTAATCGTAAGCGAAGCGGCCGATTACTTTCGAGGATGTCGACGGTTCGGAGCGCAGATTCACTCTCTCCCCGACCACCACGCCCGATTTCGGCCAATCGAAGTTCTCCACAGTCGGATTCGCCTCGAGCGGAGTGCATACCAAAAGAAAAAACAGCAGCAACATGGACCAATTCTTTTTTGCTCTCATCCCAGCATTCCTCCTTGAACAGAACGGACGCTCGCTACCATCCCCGTCCCCCGCCTCCTCCTCCGCCGCCTCCGGACGAGCCGCTTCCGCCTCTCCCCGAGGAGCGCGTTCCGGACGCGACCGCGCCGGAAAACCCGGAAGCGAACGCGGCGACGCCGGCCGACCGGGTGAAGGTCTGCACATCGCCTCTGTACCACGACGGCGTGTAGTGGGCTGCGGCAAGGATATTTTCGAAACGGTTCGCCCAGGTCTCGGCGACGTCGAGCGCGAATGCGTACGGAAGCAGCGCCTCGAAGAGCAGCGGAGTTTCGTCCGGCGGGTTTTCCATCTCAAGACGGTGCTTCTCGGCGGCCGTCATGAACATGCGCAGCCCTTCCAGCTCCTCGTTCAAGCGGGCGCCTCCCTCGGAGCGAATCCGCATCAGGGGTTTGAAGAGCAGCAGGAGCAGCACGCAGACGAACGGGCCGGGAATCGAGAGAAGGTCGACCTCGACACCGCTCGACGAACCTGCCAGAACGGCCCCCGCAACGACGAAGAGGAAAATACCGGGGAAAAAGCCTCTGAGGAAGAACTTCGATACGAGGCTTCCCTTTCCCGACGGAACGGGGACGGCGTAGGGAAGCAGCAGAAACGGCCCGGCCATCAGCGCAAGCACGGGTTCGAAACGCCCCTGGCCGGAGAGGATCATGAGAACGAGCATCACGGCCGCATAAATTTCAAAGAGCGCAACCCCGATGAACCACTTCCCGGCGTTGGTCTTCAGAAGCGGCTTCGCCCGCTCCTTGAAGCGCTTGCCGAGCTGCCCGAAGGCATCTTGAATTACGGGGCGGTCCGCGCTGGAGAGATGAATGTCGCTTCGTGTGGAGCCGAAGAGTTCGTCGACAAGAACCCGTTCGTCGATGGTGAAGTCTGTTTTCGAGAGTTTCTCCCTGTTCAGGCGGAGAACATACGACTTGCCGACAAGTTTCGAGAGCAGCTTCATCCCCATACCGGCCTGCGAAACATCCTTGCCCGTCTGCTTCGCGGCTTCCGCGACGAGAGAACGCTCCTCGATAGTCAAAGCTCCCTTCACGGCGAGCCCCAGAACCATGGCGGCGAACGATTGGTCATCCATCCGCATCATACGGACGTACCGCGCGAACCCCGCCTCCACCCCTTCGGGGGGAGAAAATCTCGGAAATATCGTTTTTGCGGGCGGGTCTTTTCCCCAGAGCACCCAGAGCGCCGCCATCAGAAGAGCGAGAAGTACAGGCATTCCAAGGTGCACCGCTCTGTACGGAGAGGCGGACCACTTCTCCAGCACCGGAGCCGGTTCCGGCGGAGGTGCGACTATACCCTTCGGCCACGAGTAGACTACGGTCAGTCCCTCGCCCTGCGAGAACCCTCTGGACGACTCCACCGCGCCGGCTTCGGAAACGCGGGCGTCTTTCCCCCGTTCCCCCTTCTTTCCCGTGAAGAATTCTATGTCGGAAAAGTCCGCGCCGAACCCCCTTCCGGGAAGACGGAGCCTGAACGACGCATTTTCTATGAAGAAAACCCAGTCGTTTCCGGTGACGTTCCAGTAGAGTTCTTCATGTTCCTCGAAGAAACCAAGCTGCCCCGTCATTCTGTAGGTTATCGTGAAAAGATGTTCTCCGTGCGCGAGGAAAACGTCCGGGTCGCCGAGGCGGATGTCGAGGTTCTCCCCGACCCGTTCGACGTTCGACGGGACAGGCTTCCCGTCGAGTTCGGCGGAGAGAAGGTCGAACCCGGCGCGCCTGCGAACCCCATCGGTATCGGTGAAATCGGTCGGGAGAGTCCGGATTATGCCCCGCTTGATATCCTTCCCTTCCGCAACGACGGCGATGCGCTCGACGACGACGAGCGAGGCGTCCGCCTCCACAGCGGCGTCCACGTCGAAGCGAACTATGCGTTCCGACGCTGCCAGAGGCGCCGTAGAAAATCCCAAGACAAGAAGAACAAGCGCAAATACCCATGCCTTTTTCATGGCCTCGCACCTCCTTGCGGAACCTGGAGAAAGAAGCTCCGGGGGTGTCCCCGGAGCTTCTTCGCTAATCGGCGTACAACTACGATTTCGGAGCTTCTTCCTTTTCTTCTTCGCCCTCCTCTTCCTCGTCCTCCATGAATTCCTGCCACTTTGCCGCCAGCTCGTCCAGAGCCGCCATTTCTTCGGCGTTCGGCGTATCGAAAACCATCGAGAAATCGAAACGCTCCATTCCGCTGAAATTCATCCGGATTCCCTTGAAGCCGGCCGTGGCCTTCAATCCTTCAAAAATGAACGGAGCCGCCTCGAGGAAATCGTCGTCATCCGCAAGGAACAGGGCAGCTATGGGGTTCGCCGGGTCGAAAAGCTGGACCACGATACGGCGAATCACCCCTGCGTCCAGATGGAAGACCATGGAACTCTTCGTCCCGAGAAGCGTCTCCGTATCCCTGCTCAGCTCCGGAGCCTTCTCAAGGCTTTCGGGGCTGAGGAATCCGGCGAGCGCGATGCCGTCGCGAATTCCGAGGACGACATCAACAGGGTCTTTCATGACATAGAGCGCCTGCCACCCGGGAAGCGCCACCGCTTCGAACCCTGCGCCGCTCTCCTTCACTATGGCTTCGAGGAGCGGCAGAAGAAGCTCCACCCAGTCCTTTTCACCGGAAGTATACACGTACCCTCCGGGAATCGGGATTCCTGAGAAGGAGGACTCTCCCCCGAGGATCAAGCCTACCGACTTGAAGATGGAGATGAGCGCGTTCTCCGTCAGCCCCATCACTTTCAACTGCTCGAGGGCTTCGACGATCTGGGCGGCGTCATTGTCGCCGCCTTGCGCCGCGTCGCGGATCATCTGGAAGTGCTTTTTCTCCATGACCACCCGACCTGCCATCGTCAGCCACGGAGTTCCTCCGCCGACGAGGAAGAGATCCTCCTTGGAGATAGGACGGATTTCCGTCTCCAGTTTATCGAGTCCGAAGGTCTTCGCGAAGTTGGAGAACACGGAGAGGTCGAACCCCTTCTCCGAGATGCCGAAGCCGATCTCGGCCGCCAGATTCTCCGTTGGCTGGTTCAGCGTTCCCTTCGACTGAGCGATGAGTTCCGCAGCCGCCATGCCGTTGTCATGGAAGTAATAGAAATTCTTCTGGGGGAGACGCCGTTCCATGTTCATTCGCTTCGCCGGATCGGCGAGCGCCTCCCGAGCCGCGCCGATGTCCTCCGGGCTGAAACCGAAGAGCAGCAGCTCTCCCTCGACGGAGAGAAGCACGCCTGCGACTCCGTCGGCGACCACGGCGTACGTGTTCCCCTCGACCGGGGCGAGAATCAGCGCGCCGGGGACGGGGCTGTTGATCAGAAGATCGATGTCGCCCTCTTCGCCCTTCCCCTCGGCGAGCTTTTGAAGCAGCGCCTTCTTGCTTTCATCGAGCCTTGCAGCCCCCTGGAGTGCGAATCCCTTGTCGGTAAGACCGACGGCGACGGAAACCGACTGCACGGGGAACTGTTTCAGCCAGTCCGCCACCATCTGCATATCCTGCTCCATGGCGGCCGCCATCTTGAAGAGCGTGGAGTCGACGACGGCGTTGATGAATTCCTTCGGTTCCTCGATATTCGCCACGCCGTACAGTGCGCTGTCGGGCCACACCGGAAGCGCGTTCAGCGTGTTCGCACTCCCCGGGGACACCAATAGAACCGCCAGAAGCAACGCCCAGAATACCGCTACAAATCTCTTTTGCATACAAACCCCTCCTTCGCGGGAACGGCCTGAGTTTTGAACGGCTCGCCGCTCCGACAGATTTTCCCGGATGATACCGGGTTCCACTACATTACTCCTCCAATGCCGTTTTGTCACGTCAGCGCAAGTTTGGATACAATCTCGCTCCTCTTTCCCACATCGAGCTTCCGGTATATCCGCCGTATATGCGTTTTTAATGTATTGTTGGTAATACCGCACCGGAGCAGTATCTCTCCTCTCTCCACTCCCTCTGCAAGAAGCACGGCGATTTCCGTCTCCTTTTTCGTAAGATTGAAGGGTTCGAGCCGCAGACGGATGCGAAGTTCGGCGCGGGGAAGCCTCTTGCTGCGCCGGACTCGCGACGCGCTCTGTTCGGGAGCCTCCTCATGAGTCCTCTTCATGCGGATCAATCCCCCTCGAAGGCCGTCGAAGGAGGTCGTTTGCGGCCTCCTTCCGGTCGTCACTTCTGTACCGACGCTTTTTTGCCCAAGGCTTCTATCTGTTCGGCCGGGAACTGTCCTTCCTTCACCGAGACTCTGTTAAGCTTGGGAAGGTCCTTGAAAATAGACACGTCGGGGATTCCCTTCGTGTCGATCAGGATCAGCCACTCAAGCCGCGGCAGGGCGACGATAGCCTCGGCGTTTTTCACCTCCGTATTGCGGACGAACAGATTCTTCAGTTTCTTGTGCTCCGAAAAGACGCTTAGGTCGATGACGCCCTTCACGCCGTCAAGATTGACCTCGACAAGCTCCGGGCACTTCGACAGGGGCGAGAAGTCGTGGATGTCCTCGCGGAGCATGGAGACGATCTTCAGCTTCGGCATGCTCTCAAGGTATTCGAGCGTATCGAGCTTGGATATTCCGGCGTTGAACTCCTCGAGCTTCGTCAGTTTGGCGAGCGGGGAGTAGTCGTCGAACTTCGTCGCGTAGATCCAGATGTACCGCAATTCCGTGAGATTCTCGACGGGGCTCATATCAGTGGCGCGGATACCGTAGAGATCGAGCCGCTTCATTTTCGTCAGGCCGGAGATCGGAGAGAGATCCTCGACCTTGGTCATGTAGAGGCTGAGGTCCTCGAGTTCCGAAAGTTCGGCGAGCACGGAGATGTCCGATATCCCCTCCTGCCCCGCACCTCCGTAGAGACGCAATGTCTTCAGCTTCGCCTTCCCCTTCAGCGGAGAGATGTCCTCGATCTGTCTGGGCTGCATAAAGAAGATGAGCGACTCGAGATCGTTCATCCCTGTAAGGAAATCGAGATCGGGGTATTCCACCTGGCGTATCTCAAGCACCTTCATCTTGACCAGCGCGCCGATCGGGGCGAGCGTCTTGACGCCCTTCATGCTGTCGAGCTTCAGGTAGGTCAGACCGGAGAGAGAAGAAAGAGGAGAGAGATCGGTGATCGTGTCGTTCCTCTCGATCAGAAGGCCCGTAAGCACATCGGCGAGCGCCGAGACCTTCTTCAGGTCGTCGTCGGAGATATCCTTCCCGAGGCGGAGCGGCTTCCCCTTTTTAACGTCAGGGTCATCCCGAACCATCTGCAAGAACTCATCCGTCACGCCGCCGGTGATCATGGGACCGAACGTCGAACTCTTCGCGTATTTGGGATCCGCGGCATATCCCGCCGAAACAATCGCAAGCGCCAGAACCATCGCTACCAGAAAAAGTGCAATTCTGTTCTTTTTCATCGGACCGTCCCTCCTTGCATACTGTCCCGCGCTACCGGAAGAAGACGGCGACCGCCGCCCCTCCGATCATAAGCGCGATTCCGAGGTAGAACGCCGCCTTTGCCGACCCTTTCATGTCCGCTATCACTTCATCCTCCGACTTCACGGAGACGATGAACGGTTTCCCTTTTTCCGAAGACCTGCCGATACGCAGCGCTCCCGCCGAGTTGCGCGCTTCGCCGACGACATACAGAGGGTGCCCGAGCGGAATAAGCTTCTCCTTGTAGCGGAAACCGAGCGTCCGCACTCCCGAGGGAGCGGAGAACTGAACCCCGAAGAACGTATAGGTCTTGTTGCTCTCGTACGGCTCGAACCTGTCCTCTCCGTCCTTGAGGTGAAGCGTTGCGCCGTCCATGTCGACGCCGACGCGGACGTTTCCGTCGGCGACGTAGAGCGGAGACGGGCTTTTTCTGGACGAAACAATCTCCGAACTTCTGGTTCGCTTCATCTGCACCTTGCCGTCCTTGTCCGTCGATCGCTCCTCCTTCTCGAATTCCCGCGTGACCGTCGCCTCGAAGTAGGCGCAGGCGACGTTGCTGTACGGCGCTTTCACCTCGCCGTCCGTGTCCGCCTTGCCGTTGGTCTCGACCAGGTCGCGGAACCCCTCCGCCATTCCCTCGTCCGCGAGCGATTGCCAAGAGTCCTTCAGTTCGGCGAGCGAGACGGCTTTCATGTACTTCAGCTCGGTCACAAGCCCTTCGGTCTTTTTCTTCTGAACGAACGAGAGGTACGCTCCCCCTGCGATCATCAGACCGCCGATTCCAAGAGCCACGAAATTCATACAACCTCCTCCTTTCCTCCCCTTGCAGGGAAGCTACATATACAGCTCCTTCAGGATATCGTCGTACTGGTCCGCGTAGGCGGCGACCGTCTGCACCGCTCCCAGAAGCTCGCTCTTGTCCAGATTCGCACCGGGCAGCGAGCAGGAGAGCATCACGGTGTTGTCGAAGACGAGAGAAAAGCTCCCGAGCGGAAGTTCGGCGTTCAGCCTCAGGAAGTCCGCAGCGACCTTGTTCTTGTCGACGTTCTCGGCCAGATAGGAGAAGACCTTCACCAGCACGTCTTCGCTGTGCCACGGAAGCACGGTCACCTGAATCGTCGCGCTGCCGAAGGTGAAGGAGACGAGTTCTTCCACCCGGACGAGATCGTCCTCGTCGAAGAACTCCCGAAGCCACGTGTTCACCTTCGCCCGGACCTCGTCCAGCATCGGGCCGTTCGCTCCGTCTTTCAGTATGGAAAACTTATGCACCCGCTCCACCCCCCATCTTCTCCATCAGCTTCGCCATCTCCGCCTCGAGCCGCATATCCTTCTCCATGTCCTTGAACGGGTCGTCCGCAGGAGCGTCGCCGGAGAGTTCGGAGAACGCCTGCGCCTCCGCCTCCATCCCTTCGATTTTCTTCTCCATCTTCTCGAACTTGGCGAAGGCGCCCTGGCCGACGTTGCTCCCCATGACCGTGGAGAACTCCTTCTGCGTCTTCGCCGTCTGAGCGCGGGCGACCAGGGTCGCCTGCTTCATCCGCGCCTCGTCGAGCCGCATCTTCAGCGTATCGAGCTGCGAACGAAGCTGCGACGTCGTGCTCGAAGCCTGGGCCGTCATGGCGTCGTACTGCTTCACCTGTCCGTCGAAGACGATCTTCTTGGAGAGCGCCTGCTTCGCAAGATCGGCGTTCCCGGCCTTGAGCGCCATTGCCGCCTTGTCCTCCCACTGTTTCGCTTGAAGAACCGCGTTCTCCTGCTGCTTGCGGAGATTGCGTTCGTTGGCCATCGCCTTCGCCAGCGCCGACGTGGCCTTTACAAGGGCCTCCTCCATCTCGATGATCATCTGCTTGACCATCTTCTCCGGATCTTCCATCCTGTCCAGCATGTCGTTGACGTTCGCCTTGAAGATATCCGAAACCCGCGCGAATATGCTCATGATCCCCCTCCTTCGTATTGGTGATGACACGCTTGTTTTTACTTGCTCAGCCCCGGCGCCAGACCTAGGCTCTTCCGCCGCTTTTCGTGCTCCTCGTACACTTTCCGCATCTCTTCGGAAACCTTGCGTTCGAGTTCTTCGAACTCACGCAGCTTCTTCTTGACGACCAGCTGTTCGGGGTGCCGTTCCTCTTGAATCAGCCGGGACTCCTCCGAGGCCTTTCGGTACTCTTCCGACCCTTCGGGATGCCTCGCCATGACAATCTGAAGTTCGCGCACCCTGCTCGTTCCCCCGGCGGCTCTGGCATCCTCGAGCTGGAGCGCCCGCCGCTTCTCCGGGGAGACCATGGCGCGCAGCTCCTGAAGGCGCAGAACCTCCTTCTTCGTTAGCTCTTCATCGAGTTCGACCGCCTTGCGCAGCTCCTCTGCGCTCTTCTCTTTCTGCGCCGCCGAGACGATCGCCGTCTTGATCCGCATCTCGAGTTCGATCACGGGCTTCGCGAGGTCCTTGTACGGCCTGTTCCGGAAAAACGGAACATCCGAGAAGAGCTTTCCATCCAGAATAGAGGCGTACTCCTTTTCAAACTTCTCCCGAGTTTCCTCAAGGTCCTTCCAGTGCTTCTTCACCACGGGGATCCAGTTTGCAGGTATATCGGTCAGCTCGTCCGCAACGGCAGGATGGCGGGCCTTCATGTTCGACCAATTCTCTAATATCTGCGCTATCCGTTTGTCCATCTCCGGCTTCAGCAGAAGGTCTTCAGCAAGACGCGCGAGCGTGCGTTCAAGGCTGTTCGACACGTTTTCGGCTTCCGCTCTCAGGTTACGAACTTCGTCAAGGCGTTTCTGAAGCTCCGCGCTCGAAATGGAACCGCTTTTCAATTCATGGATGATCTTCTCGACGCGCGGCCCCTCTTCTTTCAGCTTCCCGGAGTACGCTTCCACCCTTTTGGGCGCCTTTTCGATATCGAATTCGAGCTGCCAGATATCCCGATTGACCTTTCGCTGCCATGCCACGACCTCCCCTACTTTTTGAAGATCGTGAATGAAGAGCTTCATGCTGTTGTCCCACTCGGAAGCGCGCGACGCCCTCGCCTCGTTCCGCTCTTTTTTCAGCATGCTGTCGAACTCGAAATGCCCGTTCTTGCTGTAGACGGAGATGACTCGTTCGTTGAGATCGTCCCAGACGGCCTCGACCTCGGATTTTTCCCTCTTCTTCGATTTCAGAAGGGTCTCCGTCGCCTCCATGCCCTGCTTGACAAGCGAGTCGTAATAGTCCATCAGCGTCTCCACCGTCCGCTCCTGAGCCGCGGCGGGAAGAACCGGCGTACACATTGCGAGAATGAGGACGCCCAACGCCGTCATACACACGACCGCTTTGCCCCTGCACATGCGTCATTCCTCCTCTTAAAAAAGCGCTTATTCTCTTGCCAGCGCAATCTCCTTGAGCGCCGGAGGAAGTCCGAGCGCTTTTCGTCGCGCGGCATGCTGATCCAAAATATCCTTCGCGGTTTTTCGGGCGCCCTCCAGCCCTTTGGCGAAATCCTTCAGCGCCGTGTCGGCCTTGATCTGCTCGGGGTGCTTGCGGCTTTGCAGCAGCTTCTGCTCCGCGTCGTATTTCCTGTACTCTTCCCCGTTCTTGGCGACTCCGTTCTTCAGACGCTCCAGCTCGAGAATACGGTTCGCCCCTCCTCCGGCCCTGGACGCCGCGAAGACAAGATTTCTGGCCGCCACGGGGCTGTACATGGTCGAAAGTGTCGTGAGCTGCACGCGCTCGCGCTGCGTCATCAGTTCATCCTGTTCCAGCGCCTTCTTTCGTTGTTCGATATCCTTCCGCAGGTCGTCGATATTCTCGAGGAGCGCGCGGAGGGCGTTCTCCACCTCCTGGACCACCCCCGGGAGTTCGTTGTACTTCTTCCCTTCAAAGAGAGGGATTCCCTTGAAAATATTCCCGGCCAGCAACGGCCCGTAAACCTCGACGAATTTTTTTCTCGTCTCGCCGTACGCCTCCCACTTCGCCTTGGGAAGGGGAGCCCATCGCGCCACTCCATCCAGGATGTCGCTGCGAACAAGAGGATAGAGATTCTTCGCGTCCTTCCAGTACTCCGCAAGCACGGCGATTCTCTTCGCCTCCGCTTCGGGGACGACGTACCCCTCTCCGGGCTCAAGGTACTTCGTTGTGTTCACCAGACTTAACGCGGCGTTCACCGTTTTGTTTTTCATCAGCGCGACGCCCCTGAGCGACTGGACGACTTCGTTCCGGAGAGTCGCCAAGCTCGCCTGCGCGACGTTCGCGCTTCTCCGGAGTTCCACGCCGCGCCGCACCTTCGCGATGATGTTCACCAGGGAGACGCTGGTCTCGCGCATCTCCTTCACATAGACGTCCACGCGCACCGGCGCGTTTTCTATATCGAACTTGAGGGAGTGCATGTGCCGGTTCACCTTGAGCGTCCAAGCAACCGCCTCGCCCGCGGAGAGGATCTCCTGTGCGAACTCCGCGAGTTCCTTCGCGTCGTTGTAGATATCTCTTGCAATGGCGAGCGTGATCTGAGCGCCCTTAGCGGACCGAACCGGAGCGCCGCTCCCCCCGCTGGTCGAAGGGGCGTTCGGATACGGAACGGGTACGGGACCGGCGGACGATTTGGAACCCGACCCCCTGGCGGAGTCTCTGACGATGGCCATATGGAGCATCGAAAGCATCGTCCGCAGCTCTTTCACGGCGGAGGACTGGAAGTGCTGTTCCTGTATCGTGTTCCAGGCTCCCGTCATCTCGCTCGCCTCGGTCTTCGGCGACTTGAGCAGAACCTCCACGGCGGCGACTCCCGCGAGGATACTCTCCTCCGCTGCGGCGATACGGGCCTCCGTCGCAAGGGCGATCTCCTCGAATCCCGGCATCTGCTGCACCGCAGCGAGGGAGATTCGGGAAAAAGAGGCGCATACAAGACACGCCAGGAACAGAACGCTGAAAATGTATCGCTGCTTCATACTGCGTCTCACCCTCTTTCCGGTTATTAGAAGGGCTGCTCGTAGTTGTCGATATACCATCGTCCCTTGTCCCTGCGGATAAGGTAGTGCGGCTTCGGCGAGCCGTACTGCCGCCCCCGCTCGTCCCACGCTTTCGTGACGACCGTGGCCTGTTCGACAAGCTCTCCGGAAATCTCCCGGACCTTCTCCTTTTGCTCCTCGTCGAGGAAGAAATCCTCCACGCTTCCTGCGCCTCCGTCGAACCCTTTCATCACCTCGATCTTCGCCTCGTCGGTGGTGACATGGACATAGAATCCGGCGAACCGTTCGAGGTGAAGATCCCAGTGGTAGCGGATAAGAGAGAGCGCTGTTCTCGTCTTTCTGCGGTTGGGATCTATGCAGTCGAGGAAGAGTTCGAAGTTCTTCTCCTTGACGGCCGACGCGAAAATCTCGACAAGGCGCTCGGGCGTAACATCGGGAGGAACATACCGGACGGTGTACAGCGGGTCCTTGATCTCCTCCATACGCTCCTCGCCGGCGAAATAGCCGCCCTCCTCCACCGACGGGTCGAAAAAGGCGAATGTGATACCCGGGATATAGAGCGCCACGGGGCTAACCACCCACCCCCACTGCGGCGCGACGGTCTTCACCTTCTCCGCCTGCGGTATGACCATTTCAATGCCGACGATCCTCCCGAGCAGCGTCCACTTTCCCTCCTCGGGAAAATCCCTGTTGACGAGTCTGCGGTAGCGCTTGACAGCTTCATAGGGACCGAGCCAGTTCCGGTTCGATATCTCGACGAAGTAGTATCCGCGCGCTCCCGTACCCACCGAGACGAACTCCCTCCCCATGTCGATGAACTGGTTCGCCGGGTACTCGAACTCTTCAAGAATCACATAGTACCCTTTAAGATCCTCGATCGACACTTCGGACCGGTCGGGCGCGGGGAAGGCCTTCGGGAGCGCCGCAGGGCCGGAAAGGATCTCTTCCATGAACTCCTTCCACTCTTTATCCGCGATCTCTCCGAAGATCTTTTTGAGCTTCTGTTCATTCTCCCTGAACGAAAGCATCTCCGGGGTGATCTCCATGAAGTCGCCCTTGCTCTTCATGAGCGCCATACGCGCTCTCTGAAAGAGTTCCTCGACAGCGGGATCCTCCGGGTATTTCTCCTTGAGATCCCGTATCCGCTTCAGCGCTTCGTTATCCTCGTAGCCGAGGCGGAAGGACTGTCCCCTGAAACGGTTCACCCTATCCTCGAATTTCTTAAGGAAAAACTCCGCGCGCGTTACCTCGTTCTTCGGAGCCGAAGTCGCGCACTCCGCCCCCGAAGGGGAGAAAACAAAAAGCAGAAGGAAAAGAAAAAGAACCGCAGCCGCACTCTTCCATCGACAATACATTGTGCATCATCTCCTCTCGCTTCGGCGGGTCGTACAACTGCAAAGATTGTAGCATTAAAGAGACGATGTCACCCCCCCTACGCGACAAAAAAAGGGTGGGATTTCCCACCCCTTTCAGGGGTGATGTATCCCACCTTTTTCGTCCTTGCAGGGGGTGACTGTCGTCACCCTCATGATCGTCTTCTTTCAGTCGAGTATCTCTTTAAGCTCGAGGCGGTTGGCGGATCCCGTCTTGCGATAGATATTTCTGAGATGATACTTGAGAGTATTCTGGGAAATATAGAGAGCGGAACAAATGGTGCGATCTTTCAACCCCTGGAGAAGAAGCAGAACTATTTCCGTCTCCTGGCGCGTCAGATTGAATTCCATCAGCTTCATGCGGAGCAGTATCTCCGACTCCTTCTCCTTTGCGTTCTCCTCAGGGAAAGTCTGCTCTTGCTCCCCTGCGCCATGCGAGTCCCGTCGTTCGCCGAGCGATGCCGGCGGCGAGCCGGCGCTTTCCCACCGCAGTGGAACTTCGCGTCCATCCCAGAGGGCGAGCATGACGAGAAGAAGGCAGATCCCGGGTATGGCGAAGACTGCAAGATCCGTCGAGCCGTGAATGACGCCACCGCCGCGGAGGATCAAATGAAGATGCGCGACCGCTCCGGCAAGGATGATAAGAAAGATACCGCCATTGACGACCGCATTCCTTTTTTCCCCCGCCCGCGAGGCGAAATAGATAAGCAGCAACCATGCATAGAGGTCGAGAAACGCGAGCCCCGTCTCCATGAAGAAACGGGAGATTGTCTGAAAGGGGGAGAAGAGCAGCAGGAAGAGCGAGGCGGCGATGAAAGGAAACGCCCCTTTGTAGAATGACCTGAGTTCCGCCCTCGGGTAAAAACGGAACACCGCGGCGACTCCAAGAGCGGAGAGCGTGCGTATCCAGTCGGATACTTGATCAGCCCTGGGAAAGGGCGCGGGAAAGAGTTCGGGAATCAGACCGAGCAGGAACCCGTTCGCCGCGTACAGGCAAAAAAGAAAGACCGCAAGACGCCAGAAAGGGAAAGAACCCGCCGGGATGATTTCTTGAGAATTCTCTGCAGCTTCCTCGGTCGGGAGGCGCAGAAGCAGCACCGAGAGAAGAGGGCCCCCCAGAATCAACGGGAGAACATGGGAAAGCGCCGTCACACGCATGATGAAGGTCGCGACCAGGGGAGAGAGTCCGAAGACAAGAGCGACGTCGTCGGGAATGAGCGTGCTGAGAAAAAGCCCCCACAGTCCGATGAACAGCGCCGCGCCGATAGCGGAAAAGAGCACTCCGGCGACTCCGAGGATACCCGAGAAGGGACGGGGGATGTACGCCGCGGCGATGAGAAGGACAGGAAGAAAAAGCATCAGGCAAGCGGCCACGACGCATCGCGGGCGTTCGCCCCTTTCTCCGGGGGGAAAGAACGCCGCGAAAAGGTATGTCAGCGCATGCACCGCAAGAAAGAGTACGACGGCATGCATTCCCTCGTACTCTATCGCCGCCAGACGCCGCGATAGTCCGTACTGAAGGAAAAGCGACTCCATCCATGCAAAAAGCAACCCCATGCCTGCGGCGGCGGAAAGCGTTTTCCAGATTCTCACCGGAAGCCTCCTTCCGGAATAGAATAACGTTTCCCGTAGATAATATCATATTCCGTCTTTTTCGGGGAAGCTGAACAGCCTCTTTCCACTTGCTCCGAAAATATGATATCCTTTCTTTCAAGGTACATATTATTTCAAAGGGGGATGTGTTTTCATGTCCGTAAAAAACGCCATGACCGCAGAGTTTCTCCGTTCCGCCTACGGCGGAGAGAGCATGGCCCACATGCGTTACCTCGGCTGGGCCGACAAGGCCGATAAAGAGGGCTTTCCGAAGATCGGACGTCTTTTCAGGGCCGTCGCCTACGCCGAGCAGGTCCACGCGACGAACCACTTCGTCGTACTCAACGGCGATGTCGCCGATTCGTGCCTGACCGCCGGAGCCATTTTCGGCATGAAGGAGACCGCCGAGAATCTCGTCGGCGGCATCATGGGCGAGGAGCACGAAGTCGAGCAGATGTACCCGGTCTATTACGAGGCCGCCAAGTTTCAAGGAGAAAAGGACGCGATGCGTACATTCAACTTCGCGCTCCAGGCCGAGAAGCAGCACGCGGAGCTTTACCGCGCCGCACGCGAGTGCGCCCTCGCCAAGAAAGACATGGAGTTCGAAGCAGTGCTCGTCTGTCCCGTGTGCGGGCATACCGTCACGGACGAGGCGCCGGACAAGTGCCCGGTGTGCGGCGTGGCGAAGGACAAGTACGCCCGATTCTAAAAAGTCTTTTCGCACGTATCCGTGCCGGGGGGAGGAGGGACGCTTCCTCCCCCCGCTCGCCTTCACGCGCTGTTGAAAGGAGGGACCGCATGGGCTTTCTCGATATCATCGGTCCGGTGATGATCGGACCGTCGTCCAGTCATACCGCGGGGGCCGCCCGTCTGGGGAGACTGGCAAGAGCGTGCTGGGGAACCGACCCCCTTGCCGAGGTCGTCGTCTTTCTCCGCGGGAGCTTCGCCTTCACCAGCAAGGGACACGGCACCGACAAGGCCGTCGTCGCGGGGCTGATGGGCATGCTCCCGGACGACGAACGCATCCGGAACGCGCTCTCGCTGGCGAAAGAGGAGCGCTTTCGGTTCAGATTGACGACCGAGGACGTGGACGGCGCGCATCCGAACTCCGCCCGTTTTTCCTTTCTCGGGAAGAACGGACGAAGACTCGACGTCGTCGGCGCATCGATCGGAGGCGGAGCGGTCGAAATTCAAGAGATCGACGGCTTCTCGGTCGCCATCAACGGCGACCTGCCCACCCTGATCACATTCCACAAGGATACTCGCGGCGTCGTGGCCGCAGTCGCCGCGCTGATGGCGGGACGGGAGATCAACATCGCCTCCATGACGCTCCACAGAAGGGCGAGGGGCGGAGTGGCTACGCTCGTCACGGAACTCGACATGGACGTCCCGCCCGACGAAGAGCTGTGCACCGCAGTGCTGAAAGCGCACCCCGCGATCCTCCGCGTCGCGCCGCTCTACGGCGGGGGGAGCGCGTCATGAGAGCGATTTCGGAGATCCTCGTCCTGTGCTCGTCGTCCGAAACTTCCTTCGCCCGCGCCGCCCTCGAAATTGAAGCGTCGGAATCGGGGAGTTCCGTCGAGACTCTGCGGAACGGAATGCGCTCACGCCTGAAGGACATGGAACGCTCCGTCGAAGAAGCGCTCTCCGGTTCCTGGAGAGGTCTTCTCGTCCCGGAGGAGGCGTATCTGCTTCAGGAGTACGGCGCGGACGCGTCATCGTTTTCAAGCCCGTTCGTCCTCACCGCCTCACGCATCGCCATCGCCGTCTCAACGTACAACGCGGCGATGGGGCGCATCGTCGCCGCCCCGACCGCCGGAAGCTGCGGCATCCTTCCGGGACTGCTTTTCTCTTACCGGGAACATTTCGGCTGCGACGACGAAACGCTCCTCTCCGGGCTTTTCGCCGCAGCAGCCGTCGGCGCCGTCACTGCTGCGCGCGCGACGCTCGCGGGTGCTTCCGGCGGCTGCCAGGCGGAGTGCGGCGCGGCCGCCGCGATGGGCGCCGCTGCCTTGGTGCAGATGCGCGGCGGAACTCCGGACGCCGTCGGACATGCAGTCGCCCTCTCCTACAAATCGATACTCGGCCTTGTCTGCGATCCGGTCGGCGGACTCGTCGAGTCGCCCTGCATCAAGCGGAACGGATTGCTCGTCTCGTTGGGCGCTCTGGCTGCGGACATGGCGCTTGCGGGCCTTCGGTCGCTCATCCCGCCGGACGAGGTCATCGACGCGATGGGGCAGGTCGGACGCGCCCTCCCGGAATCGCTGCGCGAAACTGCGGGAGGCGGTCTCGCGGTGACGCCGACCGCACGGGAGCTTGTCGCAAAACTCCTGCAGAAGGAATAGCGAAGGCGGGGCGTTCCGGACACTCCCGGTACGCCCCGCCTTCTTCTTCGAAATACCTACTCCAACACCAAACCGTTGATTTTTTTGATGCCGAGCCCCGCTCCGCCGGAGGGGACGATCGTCGAACCACTGTACGTCGCGCCCCCCTCGACGGGATCGCACGCGCAGAGGATGGGAGGATCAAGGTCCGCCCTGGTGATCACGGGCAGCGCAGAAGCAAGGTGGCACGCCGCCGACACGCTGATCTTCGTCTCCATCATCGCGCCGATCATGCACTCCACGCCGCAGGCTCGGGCCATCGAGCAGATTGCGAGAGCGTTCCGTATGCCCCCCGTCTTCATCAGCTTGATGTTGATCAGGTCCGCGGCTCTCATCGAGAGCACTGTAAACGCGTCCCTGGCGGAAAACACGGATTCGTCGGCGAGTATCAGCGTGTCGACGTTGTCGGTGACCTTCTTGAGCCCTTCGAAATCGTGGGCCTTCACCGGCTGTTCCACAAGTTCGATATCGAGCCCCTTGTCCTCGAAGAATCGAATGGTGCGGATGGCCTCCTTCGGGGTCCAGCCCTGATTCGCGTCCACCCTGAGCAGCACGTGCTTCCCCACTGCCGCCCTGATCTCCTCAAGCCGCTTCATGTCGAGATGAAAATCCGTCCCGACCTTGATCTTGAGCGCGGAATACCCGTCGGCGAGCGCTTCCAGGCTATCTTCGACCATCGTCTCCGGCGCGTTCACGCTGATGGTATAGTCCGTCTCCACCGCCCTGGCCGTACCGCCAAGGAGCGCGTACAAGGGCTGTCCCAGGGTCTTCCCCCAGAGGTCGTGGAGCGCGATGTCCACGGCCGCTTTCGCGGAGGCATTGTGGACAAGAGCGGCATCCACGGTATCCAGCAAGCCGTTCAGGTCGTCCGTCTCCCGCCCGCGGAGTAGCGGACGAAGCCGCTCCTCTACCGCGCCGCGGATGGCGCCGTTGGTATCGCCGGTGATCACCGCAGTGGGAGGCGCCTCTCCGTACCCGCAGACTCCCTCCTCGGTCTCCACCACGACGACGTTGGTGGTTACCTCGGAGACCGTCCGAAGCGCCGTCTTGAACGGCTTCTTCAGCGGTACGGAGAGAAAGCCGAGACGGATGTTCCGTATCTTCATCCTATACGCCCGCCATCATGGAGAGGATTTTCGCGACGAAGAGCCCGCCCGCGGTGCCGCACACGTACCCCATGAGCGCCATCAGCACGCCGATCGGCACGAGCGTCTCTTTGTACGCAGCGGCGATGATGGGCGCCGCCGCTACCGCGCCGATATTGGCGAGACTGGCCACAGCGCAGGTGAAGAGATCGATCTTGAAGAGCTTCGCGATGATCGCCATGAGCAGCGCATGCACGCCGAGGATGACGAAACCGGCGGCGAGGTAGTACGGCGCGTCGGTCAGCTCCTTGAAGGACGCCCTGGAGGCGATGAGGCAGATGATGATGTAGAGCATGGTCATGGACACGGGAGAAGATCCCGGAATGCTGTTCATCGGCGTCATGGCGCAGAGGATGCCGAAGATGGTCGCAAGGATGATGGTGACGGTGCTCACCGAGAGGAAATCGCTCTTGCCGAAGACCTCCATGAGCATGGGAGAGATAAAGGAAGCAAGCCAGGCGGAAAGTGCGGACACCACGAGACCGGCGCCGATCAGCAGTGCGAGGTCGGCCGTCTCCATCTTCGTCCTCGCGTTTTCCTTCACCTCGGAGAGCATGAGCCCCACGGAATCGATGGTGGAGGTGTCGGTCTTCGTCCACTTGTTGAAGAACTTCGCATACGGCACGGTGGCGAGAAGCAGAATGACCCAGATCGAGTAGTTCACGTTATCCACGAGCAGCGTGTACCCCATGGCGGAGTCGCTGATGCCGAGCGCCCCCTGGATGGCCACCATGTTGGCCGTGCCGCCGATCCAGCTTCCGGCAAGCGCTCCCCACGTCTTCCACGACTCGGGAGGGAAGCCGTTCTTCATCAGGGCGAACATCACGACGAAGCCGATCATGATCGTGATCGTCGCCGAGAAGAAGCCGATGAGCATGCGGGGGCCGAGCTTGAGGATCTTCCGGATGTCGCAGCGAAGCAGCATGACGAAGATCATCGCGGGAATCAGGTTTCCGCGCACCACCCGGTACGCCGCGTTGACGCTGTCGGTCTTCTCCCACAGATCGAACGTGGCGAATATCATGCACATGACGTACAGAACGACCGGCGTGGGGACATGCTTGAAGAACGTGGTGTCCTTGTACTTCATCTCCAGACTGGCCACTACCCCTGCAAAACAGAAAAGGAACGCGACATAGGTAAAACCGTTTGTTATCACTGTACAACCCCTCCTGAAAATAAGATGATGATGGTGCGGGGCAGCGCCCCTTATATATAAAAAAATCCAGCAGCCGCCGACGTCTTCAACGTCGGTGACCGCTGGATTTCATCCCCTGATGTCCGCGAGGCGAATTCTCGCGGAGCCAAGGACGAAGCAGCTCGTTATTTAACCGTCTTCTTCGGAGCGGTTACTTCCTTGTACTTTTTGATCGCGTCCCTGTACGCGGCGACGATCGCCTTCTGGGACGAACCGAAATACCTGTTATGCACATCCGCCAAAACGAGACTCTCGTCGTGTACAAGCCGACGACCGACGAACAGCCCCCTGATGAACCTTCCTGTAGTCTCCAAAGTTACGGAGACCGCACAATCAAGAATCTCCTCGGTCTCCCTCAACAGGATGAAGGTGATAAAGAAGGCGCCGAACTGCTGGTTTATAGGGTTGAAGCCCGTCGTCTGCGAATTTCCCACAATAAGGATGGATTCCTTCGGATACTCCGCATCATGTACCATGTCGCAATTCTATCATAACGCCGACAGGCTTGTCCATCATCCTCCGGCGACGAGCGGCATGATTTTTATCTCGTCGCCCTCTTGAGGCACATACTCCTTCTTCTTCCGCGAACCGTTCACGAGAAGGACATACCCCGCATGCGAGTCCATTCCCGCCTCTTCGAGCAGCAGCTCCACCGATTTTTCGCCCGGCCGGACCTCCCAGGGATCGGAGGGCTGATACTTTTTGAAGATGCCGAGGAGGTGCAGCCGGGCGGACACGGCTACTTCCCCAGCGCCATGAAGGAGAGCATGAGACCGCCGCAACCGTTGGCCGAATCTCCTTCATAACCGTATTCGCCGAATGTGAAGACGCCTATGAACGGAGTCTCGCCGACGGCGTTTTTCATCGCCGCCACGGTCTCGTCCATCCGGTCGCCTATGCCTCCGCGCCGTCCGCCGCAGTGCACGGCCACGAGCGCGCCCAGCCCCTCTTCTCCAAGCATTTCCACGGCGGATTTCGCCGTACTCTCCACGGAGGCCACGAGTTCGTCGGTTGTCGCTTCCATTAGTTCTATCGCCACTCCCTCGGCGAGGTTGTTGCCGATGTTCGCGCTGCCGTCCGGGTTGCCCGCCATCGGGTGGCGTATCCAAACATGCCCTCCGGCGAAATCGGTGATACCGATGGGGTGGTGTATCGTAGCCCCCAGAAGGTTGAACCCCTGCAGTTCGGCCGGGGTGCTCCCCAACCACCCGGCGAGCACGTCGAGAGCCGGCTTGCCGTCGATCTCCTTGAGCACGCGGTTGTTCTCCACCTTCGTAATGATGCCGCGCTTGCCCGTTCCTCTATAGGCGCCCGTGTACTTGTTGCCGAACGCCTTGTTCCAGAAGAATGCCACGGCGACGCCGTTCTTGACCACGCCGTTTCCGTAGACAAGCCACTTTCCGGACAGATCGTTGTCGGCCGCGCTCCCCCCGAAGAATGGAACTCTCCCGATGATGGACTGAATTCCTTCGAGGTAGAATTCCTCCTCGCCCGGAGGCGCCACCATGTAGAAGAATTCGGGCGCCGTATCCATGCCGGCTGCTTCCAGAGCGGCAAGAGCGGCCTGTTCGCCTGCCGATACCGCACAGCACTCCCTCTCGGCCGTTCCCACGGAGACGATCATATCCTCGTCTGAAAGGGTCATCAGCGCGCAGTACCCTTCGGGCCCGGTGATGAACCCTCCCGGAACGAGCACCCCCGTGTAGGATGAGCACCCTATGACGGGCACACCCCCAAGCGTCCCCCGGACCCCTTTCAGGAGTTCTTCCGCATCGTAGTCGACGCTACCGAAAAGCAGAGCGACCTGCGCTCCCTCGACCTTCGCGGCCTCCGCGGCCTCTTTCCCGGCGCTGAGCGCGCAGCCGGCCGTACTCCATCCAACCTTTGCCCGCATCATCTTTTTCGCCCCTCCCCTATCCGTCCTCAGGCAAGATACTTCACGTATGCGCCGAGCCCGAGTTCCTCGAGGCGCTCTTTCGTCGGGATACCGCTCTTGTCCCAACCACGCAGCGAATAGTAGTCGTCGAGTATCTCTTCGTGCGGCGTCGGCGTCTTTCCAGCCCTCGGCCCGATCATCGCCGGAACGGTCATCTTCAGGGGAAGGGTATCGTCCTTCCTGCACATTCCGTCGCGCACGTTGATAAGGCGCTGAAGCTGCCAGGCTCGTTCGCCGTACTTGACGAACTCGGGAACCGGCACGTCCTTTCCGGTGAGATACTTGAACGCCGTGTTCATCTCCGTGAGCGTAAGTCCTGCGCCGCCCATCATGAACTTGCAGAGCGTCATACAGTTGTGCAGCATGCTCACGTCCTGATGAAGAACGGCCGTTTTCGCGGCGAACTTCGGATCCTGACGGTCGTAGGGAGCATCCTGCCCCAGCTCGGGGAAGAAGAGCCCCAGCGCGCTCGCCTGAGGGTGTCCGCGCTCGTGACAGGCGCCTCTCGTTCCCACTGCGTAGTTCACGCCGAGACCATAGACCGCTCGCGGATCATGGGCGGGGTAGTCCAGGTTCTTGACCTCGACGGTGATCTTCTCCGCTTCCTTGCCGATCTTCTTCGCCGCTCCGCGCACACCGCCGCTGAACCATTCGCCGACTCCGGTCATGGACGCTATCTGCTGCGTCAGCTCGACGAGGACCTCGGGATCGCCCCACTTGATCGTGAGTCCGTCGGTCTCCTTCGGCGTGATCCAGCCGTACTCCCAGCATTCCATGAGGAAACCGATCCATGCGCCGCAGGAGACGGTGTCGATCCCCATACGGTTCGCTATATCGTTGGCTACGGCAACGGCGCTCAAATCCTCCATGAGGAGGTTCGTTCCCATCATGCCGATGGTCTCGTACTCCGGACCGTTGCCGTCGAGTACGGCGCCGTCCGGAAACTCGAAATGAATATGCCGGTGGCAGCCCACCGGGCAGTTGATGCACGGCAACGGCTTCACGTTCAGGTACTCCGTATAGCGCGGCGCCCCCATCAGGTACGCTCCGTGCTTGTTTTCATCGCCGCGCCAGTACTTTATGGGAACGTCGCCTATCTCCTCCAGCGGTACCATGACTACTGGAGTTCCGTGCTTCCGGAAGCCTTCCCCCTGCTCGTGAAGCAGCTTGAAGATCTCCTTCGAGTACTCCGAGGCCTTCTCCTTGTCGAAGACGGGAACCTCTTTCGTTCCCCATGCGGCGACCGCCTTCAGGTTCTTCGAACCCATGACGGCGCCTGCTCCGCCTCTGCCGGCGAAGCTGTGCCCGTCGCAGGTGACGCAGGCGATGGGGTTGCATATCTCACCGGCAGGGCCGATATTGAGCGCGTTGATGCGTTTGTCTCCCAGATCTTCCTTGATCAGCTCGCCCGTCTCGACAGTGTCCTTCCCCCAGATAAAGGACGCGTCGCGGAACTCGACGGAGTCGTCTCGAAGGACGACGTAGACGGGGCTGCTCGCCTTTCCTTCGAAGACCACGGCATCATAGCCGCACTTTTTGAAATACGGCGCCCAATGGCCTGTACCGGCCGACTCAAGATACGTTCCGGTAAGAGGCCCCTTGGTAATCACGCTCCACTTGCCGTTCCCCGGAAAGTTCACACCCTGGAACGGACCGACGGAGAAGATCAGTTTATTCTCCGGAGAAAGAGGATCCACGTTGGCGGGAGTTTCCTCCAGCAGAATCTTGGCCCCAAGACCGGAGCCGCCCAGCAGCAGATCGAAGACTTCTTCCGGAATATCCTCGATTCTGTGCGTCCGATGTGTCAGGTCGACCCGAAGCAGTTTCCCCCAATACCCGTACATTGCTCCACCTCCTGAAAATCGGTACCCGATATAGCGAACTCATTTGATGAAGAGTTCAATAAACATGCTCAGTCTACATGTTTCACCCGAACTTTGCAACTATTTTATTTTTTGCGTATGCAAAGAGCCCCCGCAGGAAATGCGGAGGCTCTTCGATTGAGGCTTTCTGTCAGTATATTCGGGAAGTGCGATGACGAATAGGCCTCTTCCGGCTTAATCGCACGGCGCGGCGGTGGATCCAGCAGAGGGCCTTTCAGTCAGCGTTTCTCCCGGTGCGGATGTCGGCGCCGGATTCTGAGGAGAGGGCGCTTCAGGAAGCGCTTCAGCCGTTGTTTCCGGCTCATCGGCCTTCGGCTCTTCGACTGCGGCAGGAGTTTCTGCTACTGCCTCAGTTTTCACCTCTTCGGCTGCTGGCGCCTCGGCCTTCGGCTCCTCAACCACAGCAGGCTCCTCAGTCGCCGCCTCTTCCTTCACCTCTTCGACTGCGGGTTCCTCGGAAACGGCTTCTTTTACCTCTTCAACCTTTTCTTTCACCGCCTCGACAACTTCTGAGGCAACTTCCTGCGCAGCCTCTTCCGCCTTCGCGGCCTGGTCGCCGACTACTTCGGTCACTGCTTCTTCCGTTTTTTCAACGACAGATTCCTCGGCCTTCGGCTCTTCAGTCGCGGCGGGGGCCTCGGTTACAGCCTCTTCCTTCACTTCTTCGACCGCCGGTCCCTCGGCCTTCGGCTCTTCAGCCGCGGCGGGTTCTTCGGTCTTCGCCTCTTCCTTCACTTCTTCGACCGCCGGTTCCTCGGCCTTCGGCTCCTCAGTCGCGGCGGGGGCCTCGGTTGCAGCCTCTTCCTTCACTTCCTCGACGGCAGGTTTCTCGGCCTTCGGCTCCTCAGTCGCGGCGGGTTCT
>JAHDKT010000081.1 GCA_018436725.1 Synergistaceae bacterium | reverse complement strand
TCAATCCGGAGTGGCTCTTCTCGGGGGAGAGCGAGAGCGCCGTGGTCGACCCCGACAACCTCTTCATCCAGCTCGCCCACGTGCGGGCCGCCGCCGCGGAACTCCCCCTCTCGCCGGAGGATCTCGCGCTCTTCCCGGATTTGGGGGAGATCGTGCCTGTGCTCTTCTCGTCGAAGGAGCTGCGGAAGGAGGGGGGGAAGTTCTTCTGGTCGGGCGGCGTCTACCCCTCCGGCGACTTCAGCCTGCGCAACATGGACAGGGTGCGCTACAAGCTGAAGCTCGGCGCCGACGGTTCGCTGCTCACGGAGATGGACGAACTGCAGGCGTTCCGCGAGATCTACAGGAGCGCGATCTACATGCACGAAGGGCGGCAGTACCTCGTGGAGAAGATGGACACGAAAAACACCGAAGCGCTGGCGAAGCCGGTGGACGGAAACTACTACACGGTCTCCTGCGACACGACCGAGGTGCGCAAGCTCCAGGAGCTGAAGCGGAGCGCGGCGGGGAGAACGACGCGGCGATTCGGCGACGTGCGCGTCTCGTACACCACGCTCGGCTTCCGCCGCCAGCAGTTTCACAACCATCAGAACCTTGGGTACGAGGCGCTGGAGCGCCCGTTGAGCAAGACGTTCGACACCGAGGGGTTCTGGATCCGCCTTCCCGACGAGGTCCGCACTCTCTTCCTGGCGCTCACCCCGCAGGAAGAGAACCGCCCGCCAATGCAGTTCTGGAAGACGTACGCCGAAGGGCTGGGGTTCGCCCTGCTCAACGCGACGATGATGGCGACGATGACGACGCACGACGACATCGGCAGCGCGCTGCTGGCGGACGCCGACGGAGAGGGGGGCGGCATGTCGGTCTGCGTCTTCGATATGTACGCGGGAGGACTGGGCTTCGCGGACAAGGGGTACGACCGCGTATCGGAGATCATCGCCAACGCGGTGCTGATGGTCGAGGGGTGCGCGTGCACGGACGGCTGCGCCGCCTGCGTGGGCGACTATCACCTGGACAAGGCGGTGATCCTCTGGGGGCTGAAGAGCCTGCTCGAAGAACTCCCCGCGCCGAAGCCCCTCGGGAGGAGAACGCCGCGCGCCTCCGCGCAACAGCCGGAGAAGCCGTTCCGCATGGAGACGCTGGCGGACGAGTGGGGCGCGTTCCGGGAGGCGCTCCTCTCCTCGGGCGACGCCCTCGGGCATTTTCTGGCGAGCGTGCCGGCGGCGCGGACCGACGGGAGCAGGCTCGTCCTGTCGCTGCGGCACGAGTTCTCCGCGGAGTGGCTGTCGGAGGCGACGTACCGGGAACAGCTCGAAGCCCTGATCCGGAGATTTGCGTACGTTCCGGCGGACTTTTCCGTGGGGTACGAAATCCTGAACGGCGACGCGTCGATCGCGTCCAAGCTCGGGAAGATGCGCAAAGACCTTGCGCGATAGGGGGAAGCGGCGATCGACGGCGGCGAGATACTTCAAAGACTGAACGAACAGCAGCGGCGGGCCGTGCTCGACGAGAGCCGAGCCGTCCTGGTGAACGCCGCCGTGGGAAGCGGGAAGACCACCGTGCTCATCGCCAAGGCGCTGTACGAGCACACGGCGCGCGGCGTGCCGCTGCGGGAGATGGCGGTGCTCACCTTCACCAACAAGGCTGCGGACGAGATCAGGGAGCGGATGCGCGCCGCGGACCCGGACGCCGGAGACGAGGAGACGGCCTGGTTCGGCACGTTCCACAGCGTGGCCCTGCGGCTGTTGCAGCAGGTGCTTCCCGTCGGAGAGCTGGGGTTTACGCCCTCGTTCGCCGTCCTTGCCCCCGATGAAGAGCTGGAGTTGGCCGAACGCCTGATCGGTACGCACGGGCTGTGCGTCAAGTACCGGAACAAGCTGATCAAGCGCATGGAGGCGTTCGCGTCGGGGCGAAGCCTCTACGGCGTGATGAAGCGCGAGGACGACATCGGCAGACTCTGCGAGCTGCTCGCAGCGGAGAAGCTCCGGCTGAACGCGATGAACTTCGACGACCTGCTGAAGAACGCGGCGCGCCTTCTGCGGAGCGCCGGATGGTCGCCGCGCCGCGTGATCGTGGACGAGTTCCAGGACTGCGACGCGCTCCAGACGGAGCTGCTCCGCGCCATGGCCTCGCCGGAGACGAAGCTCTTCGTCGTGGGCGACCCGAACCAGGTCATCTACAGCTGGCGCGGCGGCGGCAGGGACATCTTCCGGCGCTTCGCGGCGGAGTTCGGAGCCACCGAGCTTTCGCTGCCCGTCAACTACCGTTCCAGCGCGACCATCCTCGAGGCGGCGAAGTTCTTCCTGGAGGACCGTTCGCAGCTCGAAGGCATACGCGATCCGGGGGCGGGCATCGTCGTGCGGAACCACTACAATCCGTTTCTGGAGGCCGTTTCGCTGGCGGAGACGATATGGCGGCTGCACGAGACGGGCGCGCCGTGGCGGGAGATCGCCGTGCTCTTCCGCTTGCAGCGCCAGTCGGCCGCCCTGGAGGACACCTTCGCGCGCAGGGGCATCCCCTTCGCGGCGCAGATGCGCAAGTCGGCGAAGGAGGCCCTCGCCGCCGAATCCGAGAACGAAGCTCCGTCGGCGGAGGTGGACGCGGTGCGGCTGATGACGCTCCACGCCTGCAAGGGGCTGGAGTTCCGCTGCGTCTTCATCGTCGGCGTCAACTACGGGCTGATCCCGATGCACACGTCTCCGGGCAGGTGGGAGGAGCAGGAGGAGGAGCGCCGCCTCTTCTTCGTCGGCATCACGCGCGCGAAGGACTACCTTGAGCTCTCCTACTACACGAGCCCGGACGACCCCCGCGTCATGCCCGGCAAGAGCGGCTACCTCTCCATGATCCCCGCGCGTCTGCTGGAAGCGCCGGACGATGCGCCCGGCGAGGCCGACCTTCAGGGGTACCGCCGGATGATCCTGGAAAACCGGGGGAAGCGCGGCGCGCAGGACGTTTTCGGGCCGGAACGAACGGAGGAAGCTTCCGCCGGAGCGAAAAGAACGCTGCACCCGAGGTACGGGGAGGGCGTCGTGGAGTCGGAGGACGAAACTTCCTACACGGTCGGGTTCGCGCAGTACGGAACGAAGATCTTTTCGAAGGACTTCTGCCCGCTGGAGTTTTTATAGGGGGCGGAAAAGGGGAGGTCGAAAACACGGGCGGCGTTCCCGCGCTTCTCTCCGGTTGTTGCGGTTTCCGCGGATCTACTACAAATCTCCGGGGCGGAACGAACGGACGATCTTCGTCACCACCGCGCCGTACTCCTTTTTCAACGTCGAGGATACGTCTCTTTCGCGGAGCAGAAAACGAACGCTTATCCTGTGTGACATCAGCCTCGCAAAATTGAAGCAATTGCTCCGCGAAGACCACAATACGGCAGGAATATTTACATAATCAGTTAAACATCAATTTCTTTAATTAACACGCCTTATTGCACAATATGCTAACCTTTGCTTACAATATAGGCTATTGCATCGACTTGAAATAGAATGCCGTCTCTCAAAAACCTTGTTTCATAGGCTTTTCTTGAAGGATACTTCCTATTGAATCTTTGCTTGATTATTTCCCCTAAATATTTAATATCCATTATATCATTAAACAAACAGTCCATTTTGACAACTGACTCTAAAGTCAATCCTATTTTTTCTAATCTATCTTCCAGAACATCAAAAGCACCATTTATTTGATTTTCAATGCCTTGACCTTCATTTTTCATACAATAACTAATAAAAGCATATTCTCCTGCTATAACAACTGCGGAATGTGCCCAATTTTCATCAATTTCAATTCTCTCTATATCAGTCATTTTCATCCTCCTATGACAATGCGCTTTATCGTAGTGAAGAAAAGAAGATTTCTCCGTCAGTCAGCTCCCGTACCCGATTAGCGAACGCGGCTCCACAGCGCATGATAGTACACTTTTGTTCCCCTCGCAAGCGAGGCTGCGGGACGGACGATTCGTTTTAAAAACCCCCCGTCTTCTCGGAGAAGCGGGGGGAGCAAAGCGGCGCTACCGGGTCGGGGCATCGGTTCTTGGCGAGCCTGCCGGTTCGTTCGGCGTACGCTACGTCGCCGCCCGCCGCAGGCGCAGCGCGTCGGCGGTCAGCCGAGATAGATTTGCCGCAGATCGTCCAGAAGGGCGTGAAACTGCTCGTGCCTCCCCTTTCCGATCCGCTCCTCCTCCAGTTTCTCGAACTCGCGGAACAGCTCTTCATCCTGCGCATCGCTCAGACACCGACCGGCCATGACGAAGAGCACGTTGTCTTCTTTCTGGATGTGCTGCCTCAGCAGCTCCGTATAGGCCGCCGCATTATCGGCGAAGAGCGCGGATCCCTTCTTCTTCTCCCCCGATTTCAGCGCCGCGACGCCCTGCTTCATGCCGGCGATGCACTCCCGCCCCTTGCGGTGTTCGCTCAGCATGACGCCGATGGGACCGCCCTCGTTCGGCACTCCCGCCGCTTCAAGGCTCGGGAAGAGGAACTCCTCCTCCTTCCCGTGGCGGCACTTGTCGGCGAAGACGGACAGGAACTCCATCATTCCGTCCAGGTGACCGAAATCAGCGGGTTTTCCGGTCGCAACTTTCCGGGCAACCGCATCAAGAACATCCAGCATAACCTCGATTCCCCTGTGTTCATTCATCAGTTCATCCGTCGATTTCATGACGCTCTCCCCTTTCGCGGAAAAAACTCTTCGCTTCGTACAGGATATATGCAGTATAGTCAGTTTTTTTACTTTTTTCAAGAGAACGCCGCGCTCCGATCCGCGAACGCCATGAACGCGGTCCGCCGAAAACGGATACAGGTCTCCAAGGAACGAAGCATTTGTGCAATAATAGAGAACATCGCCGGGAGATTCATGACGCATGATTCGGTACACGGGAGGCGCTGCATGGGAATCGAATTCTATCGCGATGCGAGTTTGCCGTTTTTCGAGCTGAAACTCTGCGCCGAGGAGGAGGTGCGTTACAAGCGGCATTCGCACGAGGAGTGCTCCCTCGGCATCCTCCAGCAGGGGGAGACGCTTGTCTGGTGCGACGGGGAGAGCCGGACGCTCCGCGAGGAGACGCTGCTCTTCTTTCCGCCCTGCGCGGTGCACGCGTGCGCGCCGCTTCGGAAGGACAGGTGGCGGTACGCGATGTTCTTCGTCGACGCCGATTGGTTTCGCGCCTTCAGGGAGGCGGAGCTTGCCGGCGCGGAGATCGGCTTCACCATGCTCTCGTCGCGGGAGTGCGATTTCTCGCCGGTGCGCGGAATGCTCGCGACGTTCATCGGCAACGCGGAGCCTCTGGAGAAGGAGACCGTCGCGGCGGACGTCTTCGGCTGGATCGCGGGGAAGCAGACAGCCCCCTCTCCGCGCAAAGGGGGGCGGGAGCATCCGGGCCTGATGAAAATTCAGGAGCACCTTCGCGGCTTTTTTCCGGAGAAGATCACGCTGGACAGGCTTGAGGAGATCTCCGGGATCAACAAGTTCCACATCCCGCGCCTCTTCAAAGAACGCTTCATGCTCACGCCGCACGCCTACCAGAC
The DNA here is from genome assembly GCA_018436725.1 of Synergistaceae bacterium. Classification (GTDB taxonomy): domain Bacteria; phylum Synergistota; class Synergistia; order Synergistales; family Aminobacteriaceae; genus JAAYLU01. The sequence goes on along the minus strand of JAHDKT010000081.1, from coordinate 58,905 downwards.
CATGTTGCGCGTCAACCACGCGAAAAAAGAACTCCGGAAGAAAAAACACCCCGTCGAACTGGCGGCGGGGCTGGGTTTTTTCGATCAGAGTCACTTCATCAAGGTCTTCAAGAGCCACGTCGGCGTCACTCCCCGGCAGTACCGGGGAGAAGTCTGAGGAGCGCGCCGGGTTTCATGAAGGGGACGAGCGCGGGACGGAACGCCTCTCGCTCGTCCCCTTCGTTCTACTCGCAACGCGCTCGTGCTTTTTCGTACACAACGAGATAGTTGTCCCCGAGATCGGTCGCGCTCTTCCTTGAAAATCCCGCGCCGCACGCCAACGCGTCCACGTCGCTCTCGGAAAGACGCATGTTTTCGGGAGGGCCGAAGCGCGACGCTTCCTTCTTGCACTCCACCACCGCGGCTCGGCCCTCCGGTTTGAGCGCTCTGTACATCTCCGCGAACAGACGCCGCCGCTTCGTATCGCCGTCGATAGCGTGGAGCACCGTGCACAAGAAGCACACGTCGGCGATCCCGTCATCCAAAGGCAGCGTCTCCGTCAGCTCCGCGACGACGGCGCGCACGGGCGCCCCCGGGTTCGCGCTCCCCTTTCGCCGCACCTCCTCGACGGCGTCGCTCAGGCGATCGAGAGCGTACACCGCGCCGGATTCTCCGAGCATGCGGGCCGCGCACAGCGCGTACTCTCCCGCGCCGCACCCCAAATCCACGAACACGTCGCCCTCTTTCAACTCCAGAGCCCCGAAGAGCTGTTCGGGCGCATGCATATGCGCGCTGTTCGGGAGTGAGCGCCCTCTCCCGAACCTGCTGCCGCAACGATGACGAAGACGACCGGCGCAACTCGTATCAACACTCATGGCACACCTCCTTATTTTATCGGGCAAGCGGGCATTCCCGCTCCCGTTTGAGATAGTGGACGAAAGATTCCAGCTTGACCCTGTCGTTTTCTCCAAACCCGCCGTCGAACGTCAGATCGAGAATCGGCTTCGCCGTTTCGTACCGTTTCCGGTCGAGCGCGTTCAGCAGAATTCCCGTGTTCTCGTAGGTGGACGACAGCGTCACCACGCCGCGGACGGACTCCGGAGAACGAAGCGTCCTCGCGGCCCTGTATCTTCCGAACGCCCCGCAGTACAGCCCCGTCAACGCATCCGCATCGTTCGCGAGCGTCTCCGAACTTTCGGAAAAGGGAGTGTACCGTGACAACGCGTCGGAAAGGGAGCGCATCGTTCCGGCGAACTCGTCCAGCAGGCGAGCGCTCGTATTCCGCGCTTCCGTGGAGAGCAGGGGAAGCGCGTCGTTCCAAAAGAACCAAAGGCACTCGCTCAACGGAGCCCTGACGACCCGATGGCCGTCTTTTTCCTCCATCGTTCTCAGCATGAAATTATTCAGGAAGTCGTTGTAGAGGACGCTCGCCTCCCCCACGGCGAAAATCGAGAGAGGCTCTTCCAGTCCGCGCCACTCCTCCGCGATGTCCTCCCCGATCCGCCGCAACGCCTCCGGGGCGACTCCGCGCGCGGAGACGACGGCGCGCATCCGGCGCAGATACTCTTTCCTCGACCGAAGCGGCGCGGCGAGAACCGCGTCGCCCGCCGCAACGCACGAGAAGACGGCGGAAAGAAGTTCGGCGTTCGTTTCCGGCCCGTCTTCGAGGAACGGAGCCACTATTTCCGCGCCGCCGTACCCCTTCTCGTCCAACAGCATCCTCGCGAGCCGGGCATACTGGCCGTCCACCTCCGCGCCCTCCGTCTGCGGGATGAAGAACGCGCTCGGCTTCCCGGCGCGCTCGCGCGCCTTCCGGAAGAGACTTCCCAGCAGCACCGTCAGCGAGAGCAGTTCGTTCGTGAGCGTCTGCGCGCGGCCTTCGTCGAGCGTCGCGCCGTCCGGCTCCGGCAGCTCTTCCGCGTCGACTCCTCGCGCGCGCAGCAACGCTTCCAGCAGCGGCGAATACGGGTGCAAGAAAGGGAGAAAGACCGTAGTCTTTCCGTCGAGCTCGCCGAGAGAGCGCAGCATTCGGCACGGACTGGAAGGGAGCGTCCGGACGTACTCCTCGACGGGAGCGGCGACGTGCGTTTTTCTGCCGGAAAGGCTGTTGATGAACGCCTCTATTCTGGTGAGCACGCCCACGGACGACGAGTGTTCGTCCACCTCGATGTTCAGATAGGGCTTCTCCCCCGCCAGCTCACGGAAGTAGTGCAGGAGCATGGAGTCGGGGCCGCAGCAGTGATGCGTCAGGAAGACCGCGTACATATTCGGATGTTCCCGTATCAGTTTCACCGGTTCGAGGATATGCTGTCCGAAGGGCCAGTACATGTTGGGGTGTTCCCCCGAGATGTCCCCTTCGGGCAGGTCGAAAAAGGAGAGCGTCCTGTACCCCATGTCCATCAGCTTTCCCGGAATCCCCAGGTTCAGCACGGGATCCGCCACTCCGTAGATTTTGGAGATGATCACGAAGACCTTCTCGTCGGGGGCTATTTTCGCTATCTCGTTTTTCGCGTTCTCCTTCGCCCTTCTTTCGAAATCGAGAAAGCCTTCCATTCCCTTCCGGAGCGCCCGCTCCGTCTCCTCCCCGGTCCTGCCGAGCAGGCCTCCGAGCGCGCAAAAACTCTTCCGCATGAACTCCGGCCCGCGGTTGAAGGCGATGGTCGGCGCAAGCAGCGTGATTCCCTTCTCCGACAGCCCCATCGTGTCGCTGATCAGTTTGAAGGCGAGCTGCATGTACGCGCACCCGTAATTCTGTCTGGTGTGGGAATCGGGGTGCATCACCGAGTGCAGGTCGGGGAAGAAGATGAAGTCCGTCTTTTTCTCCACCAGTTCGGCCACGTGCCCCGTCAGCAGCTTCAACGGGTAGCACAGCTCGTCCCTGGAGTACTCCTGACCGCGCCGTACGGTCTCTTCGTTCGTGGGATCGGAGAGCAGCACGTTGAACCCCAGCTCTTTGAAAAACTCCGAGAACATGGGGAACATCCCGTAGGTAAAAAGGCCTCGCGGAATGCCCACCGTCTTTTTCGAAGGATGCAGGACGCCGTCGTACCCTTTGAAGATGAGCGCCGACACCTTTTCATCGAAACGGCGGGCGCCTTCCGCCGAAGCGGGGACGCGTTCCTCCGGTCGAGCCGCGACGGGTTCTCCGGCGGCCTCGAACATGCGCAATCCCTTGAAACGGCTCTTTCCCGCTTCCATCTCCTCCTTCGCCAGAAGCGCGACGCCGTACGCTCCGGTGACGCTGAAAAAAGGGGGGACGACGATCTCTTTGCCCGTCGCGGCGCGGAACGCGTTCACCACGCCTTGATTGAAGGCGATGCCTCCCTGAAGCAGAATTTTCTCCCCGATTTTTTTCTTCCCCACGACTCTGTTCAGGTAGTTCTTCGCGATCGAGTAGCAGAGTCCGGAGGCGATGTTCTCGATCGACGCGCCGTCCATAAGCGCCGAGGCCACGCTGCTCTCGATGAACACGGCGCACCGCTCTCCCAGGTTCAGCGGCGCGTCTCCCGCAAGCGCCGTTTCGCCGAACCGTTCCACCGGAATTCCGAACTTTTTCGCCTGCTCCTCGATAAACGATCCCGTCCCTGCCGCGCAGACTCTGTTCATCTGGAAATCGGCGACAACGCCGTTCTTCAGACCGATGTACTTCGAATCCTGTCCTCCGATCTCGAAGACAGTATCCACGTCCTTGAAGAGAAACGCCGCCGCCTTCGCCTGGGCGGTAATCTCGTCCTTCACCACGTCCGCGCCGATGAGCTCGCCGATCATGCGGCGCCCCGAGCCGGTCGCGCCCGCCCCCTCGATGCGCACCCGCCCTTCGTGCTCGCGCCGCAGCTCGGAGAAACCGTCGCGAATCGCCTGCACCGGATTCCCCAAGGTTTTTAAATATTTATAGGCGACGATCTCGTGCTCGCGCGTCATCAGCACAAGATTCGTGCTCGTGGAGCCGACGTCGACGCCGAGCCAGCACGGGACGGGCTCGGCGGATGTCTTCGGCGTCGCGCACCGATGCTTCCCGACGGAATCTCCCGTTCCGTACGCGCGAAGCGAGGGAAGCGCGGAGCTTTCCTCCGTGCGGATATCTCCGAGACGCTCCGAGGAACGCAGCCGCTCCAGAAAATCCGCCGCATCCAGAGCAAGAGACTCCTTCGCCGCGACCGCTCCCGCGCCGACCGCCCCGGCGCTCCCCGAAAGCGGGGAGAGAAAAAGGCTTTCTTCATCGAGTTCGAAAACGCGGCGCATCGCGGACACGATCCCCTCGTTGAACGCCACGCCTCCCGCGAAAAAGACGGGCTTCGCCACGGGAAGACCCTTGACGACGGACGCCCTGAAGTTATTCACCAGCGCGTACGCCACACCGAGAAGAATGTCCTCCACGGGAACCCCTTCCTGCTGATGATGAACGATGTCCGTCTTCGCGAACACGCTGCAGCGGCCCGCGATTCTGGGAATGGAGACGGCGCGCGACACCAGCTTCGAGTAGTCTTCGAGCCGCAGGTCGAGACGCGACATCTGTTCTTCGAGGAACGACCCCGTCCCCGCGGAACAGTTGGAATTCATCGCGACGCGCAGACCGCCTTCGCTCTCCTCTTTCCAGCCGCCGACGAACTTGGCGCCCTCGCCTCCTATCTCCACGATGGAGTTGCAGTGCGGAGCCAGAAGTTTCGTTCCCTCGACAAGCGCCGTCACCTCGTTGACGTGGGCTATTCCGTACCTGAAAAGAAATTTCGCGCCGCTGCCGGTCGCCGCCCCGCTGTTCATCCGCGCCGCATACTCCGCCGCTCCCGTCCGTTCAAGAAGCGACAGCAGACATTCTCGTATTTTCCCCCTGTGCGGAGCGTACTCGCTGCGCACGATCCCGCCGTCGCGCATCAGAGCGACTTTGACCGAAGAATACCCCGCGTCTATGCCAAGACTGTACATACTCTTCCTCCTTTCATCAAATTACATGCGTGCGCACGCATCTATTAAAAGAAACGCGCGCTTGTAATGAGTATTTTTCACACGCCGCCGGAGAGCTTTTTATCCATCTTCTCAAGAATCTTCGAAACCACCCTCAACTCCTCACCCGAGATCCCGGACGTCACCTTCGCCTCGATGTCCTGTTTTACGGAAAGCACGCTCGCTTGAAGCGCCCTGCCGCGCTCCGTCAAAAAGACCAGCTTCGCCCGTCCATCCTCCGGGCTTTTCCTCCGCTCCACGTAGCCGAGTTCTTCGAGCTTTTTCAACGACCGCCCCACATTGGTGCGGTCGACAACCTGACCGGCGACAAGCGACTCCTGAGGACGACCGTCCTCGTCATACAGCAACAGCAGGAGGCGCATCTCCGCATGGCCTATCCCGTGCGCGCTCAACGCCGCATCGCCGAGGCGATGCATCTTCTTCACAATACTTCTGAGCGATCGAAAAAAAACGTCGTCCCCTAAAAACATGCAGCCTCCTCGCGGCGCCCTCATATTAAGTGCGTGCGCCCGCACATAATAATAGAGATCGATCTAACTTTTGTCAATCCACCGATCATGCGTTATAGAGAAGCACTGTTTACATCAAGGCGTATTGGAACCTCACGCGGAGAGAGATACTCCGTGCGCGAGCGTTTTTCGACACACGGACGCTCGCGGCGACGAAAAACCACGCCCATCGCGCGGAGAGAGCGCCAATTTTTTCCTATACGTCTTCGTTCGAGGCTGGTATTGTTCCGTTATACAGCCGTATTCAAGAAGGGAGACGACAAAGATGCTCAAAGGATACACAGCGCCCAGAACGCCCCGAGGCACGTCGAGCCTGGCTCCGACGCCCCCGTGGCACTATGCCGGAGACGCGCTCGCCGTGGAGTTCGACGCCGATTTTTCCCGCGCGGAGTCGTTTTTGCCCGAAGGGCTGAAGTTGGCCTCCGCACGCTGCGCGGCCTACTTCGTGGAGTGGCAGTACGTCAGCGAGAGCGGGGACGAATACCTGGACCCGTCCCGGAGCCAGTACCGCGAGACGATCGTTCTTCTGTCGGCAAGTTACGAGGGAGCCGCCGTCGCCTACTGCCCGTTTATCTTCGTGGATCAGGACACGGCGTTGATGCGCGGACTCGCGCAGGGGTGGCCGAAGCAGATCGGCTCCACGTGGATCACCCGTTCGTACGATCTTCCGTCGAAAGCCTCTCCCGTAACGGGGCCGGGAGGCAGGTTCGGGGCGACGCTTTCGGCGAAAGAGCGTCGATTGCTGGAGGCGAAGGTCACGCTCCGGGAGCGGACGGAATCGCTCCCCTCTCCCGGATTCGCCGCCGCGGTCAACGTCCGCTGCTTCCCGGACCTCTCCGCGGGGAAGCATGATCGCCCGCTGGTCCACGACCTCGTCCGGCTCAAGTCGAGGGACGCGAAGATCTCTCCGATCTGGAAGGGCGAAGCCTCCCTGGAGATTTTCGACCATCCGTACCTCGAACTGTTCGATCTGCGGCCGGTCTCCGTCGTCGCCGGCTACCGCTTCTCCTTCGCCCTCACGGTGGACGATCTGGAACTGCTGCGCCCGCTCGGGGAGGGCGCCTGAAGGCATTTCCGCCGATTCCGAAGAAGACGCGAAGGAGGCGTTTCAAAGAGAGTACCCCTCTTTTCGAAACGCCTCCTTCGGAACGCTCCAGCGCCGATCATCGTTCGGATCGGACGCCCATCGACCGCGACGCGCTCTCGGCGGTTCTTTCGCGATCACCGCTCGAACAGCGGGGCGGCAAAGAACGGCTTACAGCTTCGACACATCCTCGGCGTCGACCACAGTATATCCCCTTTGTACGAGCGCCTGCGCGAAGAGCCCCCGCCCGGGGATCAACTTCCCCGAAAACGTCCCGTCGTAAATCCGGTTCACTCCGCACGTGGGGCTTCGCGATTGCAGAATCACCAGGTCGAATTCTTCGTCCTTTATTTTTTCCAAGGCGAGAGCGACCGCGTTTCGAAATTCCGCATCCACATTCTTGCCGTGCTCGTCCATCACCACACCGTCGACGATTTCAGCGCACGGACGGGGCGTCCCCATGTTTCCCAACGCTTCAGGGCAGATGCTTATGACTTCCTTATCCCTCAGATACTCGATCACCGCTTCATTCCTGTTGTTTTTCCCGTTATACTTACAATCGCACCCTATCGTACACGCGCTTACCAAGACTTTCATGGCGCCTCCTCAAGCATCGTACATATCATCCGTTCGTCCCGCTCCAGCGAAGCGGATTTTACAACCATACGCTCCAGTCGCCGTACTGAAACGTTCCGCTCCCGTGATGCAGCTTGCCGTCCGCTTTCAATCGGCGAAAAGCGTCTCTCATGCGGTTCAGAATTTCCGGATGAACGTCCAGGCTATGGTGGGCCGGAAATACTCTGCGCACCGGAAGCGCCGAAATCATTTCAAGCGATTCGAGATACGCCTCCGGGTCGGTGGAGGGGTAGTACGCGAACAACGTGTCCTTATAGACAAGATCGCCGGTGAACAGGTAGCCGCGCTGCGGTTCCCAAAAACAGAGATGCCCGGGAGAGTGTCCCGGCGTATGCAGCGCGACGATCACACGTCCCCCCAGATCGATCGTGTCGCCGTTGCGCAGCGCCCGCGTCGGGGTTCCCTGAAAGAACTCGTACGCGTTCACATCGAACCCCTCCGGCAAATCGCAGCGATCCACGACCATCTCCCTGATGGTATCCATCGTCAGCGGGAATTCTCCATTCAGCCAGTTCAGCTCCGCCTCGTGGGCGTAAAAATCCGGGTAGTACTTATGCCCGCCGATATGATCCCAGTGAATGTGGGTCGCCGCCGCGATCACCGGTTTTTCCGTCAGTTTTTTCACTTCTTCGGAAATATCGGAAATGCCCAGTCCGGTGTCGATGAGCAGGCATCGTTCCCGACCTTGAAGCAGGTAGCAGTGGGTTTCCTCCCAATGGCGATATTCGCTGATCACGTGAGTGTCTTTATCGATACGATCGACCGTGAACCATTGTTTCATTCTCTTCCACCTCGGTTCCGAGCAAAATGCATCATCATCCATCGGACAATCCCGCCGTCGATCGGCGAACGAGAGCGGCGTCCCGAGGAGAAGAGTCCCTTCCTTCGAGGAGCGCCGTCGAGAAGGCGGAATGCCGAGACTCCACTTCAGCAGCCGATCAGCTTCTTTATTTCTTCGGCGGCCCAAACGGGCGTTTTCTCGCTCGCATCGATTTTCACAGTATTCATGCTTTCATACATGGCTCTTCGGGCAAGACTTCGCGCCACGCTATCGGCGTCTCTCAGCCCTTCCGCGACGTCCTTCTCCAGACGTCCGATCAGCGCCGATTCCGACACGGCCAAAGTAACCTTGTAGACCGAAACGTCTTCCAGAACAAGGCGGGCAACAATGTCGTCGATGATCTTCTCCTCGTGCATTACCCAGCAAAAGATGACGTACCTGTACTCGGAGCAGCCGAGGAAGCTGTTGAGCAGAAAAACGATGTTGTTCAGCGCCATCGCTTTCGTTTCGTCGTTCACGACAAAAGGATTCATGTTCCAACACCAGTCGCCGTCCAGAAAGACGGCGGAGTGCAGTTTTTTTAACAGCAGGGTGCACGTTGTCGTTTTCCCCGCGCCCATCGTGCCGTTGACAAGAATCAGTTTTTTCACGCCTGCTCGCCGTTATACATTTTCAAACGGTCGGAGAAGCTCCGCAACGACCGCGAATTCCTCCGACAGAGGATCGAAGGGCGTTCCCGCGACATCGGAAGAGAGTTCGACGACCTTCAAGCCGTTCCGCGCGAACTCCGCCCCGAGCGTCTCCGGAGTAAAACACTGAAACCAGTTATAGATCGTCCGTATCCGGTCCGCTTCCACGATCGTGTACTTGTCGAGGATCACGTGTTCCTCCTCGTACTTGAAGACGTTCAAAAAACCGTAATACTCCTCCGCCGACCAGAATCCGTTCATTTGATTCCGTTCGTACGAGGCGGCTTCCTCCCGTCGGGCATAGGTCGCAAGGGAGTAGGCATCCAACAACACATGGCCGTTCGGAGAAAGCATGCCGGAAAATTTTCGCAGCATCGCCTGCCGCTGCGCCGGGCTCAATACGCAGAAATCGCACATGATCATCAGGATCAAGTCGAATTTTTCCTCCGTCTCGAATTCGAGGTAGTCGCAATGGACGTAGTCGATCGAAAGCCCCTCGCGCTCGGCGACGGAGGTCGCATGTCGAAGCGATCGCTTCGAGAAGTCGACGCCGGTCACCTTCGCCCCGCGCTTCCCGAGAGGCGTCGTATAGAGTCCGGGACCGCATCCGAAATCGACTGCGGATACGCCCTCCGATACGCCGAAGCGCGAGACGATCCACTCGACGGAACGCTCGATGAACGCAGTGTTCCGCGACGCGGCGTCCAGCGTTTCGTCGAGGTGGAACGACAACATTTTTTCCGATATATGATCATCGGTCCAGAGATCGCGCGCAGTGGAGAATGCGAACGGCCTCGGACGGGCATGGATCGCTTCGAGTTCTTGAAAAAGCACGGATTTTCCTCCTTTTCGACCGGACGAAAAAAAGGAGGGCGCTCGACGCCCTCCGATTCGACACGTTCGGTCGTCCTTACTTCGTCGCCCCGGCCTTCTCCTTCGAGTCCAGCAGGAGGCGGCAGACCTTTTCGACCATCCTCGGCAGTTCGGGCTTGGTCACGTGCGCGTCGGCGCCGGTGCCGGAGATCTTGAGCCGGACGTCCTGCACCATGATGGAGGAGAAGACGACGACCGGCATCCGCTTCAGTTCGGGGTGCTCCTTCACCTGTTTGGTGAGGGCGACGCCGTCGAGACGGGGCATTTCGACGTCGGTGACGAGGAGGTCGTAGCGTTCGTTCTTCATCGCCAGGCGCTCCCAGGCCTCCTTGCCGTCCGCGACGAGCGTCACGTTGTGGAAGCCGCCCTGGGTGAGCACGTCGGATATCTGCGTTCGGATGAGCGGCGAGTCCTCCGCGACGAGGATGCGGTACCGGTCGAGGTCGCCGAGGGGAGCCGCGAGTTCCGCGACCTTCTTCAGGTCGATGGAGAGGCTTCTGTCGAGGGAAGGAGCGGCCGCCTGGATGATCGCTTCGTAGTCGGGGATCAGCACGTTGCTCTCGTTCCGCTTGATGACGTAGAGGATGGACTTGCCGAGCACCGCGCTCGTCAATGTGGAGTCCAGCTCCGAGGAGCCGATTCCGTAAATGCGTTCGACGGCGTCGACGACGAAACCCAGCTTGCTCTCGTTGAACTCGGCGATGATTACTTTGCTCGATTCCAGCGGGACCTTCGGCGCGATGCCGAGGTAGGCTCTGAGGTCGAGCAGGGGCATCACCTCTCCGCGGACGGACGTGATGCCGATCATGGCGGGGTGGGACTCCGGAATCGGACGGCTCCCCGGCCAGCGAAGAATTTCCCTGGTCTTGTCCACGCTGATGGCGAACGCCTGTCCTCCCAAAAAGAAGACCACTACCTGCCACTCGTTGTTCTGTACCTCCATGAACGCTCCCTCCTCCGGCCGGAACGAAATCTCCCATGCTATTACAATATGATAGGCTATTCAGCCCTTGACCACAAGCCCCGTGACGCAGATCGTCCGTTACTCGCCGGCGCGGGGCTCCCACTGAAGGATTCCGCCGCACGCCTCTTTGGTCTTCCACTCCTGGAATTCGTCGAAGGTGCGCACGCCGTCCTCGATGACGGCTTTGTACACCTCGATGCCGACGACCTGTACCCCGCGCTCCATGCCGTCCCACTTGATCCCGAGGATACGATTTCGGAACTCGGGCGTCAGCGAGGCCGCGATCTTCTCCGCGACCCGTTCGAACTTTCCCTTGTAGACGGAGTCGTTCATGATGTGGATGATGTCGATCTTCCACGTCCGTTCGTCCGCGTCGGCGTAGAAGATGTGCCAGTCGAAGGAGCGGTCTTCCTCCCCGAGGAAGTTGTAGCATTCGATCTTCCGCACGCCCTTGCGGGATGCGATCTTCGCCATCGCCGCAAAACCGTCCCGAAGCTGCGCCTCTACGGACGTCCCCCGAGATTCTCCGGAGTACGCGTGAAAATCGATGTCCAGGTTGCTCATCAGGAGTTCCGTCCTGACGGAGCCCACCAGATTGGCCGTCCCGCCGACGCCCTTCCAGGCCTCTTCGACGCCCAGCTCCGCGATGACCTCCTGCGCTTTCCGCAAGTTCCGTTCCGCAACGGCCAGATACTCTTCCATGGTCTCATCCCTTTATAGTCGGATATTTTTAGGACAATCAGGCGTTTTCGTCCGAATTTCCGTTTCAGGCGCTTTATCATACTCCTTTTCCTGCTTTTTTCAATGAATCCAACAGAATACGGGCTAAAACGTTTTCGAAACTCCAAGCGCATCGAAGCGTTCTTCGCCGACCCGTTTTTAAGATTCGCAACGAAATGCAAAGAGTTCGCAACGCCCTTGACTCTCACACGGTGTCAAGGTGTAGGCTGTTTCACAAGGCAGAGATTACCTGAAAGAGCGCGAAAGGGAGTGAGCATTATGTTCAATATACTGGATACCGGGGAAAAACTGTTGAAGAAGTTCGTCGAGCAGGGTAACGAACCGCGGATTCTCCTCAAGGGGACGGGATACGGTATCCGCATCATTCTTCCGGACGACGCGACGGACGAGCAGGTACTCGATGAAGCTCGCTCCTCCGTCGACGAACTGGTCCGCATCGCGGGCGACACCGGCTTGGTGATCGACTGCAAGAAACGCAGATTTACGCCGGATTTTCTCTCCAGGCTGCTTTGCGACTTCGTCTGGGCCGGAGGATTCCACGTTCTCTCCTGGACGGCGGACGACGGGGAGACGCTGGAACTTTTCCGCAATACGGGGTTCATCACCGGAGAGCCCGTCTCCGGACGGCCGGACGGAGAGCGCGTCGAAACGGGGTCGCTCATCCTGACGCAATCGCTTCGCTCGGGGCAGATGGTGGAGCACGACGGCGACGTGATGCTTCTGGGACATATGAACGAGGGAGCGGAAATACGGGCGTCCGGCAACATCTTCGTCCACGGCAGGCTCAAGGGCGTGGTCCACGCGGGAACGCGCGGCGGCGAACACGGCGTGTGGGCGGAGCGCTTCGAGGCGACGCAGGTGCGCATCGGGGGGAAGATCTGCTCCTCCCTCGGCAGGGGGAGCGCCTGGTGGGGAAAGGCCGTGCTGATCGCGCTGGAGAACGGGCAGCTCGTCGCGCGGGAGCTGAAACTCGACTTCGCTTCGTAAACGCGGGAAAACGCCGGACGAAAAACACGTATAATATAAAGCAAGAATATACGTTTTTTAAGGAGATGATGCGCTATCGTCGGTTATAGAAGCGTCGGCGAGTTCGAGCCGCAGGAATCGGTCATGATCGTCTGGCCCGTCGCCGCCATGGCGACGCCCTCGCTGAATTCTGATATGGTCAGCGTTCGGATAGTGCGCGAGTTGGCCTTGGAGGCGCAGGTGATCGTCTGCTGTTCCGACGAGGGCGTCGAGACGCGCGCGCGCGCCGTTCTGGAACGGAACGGCGTGCGAACAGGAGCGCTGCGCTTCGTGCGCTACCCCTGCGAAATCCAGTTCCCGCGCGATTTCGGAGCGGAAGTGACGGTCGACGAGCAGGGCAACCGCAGAAGAGTGGATTTTCGGTTCACCATGTACGGGCAATTTTCGGAGGAGGAGGAGATATCCAAACGTCTGCGCGCTTTCGCTGCGTTCCACGCCGCGGAGATCGGCGTTTCGGACGTCGTCGCCGCCGACCTCGTCGGCGAGGGCGGCGACAGGGAGTTCAACGGCCGAGGCGCGATGATGGCGATTCGAGAGACCGAAGTCGACAAGCGCAACCCGGACAAGACCGTCGAACAGGTGGAGGCGGAGTTCCGGAGGGTGTTCGGGGTCGAAAAAATCATCTGGATCCCCCGCGCTTCCTACGACGACGAGTACGCCTACAGCGGGCCGATTCCTTCGGAGAACGGCGCCTTCACCGCGTTCCGGGCATCTTCGGCGAACGGACATATCGACGAGATCTGCCGTTTCGCCGACCCCCGCACCGTCATCGTCGCGCGCATCGACGCCGAAGAAGCTTCCCGCAGCGCGCTGCACGCGCTGAACAAGGAACGGCTGGACCAGGCTTACGAGGCGGTGCGCGCCGCCTCCGACGTTTCGGGAGCGCCGTTCCGTATTCTTGAAATGCCGGTTCCGGAGCCGTTCTATGTCGACCTCCGCCCCGGCGACGACGCCTTTCTCCTGTGGGATGAAAAGGAATACGGCAAGCCCGCGCTGACGGACGGCTCTCCTTTTCCCGAGCCGCCCGTCCATGTGCTGCCCGCCATGAGCTACTGCAACTTCCTGGTCTGCAACGGGGTCGTGCTGGCGCACAAGTACTTCGCGCCGGGGATGCCTTCGATGGTTCGGGAGAAGGATGAAAAAGCGCTGGAGGTGCTGCGGGAGGCCTTCCCCGGCAGACGCGTCGTCCAGATCGATCCGCTGGCGCTCAATCTGTACGGCGGCGGTATCCACTGCCATACGAGGAACGTCCCCGCACGAACGATGAAACGCGACTCCGCGTCGTAAACGCGGGAAACCGCCGGGCGGAATAGCCGGGAAAGCGGACCGCGACAGGACGACGCTCGAAGGGGAGAACGCCGTCGCCGGCGCGTTCTCCCCTTCGAGCGTTACGCCTTGAATCTCGTCGGGACGACGCCGTGCTTGAACATCTCGTACAGTTCGAGCGCCTCTTCTTCATTGTAGATTTTCAGCAGCCTGACGATCTCGTACGCGAACTCGACGCTTCCGAGCCCGCTCGCGGTTATCAGGTTTCCGTCCGAGAGCGCGGGCTTGTCCTCGTAGAAGTCGCCGTCGGCGTACTCCGGCAGCATCGCCTTGAGATAGCCGAGCGCGTTGCTCGTATGCCGGACGCCGCGCGTCAGTCCGGCCCGAACGACTTCCAGCGTGGCCCCGCAGATCGCGGCGACGGGAACGCCCCGCGAGCGAAGACGGCCGAGCAGTTCGCGCACCTCGGCGCTTCCGCCCCGCTCCCACATCTCCCCTCCCGGCAGGATGAAAAGAGCCGCTTCGTCGACGTCGACATCTTCGAGCGCTATGTCGGGGCAAATCCTGAAACCGCCCATCGTCACGACCGTCTCTTTCGAAAAACCGACGCCGACAACCTCCAGTTTTCCCGATTTCCCGATCTCGCACGTCGCGAGCGCAGGCTCCCAGTCCGCCAGGCCGTCGAAGATCAATACGTACGCTTTCGACCGCAAAGAACTCGCCTCCTTTTTTTCCGACCGACGCGGATTGGCGCGCCGTGCGATTGCGTTCCGAAGCGCGACTGCGGGACGCGTCCGCGTACTTCTCTTTGTATCTCCATCATCGGTCATTATAACGCATCGCCGACCTTGAGAATAAAGGGAAAGGATTCGTCTTTTTACCATGAAAAGGGCTATGATGAGAAAAAAACACAGCTTTATGCTACTATCTTGTCAAATCGATGCGTTAAGATTTTTTCATTGTCATATCCTCCGTATCGCACCGAAAGGAAGCCGTATGTTTTTCCTTGATACGCTTGTAACGATTCCCGAAGGAGGACGCCCGGAATGGATTTAACAGTCAGAGAAATGCTGAAACTCCCCGAACTGAAGGGAATGAAGGTGCTGGCCGGAGAGAAGGGGCTCGACAGGAAGATCAACAAAGTGACGGTGATGGATGCTCCGGACATAGCGCATTGGCTGCACGGGGGAGAACTCCTCATCACCACCGCCTTTATTTTTCGCGATACCCCGCTCAAACTCAAACAGCTGATAAAAGACATCGACCAGGTAGATGCGGCGGCGCTCGGGATCAAAGTGCACCGTTTCTTCAACGAAATACCCCGGGAAGTGCTCGACGAAGCGAACGAGCTTGACTTCCCCCTCCTCCACGTCCCTGTCCAGCTCACATTTCCCGACGTTTTCAATCCCATTTTGGAGAGACTCTTTCATCAGGAACTTTTGGAACTTCGCCGCTCGGAGAAGATCAACAGAACCTTTTGCGAGCTGGCCGTCAACGGCGGCGAAATTGAAGACGTTATTTCGGAGTTGAGCAGATTTTTGAGCGTCGACCTGGCTTTTTACGATATCATGCGCAATCATAATGTAACGGCTTCTCAAGACGAAGAGTTTAAAAAGATTCTTTGCGACATCTCTCTCACCAAGTTGCTGACGATGTTCCCGCACGACCTCGTCGCCGCGAAAGAAAAGACGATAGGTTACATCGTCTTCAATGCGGCAAAAAACTTTCAGCTCGGCGAACAGGATCAGGAAACGTTGAAAATGGCCTGCGGAGCCATCCTCCTCGCCGTTCAGAGGAAAACCATGTTGCAGGAGTCGCAAAAACAGTATAAAAGCATTTTCGTACACGATCTTCTTTTTCATAACGTAAAGTATGCCCAGGAAGTCTGGGACAAAGCGAACATTTTCGGCTGGAACTTCTCCGGTTTCGTCCGAGCGGTAATAATCGATATCGGCGACCAGAGAAGCGTCCGCAAGAATACCGCGATTTCCGAGAAAGTATTCAACGAACCTTCGATGGAAACCTTCTCGAATACTGCGATCTCGCTCATGGAACGCAAATTCCCGAATATCCCGTATGCGGTGATCGATTATTCGGTTGTTTGCCTGCTCCCTCTCGGAGAGAACAGACAAGCGTTGAACAAGGTCGACCTCTTTCGATTTCTCGCCGATATTCTCACAACGCTGAATCGGGAGAGTATTTTTAGCGCCGTCATCGGTGTAGGATGTGTTAAAGAGAGCGTTTTTCAGTCGCACGAAAGTTTTCAGGAAGCCCGCAAAGCGGTCGAGCTGGCCCGAAACTTTTCCGCCAAAACATCCATTCTCTTCTGGGAGGATTCCGGAGTCTATCAACTGCTGCATCCAGTCTACGACTTGGACGAATCGGTCGCGTTCTATAAAACTCATCTGGGAAAGCTGATCGATTACGACTCGCGGAAAGCGGGATACTCTCTGCTGGAAACGCTCAATTGCCTCGTAAAGAGCAACTGGTCGTTGAACAAAGCGGCGAAAGAACTTCATATACACTACAACACGATGAAGTACAGGGTCGACAAAATCTGCGAGTTGCTCGATCTCGACATGGAGAACTACGACCAAAGAGTCAACATCCACTTCTCCCTGATTCTTTACTTCATGAACAACAAACTCTAGGCGGAACGACAGCCAAGGAGAAAAGGAAGCCTCGCCCGCAGAGCATCCGTTTCGCGGAGAGAGGCTTCCGGCACTTCCCGACGCCGCGGCTATCGTTCCGGCGGTCCGACCTTTCTATTATGTAGTTTGGCACCTATGACAACGGTCCCGAAGACGCACAGAGGGATAGTGATCCATATGGGGAACAAGTCGACTTTCAACGCGAGTATGGCCAGCAGAAGAGCTACGGCGCCGAGCTTGAAATCTCTCGTGACGAAACCGCCGAAAACTCCCCCGAAAATGGCCGGCAATATGTACTTGAAAGCCTCGTGCACTATCGCCGGCAGATTACCGACAAGCTCCGCTCCCAGCCCCACGCCGACAGTGAGGATAAGAATGTTGACCAGGATGGAGGCTCCGATGCCGAGGGTCGAGAGAATAGCCCCCTCGCGGCTCCCCTCTTCGACTCCGGCGGCCTCCTGGGCCAGCGCGGAACAGGGAAGGCGAACGTTGGAGATGTTTCCCGACAGAAAGGACATATACGTTCCCGGAACGCCCAGAATAGGGAAGTAAGCCAGCGGTTCGACGAACCAGAGCGGCCCGGAGTAGGCGAAGATGAGCGCGAATCCTGCTACGATGTACCCCGCGCCCGGCAAAACATGGTACTTGATCCAAAGATACAAAGGTGGAAAGAAACTCATCGCGAATGCGAGCAGACAAGTCGCCATTCCCCAGAAAACAATCGGCTTTTGAAACTTTTCGTTGAATACACTCTCTTTGCTCGGCATATTCACTCCACCTTTCTTTCCTAGAAAAAGACCGCCGAGAACATACCCAGAACCATAGCGACCCCCAACGACCACTCTTTCAACCATCTCTTCCCGGAATGCTTCGCCACCAGATTCATGATCACCATGACAAGGGCTCCGACGACGGCGGCGACAGCTGGGCGGCTCAGCGTTACAAGAGCTTTCGAGACCTGAAAACCGAACGCGCCGAGAATCGCGCCCACGGAAACGACGGACAATAAATCCTGTCTGTCGCCGACGATGCGCATTCGCAAATCGTCCAGCTTATGGGTGAAGAGCCCTGCGATCAACAACCATCCGCAGGAACCAAGCGCGATCACCCACAGCGAGTTCGCGAATCCGACCAGTCCGTAATCGCCGGCGCCGACCGTCGTCCCCAGAACCTGAGCGCCGCATTCCGCAGCATACCCCTCGTACATGACGGCTCCGATCACCGACAGTCTCATCCAGGCTAAAGGCGCCCCTATGAGGGCGACAAGCGCGACCATCCCGATGAGCACGGCGAAAGACGGTCCCAGAGAAGTGATTACCGCCGATCTGAGCCCCGCCTTCATTTGTTTCGCTTCCAGTCCCATTTCAAGCCCCGTAGACCAGGCTTTTCTCATAAAAAGGACGGACTGAAAGACAACGATCATTACCATAAAAACAGCGATAACCCAGAACCCGAAGTCGTTCGCGATCGCAAGGTACTCTTTATCCAAAACCTTCACCTCCTAAAGTATGAAAACCGCCGCAGTTCGAGGCTCGCTCTCTCTATTTGAGGTAATCCAACGCGAAAGCGATATAAAAACGCGTTGCATCCAGCACGCTCGTCAACTCGACGTATTCGTCGATTTTATGATTTCTGGAGTAGTCTCCGGGACCGAAGATGACCAGAGGAAGTTCCGGTTTGACCTCCCTGAAAGGAACGGCGTCCGTATAGTAGACAACGCCTTTTAGATCGGGCTCCTTCCGGAAGACCGCTCTATAGGCGTTCTTCGCGCTCCCCACGAGGGAGTTGTTCACATCCGTGCCGATCGGAAGCAGATCGTGCTGAATCTCCGTCGAGATATCGATCGTCTCGTTTTCCTTCTTGAGTTCATCAAGCTCTTTTGCGATCCGAGCGAGGAGATCGGAATGCGAATTCCCGGGGATCGTTCGTATATCCACAGTCGCTTCGCATCGATCCGGAATGACGTTCGTAAGGTCGCCCGCGTGCATGCTCGTAAGGCACAAAGTCGGGGGAGTAAGAAATTCATTGTCGACGACATCGAATTGCATACCCTGTATTCTTTCTATAAATTGGATCATATTCGTCAAGGCATTGATACCCTGTCGGGGCTGTCCGCCGTGCGCCCTTTTTCCTTTAGAGACGAACTTCAGCCACAAGGCTCCCTTTTCGGCCACCAGAATATCCCCGTTGCTCGCCTCGCTGATTGCAAGCGCATCGATCCCGTCCGCACCGAATCTCTCCACGTATGCTTTCGCCCCGTACAAATCGACCTCCTCCCCGGAAGTTCCGAGAAGGCTCAAAGCGCCGTTCAGAGGCACGCCCGCTTTTTTCAAAATGCACATCGCCATCGTCATGGCGGCGTCTCCGCCTTTCATATCACTGGTTCCTCGCCCGTACATCACATCGTTTTCCACCACGGCGCCGAACGGATCGAACCTCCATCCCTCTCCGGAAGGAACGACGTCGTAATGCCCGCCGTAGACAAGATTCGGACCGCGGGACTCGTCGCCGATTCGCGCGAACAGATTGGCCCGGTTCGCTTGCTCCAGCTCCATGACTTCGCATTCGACGCCGTACTCGTCGAGCTTCCGCTTCACCCTGTCGGCCACGTTTTTTTCATTACCCGGAGGATTCGAGCTGTTGATCCTGATAAGATCCGAAAGAAAACGGATTACTTCCTCTTCGTCCAAAAAGCTCAGACATTTTTCCAGTTCTTCTTTGCGTGAAAAATCCATTCCACCGACCACCTTTTTGTGTTGATTTTGGATAGCCCAACCTCGTTCGCCCGAGTATATAAGAAGGATATTTTTAAACAATATAAAAAAAAGAGAAAGGAGCGAAGGGATTTTTTACTTCCGACGAAGAAAGAAGACGCGCCAAGACCTTTGTAGAAAAAAAATACACATCCCGATTCCCTTGATAACGAAAAGCACCGGAAATCCCTTCGGGAAAGATGAAAGAATGGAATCTACAAAAATGGACCCGTTTTTTGCAAGTAAACTACATTTTATTCTTACGAATGCTCTGCGAACCTCTCAAGAGAGTATTCCGCCCCTTCACCCGAAGGAAGAGACGATGTCCGGAATACTTGAAAGCGTCACCCGTTCGTGTGCCAAGTCCTTCGCAGTTTTTATCGATGGAGGACGAAAAAATGACGATTCCGCAGCTACCGATACATTACCGTTTCGTCTCCGCTTCGCCACAATAGCGTTACCTCCGCGCAACACCTCCATTACGTCCGGCTGGTATGCTCGCCTCCGATCGACGATACGGAGGTGAGTCCGGAGTGGCCCGTATAGAATTCCACAACGTGACCAAGGTGTACGACGGAAAGAACAGAGTGATCGAGAAGCTGAATCTGAAGGTGGAGGAGGGCTCGTTCACCGTCCTGGTGGGCCCTTCCGGCTGCGGAAAGACGACCGCCCTGCGGATGATCGCCGGGCTGGAGAGCGTCACCGAGGGGCGCATCTTCATCGACGGCGCGGATGTGACGGACCGGGAGCCCGGAAAGCGGGACATCGCGTTCGTCTTCCAGAACTACGCGATCTACCCGCATATGACGGTGCGGCAGAATATCGAGTTCGGATTGGAGAACGCGCGCGTCCCCGGGGCCGAGCGGGAAGAGATCGTGGGGAGCGTGCTGGAGATGGTCGGCTTGCAGGAGTACGCGAACTCGCTGCCCTCCAAGCTCTCCGGCGGACAGCGGCAGCGAGTGGCTCTGGCGCGCGCGGTCTCGAAGAAGCCGAGGGTCTTTCTGATGGACGAGCCCTTGAGCAACCTCGACGCGAAGCTGCGCAACCAGATGAGGACGGAGCTGATCGAGCTGCACCAGAAGCTGGGCTCCACCTTCGTCTTCGTCACGCACGACCAGATCGAGGCGATGACGATGGGGCAGCAGCTCGTCATCATGGACGGCGGCAAGGTGCTCCAGAAAGGGACTCCCAGAGAGGTCTACGCCTCTCCGAACTGCGTCTTCACCGCCCAGTTCATCGGCGACCCCGGAATGAACGTTCATCCGCTGGGCGACGAGGCGATGTTCGGGTTCCGCCCGCGCGCGGCGCGTTTCTCCGCTCCGGAGGGCGGTTTCGTCCGTATGGGAGGGCGCGCGGTCACGCGCGAGATTCTCGGCGCCGACACGCTCTACTGCTTCAAGACTCCGTACGGGCGCGACATGGTGAAAAGCGAACTGGACGACGTCGCCCCCGGCGACGAGGTCCAACTCTACATCCCCGTCGGCGCGTTCGCCTTCTTCGAAAAGGACGGAAGGCGCGTCGCCGACCCGGAGCGGGAGCGGACCCTCATGGAGAGGCTGCGGTCCCGCCATGAGTAGACGGCGCTTCAACTCCGCCTACCTGCTGACGCTTCCTGCGCTCGCGGGCAGCGCGCTCTTCATGATCTATCCGATTCTCTTCGCCGTCTGGCTGAGTTTCCACAGATGGGACATGCTGAGCGACACGCGCCGGTTCGTCGGAGCGGCGAACTACGTCCGCGTCTTCTCGAACGCCTCTTTCCTGCAGGTGCTCTCCAACAGCTGCGTCTACATGGCGCTGATGACGACCCTCTCCGTGGCGCTGGCGCTGCTGCTCGCCCTCTGGTTGAACGAGAACTCCATCGTCAAGAACCTCGCCCAGTCCGCCGTCTTCACGCCGCATATCGTCTCCATGGTCTCGGTGGGCATTCTGTGGATGTGGATCATGGAGCCGGACATCGGGCTGCTGAACTACATCCTGGATTTATCGGGGGTTCAGGCGCTGCTCGCGCGCTTCGGGCAGGAGAAGATCATGTGGCTCGAAAGCGAAAAGAGCGCCCTCTTCTCGCTGGTCTTCATCGGCATCTGGAAGAGCCTGGGATACAACGCCCTGATTCTGATCGCCGGGCTTCAGAGCCTCCCGAAGGAGATCTACGAGTCGGCGCGCCTCGACAGAGCCGGAAGACTGCGCACGCTCTTCCGCATCACGATTCCGCTGCTCTCGCCGTCGCTCTTCTTTCTGCTGATCGTCAACGTGACGGCGTCCTTCCAGGTCTTCGACTCGGTGCACGTGCTCACCAGAGGAGGACCGCTGAACTCCAGCAACATGCTCGTCCACTGGATCTACCAGACGGGTTTCGAATTCTACAGGATCGGCGAGGCCTCCGTGGGAGCCGTCGTCCTGATGCTCATCGCAGGAGGCGTGACCTATGCCAACTTCAAACTCCTTTCACGACGGGTTCACTATAGATAGCGCGGCGCCCCGCGCGTCCTCCCGTTCGGACGCGGACGCTCTTCGGGCGTCCGTCGCGCGGGGCTGTTTCAAACTTCTGGAGGCGCTGGCGCTGCTCGCTCTGGGGGCGTTCTTTCTCTTCCCCTTCTTCTGGATGTTCGGCACTTCGCTGAAGACGCTCGCCGAAACGCTCCAGTTTCCTCCGACGCTGTTGCCGAAAGTCTTCATGTGGGAAAACTTCCCGGCGGTATGGAACTCGAGCAACTTTCCCGCGGCGGCGTTGAACAGCGTCGCGGTGGCCATCGGCATCATCCTGATACAGCTCGCGGTCATCCTCCCCGCGTCCTACGCCTTCGCCTTCAAGCGGTTCCGTTTCTCCAAACCGCTCTTCACGCTCGTCATCGCGGGGCTGATGATCCCGCCGCAGGTGACCTTTCTTCCGCTTTACCTGTTCTTCAGCCGTCTTGGGATGATCAACACCTACGTCCCGCTGATCCTCCCCTTCGCCTCGTCGGCCTTCGGAATCTTCCTGCTGACGCAGAGCTTCCGGCAAATTCCGGCGGAGATCGTGGAATCGGCGCGCCTCGACGGGGCATCCGAGTTCGTCATCGTCCGCAGAGTGCTTCTTCCCTCGGTGATTCCCACGCTGATGACGTTCGTGCTCTTCTCGTTCATCTCGCACTGGAACGACTACTTCTGGGTGCTCTCCATGACGAACGACGAGAGCGTGCGGACGCTCTCTCTGGCGGTCGTGCGGCTGATCGACGCCGACGGCGGCGTGAAGCACTGGCACACCACGATGGCGGCGAACATGATCCTCGTCGCGCCCGTCCTTCTGGCCTACGTCTCCGCCAATCGATGGATCAAGCGCGCCTTCGCCTATAACGGCATCAAGTAGAACCGATGTCACAACATACACGAAACCATACATACAGAAGAGGTGAACACACAATGGGAAAGTCGGTTTTTTTCACGGAAAACGGTTTGAAGAAGAGAGCGGTCTCCATCGTCGCGGCCGCTCTGCTGGGAGCGGCGTGCATGGCGGGAACGGCGGAAGCGGCGGAGAAGGTTCATCTGGACTTCTGGTACTCCCTCAGAGGAAAGAACGGCGAATTCATCGCAGAGTTAACCGATAAGTTCAACAAGTCGCAAAGCACGATCGAAGTGAAGGCCATCTCCCAGGGCGACTACTACCAGAACGCCGCGAAGCTCCAGTCGAGCATCGTCTCCAAAACGCAGCCGGACGTCACGCTGCTGGAGGTGGCGCAGGTGGGGCAGTTCGGCTACTCCGGCGCGCTCGCGGACCTCAGCCCCTGGTTCTCCGAAAAAGAACAGGCGAACTTCCTCGAAGGGCTGATGAAGAACTCCTACATCGACGGCAAGTTCGTCGCCGTTCCCTTCTGCCGCAGCACGCCGATTCTGTACGTCAACAAGAGCATGCTCAAGGCGGCCGGCCTCGACGAGAAGGGGCCGCGGACATGGGACGAGCTGGTCGAATTCTCGCGGAAGCTGACGAACGCGGAGAAGGGGATTTTCGGCTTCTCCACGCCCATCGACATCTGGTTCTACGAGGCGGGCGTCTTCCAGCAGGGCGGAAGCATCTTCTCGTCCGATGAAAAGAAGACGGCCTTCGACTCGCCCGAGGGCACAGCCATCGTGAAGCTCTGGCAGGACATGGTGCGCGAAGGCATCATGAAGGCGCCCGTGGGACAGGACTACAACGCGTGGGACGTCGTGCGGAACGACTTCGCCACCGGCAAGACCGCGATGGTCCAGCTGTCGACGGCGAGTCTCGGCGGCTTGATCGAGGTGAGCGAGGGCGTCTTCGAGCTTGGAACGGCGTTCCTGCCCGCCGGGAAGCAGCGCGGCGTTCCCACCGGCGGCGCGTGCCTCGTCGTTCTGGAGAAGTCCCCCAAGGAGAAGCGGGCGGCCGCGGCCGAATTCCTCAAGTTCATGACCAACGAGGAGAACGCCGCGCTCTTCAGCGAAGTGACGGGGTACATGCCGGTCACCCATGAAGCCGCGGCTTCCGAGAGGATCCGCGCGCTTCACGCGAAGTATCCTCAGTACCGCGTCGCGCTGGAACAGCTCGAACACGCGAAAACGCGCCCGATGATCAAGGGGTACCGCGAGATGTCGGTCCTGATGCAGGAGGAGTTCAAAAAGCCCATGCGCGATCTCTCCATAGCTCCGGAGACGTCGGTGAAGTCGGCCGCCGTGCAGGTTCAGGAACTTCTCGACAGGGAGGACTAAACCGTGTTCACGCTGTACGAAATAGCGCACAGAGGGTGGGCCGGCGCGGCGCCGGAGAACACCGGAGCGGCTTTTCTGGCCGCGCTCGACGCCGAAATCGGGATCGACGCGGACGCCGTGGAGTGCGACCTCCAGGTCACCAAGGACGGGCAGGTGGTCGTGATGCACGACATCGCTCTCGGGCGGACCTCCTACGGAGAGGGTTTCGTCCGCGACCATACCTACGACGAGCTGAGATGCTTCGACATGGGCTCCTTCTTCGCGCCGGAGTTCTCAAGACAGCGGATCATGCGCTTCTCCGAACTGCTGCGGATGGTCGGCGGGCGCAAGTTCCTCTGCGTCGAGCTGAAAAATCCCGGCAACATCCACCCCGACATGATCGACCTGGTGTTGAAGGAGCTTGCGGGATACCCGAGGGACTCGTTCATGGTCGAGTCGTTCAATCATCCTATGATGCGGAAGCTGAAGGATCGCGATCCGTCGATACGGACCGGGCTGATCTTCCACGACGAAGCCTTCATGATCCCGGAGCACTGCATGCACGCCGCGTGCGACTGGGTTTCCCTGGTCTGGACCATGGCCGACCGGAGGCTTCTTGCGGAGCTTCAGGCGGACGGCATCACCCCGATCCTCTGGACCGTCAACGAAGAGTGGCAGTTCGACTGGCTGATGGAAAAACTGGAGGGCGTTCACGGGGATATCTGGATCGCCACCGACCGGCCGGGTTTCATCGGCGGGAGGAAGCGCGTGCAGGAGCTTTCCTGCGCGTCGTTCTGAGCCCGAAGAGTCCGCGACAAGATACGGCGGGGGGAGCTTTCGCTCTCCCCGCTCACATTTTGGCTCCCGACAAGCGGCGCGCCGCCTCGGGGGGACATAAAGCATCGATCACGCGCGTCTCGTTACGCGGAACCCCGAAAAAATCCTTCGCCCTCACCGCGCGCTGTTCCCGTACCCCATTTCGATCAGGAGATTCGCGAGGGTATGCAGCCGCTCGGACATCAGTTCGTCGTCGCGCCGGAGCGCCTCCTGGAAGAGTTCGATGTCCTGGTCGATCATCGGGTTGCCCGTGCAGATCTCCACGCTCATCGCGTCCCCCTGGAGTCCGATCCTGTCGATACGGGGATTTTGCTTGTCGTACGGTTCGGGACGGCGGTAGCTCTCCGAAAAGTAGCGCTTCGCCGTGCAGACGAGGATGGCCATGTCGATCACCCTGTGCATCGGCAGCTCTTCGGACTGGCGCGACCACTTCCCGCCCGTATGCCGCCAGACCTTCGCCGAGACGTCCACCCTGCCCCGGTCGTTCCACTGGGCAAGCCCGAGGGAGAGCCCCTTGGCCTCGGAGTTGTACGCCTGCCGCCCGTCCACGTTCTCGTAGTTCTCCACCGCGACCACCGGTTTGTGCTTCAATGTCGTCGGGATTTTCATTTCATACAACCTCCGCATTCTTCATTTTCCGCATCCAGTCGTCGAAGAGCATCGCAAGTTCTTCGGCGCACTCCTCTTTCGTCTCTTCCTCGTACTCCAACGAATCCAGCACGCGCACCGAGAACGCCGCCTCTCCCCTCTCCGACCACTCCTTCTGCAGGCGCTTGTTCGGATGACACCGCATCTTCAGCTGGAAGACGTTCTTGTTGATCGCGCTCTTCGGGTCGTCGGCGCGCCCGATGTAGCTTCCGCCCTCCGCGCACTCGAAGAGATAGACGCCCATCTCCCGCTTCCGCCGCCTGTACTCCATCAGCAGCTCCTTTTTTCTGTCCACTAAACGGCACCTCGAATCATTAAGTAAAACACTAAATTACTTATTTACTAAATGCAAAATAGCATAAAAAAACGGAGACGTCAATATCGTCTCCGTTAGAAAGCAACTCGGTCGAGCGTGAGGAATAAAAGGCGGAGCTACTCTTCTCCCTGCAGGGCAAGCACGAGGAACGCCGTTCCTCCGGGCGCCACGTCGAACGGCAAGGTGAAAGATTTCATCCCCGGAGTAGTCGCCGGAACGTTTCGTATATTCGTCCCCGCCACCATGTGCGGGGGCGTCACTTCGGCGCCTTCGATTCCTCCCGATACGAGCGCCCTCCCGCATACCATGTTCACCAGCTCCCCGAGCACGGAAGTGGACACGGGATCGTCTATGTCCGCCGTCAACATCCCTCCCGTCATTCCCGACACCACGGAGGCGAATCCTTCTCTGTTCAAAAGGACTACCGCCGTTCCCCGCACGGATCCCACTATGCCCACCAGAGCGGCGAGGCAACTTCCTTCGGCCGCTACGCCCGCCTTCACGGACGACTTGACCAGAGAGACCTTCAGGCCGCATTCGTTGCAAACGTGCAGGAAAGCCCCTCCGAAAGTATTGACTATTTTTGCGAATCGCTCAGTTCCCATCGTTCACCCCTCCTGCACTATCCGACAGACTTCCGAAGGCCGCCGGTGAAAATTCCGGAATTCCGGATACTCGAACGGACATCTCCGTCCGTTCGAGTATCCGGGGCGGCTTCGAACAACGTCATGAAAATACGCACTATCTCCGGGTCGAACTGCGTTCCGGAGCCGGCCTCTATCTCGTGCAGCACTTCCGAGGGATTTCGCGCAGGACGGTAGGGACGGCCGGAGGTCATCGCGTCGTAGGCGTCCGCTACGGCGATGATGCGGGCTTGCAACGGGATATCGCGCCCCGCGAGCCCCTTCGGATATCCTTTCCCGTCGAAACGTTCCTGGTGGGCCAGTACGATCCGCGCCGGAGCTGCGAAATCGCCGCCGGAATTGAGTATCGAGTAGCCGATCTCCGAATGCCGTCTGACGGCGAACCACTCTCCCTCTTGCAGCGGTTCGATTTTATCCAGAATATCGGAGACCGCGATTTTGCCGATGTCGTGAAGCCTGGCGGCCGTGAGCAACGTTCCCATCTCTTCAGCCTTCATACCCATGGCGCGCCCTATTCTCTCGGCGAGTCCGGCGACGCGCTCCGAATGCTCCCGTTCACGGGGGATCTTCTCGAAAAGGGAGCGTAATATGAACGTGATCGCCTGACCTCGAACGAGTTCCTGCATGCGGATCTTCTGCTGGTACATCATGTTTTCGGCCTTCGCGACAAACTCACCGACCGATCCGTCTTCCGTGCTCTTCGTCGCTTGACCGAACGCCGCGGAGGGAGAGCCCGCAGGCGTCTTCTCGGCTTCGAACGCGTCGGATATACGCCTGCAGAGCGCGGAGGCCCCACCTTCATCGGTTCGGGGGAGCAGAATGGCGAACTCGTCGCCGCCGATGCGCGCGATAATCTCGTCCTCTCGGCACGTACGCCGGAGCACATCCGCAATGGTCCGCAATAAAATATCGCCGATCCGATGTCCGAAAGCGTCGTTGATCAGCTTGAGGCCGTTGACGTCCATCAGCAGCAGCGTCAGAGGCAAGTTTCTGGCGGTATCCAGCCGGGCGGACTCCTCGTCGAAGAAGCGGCGGTTGTAGAGCCCGGTCAGGTGGTCGTGAAAACTGAGGAATTCGATCTCCTGTCGTCGGCGCTTCAGCTCGGTGATGTCGACGATGACGCCGCAAAGTCCCGCGACGACGCCTTCCTCTCCGCGAACGGGGAATTTGCCGGAGAGATAGAAACGCCGACCGTCCGGACGGTCGAAGAGTTCTTCGAACTCGATGAACTCGCCGCTTCCGAGTACTTCCGCGTCGTTGCGGCGAAACTGCGCGGCCGCTTCGGGAGGGAAAAGATCGGAGTCCGTCTTCCCCAACACCTCTTCGCGCCGGAGGCCGGTGACCTCCTCCCACTTGCTGTTTACAAAACGATAGACGCCTTGGACATCTTTAATAAACATCAGCGCGCCGCTGTTCTCTATCAGATCGGCGAGGAAGCGTTCTTGCTCGCGCAGCTTGCTCTCCGCCGCCGCAAGCCGTTCTTTCAGCCCGTGCAGTTCATCCATCCGCGCTCTCCCATCCGGAAAAGTGATTTTCCCGCACACATTAAAACGTATGGCCGTCTCTTTTGCAATATATCGAAAGGCGTATTTCTTTTCTGCGCCCGGGAAGAGCAACGGAGCCCTTCTTTTCACCGCAGTGCTATAATCGTTCCGGCGAGAGGTCCCATATACTGCCCGTCTATCGAAAAGGAGAGGATGAACCGGAATGACGCTGCTTCTGAAACGAGTGTACGAAGCGCCGGGTCCGGAGGACGGCTTCCGGATTCTTGTGGACCGGTTGTGGCCGCGCGGCGTCGCGAAGGAGAAGGCCGCCGTCGATCTGTGGCTGAAGGAGGCGGCGCCCAGCCCGGAGCTGCGGAAATCGTTCTGCCACGACCCCGAAAAGTGGGACGAGTTCCGGACGCGCTACGTCGCCGAACTGGAGACGAACCCGGCGGCGGATGCGATACTGGAGCGCATGCGGGACGGGACGGTCACGCTCGTCTACGCGGCCAAGGACGAGACGTACAACCACGCCGCCGTGCTCGCGGAGCACTTGGAACGGCGAGACTCGGAACAATGAGCGCTTCGCTCGCGCGAGGGGGGAGTTGCTCATGAGAACGGGGGGGAAACGCGCCGCCCGTCGCAAGGAGGAGCGGCGAGGCCTACCGGCGGAACCGCAGGTCGTCGGAGAAGGGAAGGAGACGGCCTCCGGCATCGAGATCATGCACTACGTTCAGGACCGCTTCGAGGAGATCCGCAGCGCGACCTTGGAAGACTGCGCCCGGCTGAAAGACTGCCCGGGGATCACGTGGATCAACGTGAACGGTATCCGCGACGTGCCCACGCTGAGGAGCCTTGCGGCCCTTTTCGGACTGCACCCGCTGACGACGGAGGATATCGGCAACCCGGCGCAGCGCCCCAAGGCGGAGAACTTCGAGCAGTATCTCTTCTTCGCCCTCAAGATGCTGACCTACGACGACGCAACGCACTCGATCCTCAACGAGAACGTCAGCGTCGTGCTGGGCGACCGCTGGGTCGTCTCGTTCCAGGAGC
Organism: Synergistaceae bacterium; assembly: GCA_018436725.1. Taxonomy (GTDB): domain Bacteria; phylum Synergistota; class Synergistia; order Synergistales; family Aminobacteriaceae; genus JAAYLU01. The sequence goes on along the minus strand of JAHDKT010000081.1, from coordinate 30,329 downwards.
GCGAGGGCGACGTGCTCGACCCCGTCAGAGAGCGCATCCGGTCGGGGAAGGGACGCCTCCGGAGCGAAGGCGCCGACTACCTTGCCTACGCCATCATGGATTCCGTGGTGGACGAGTATTTCGTCGTCCTCGAAAAACTCGGCGACCACATCGAGGAGATCGACGAACAGATCCTCGCCGTTCCCGATGCAACGCACATGAAGGAACTGCATCGTCTGAAGCGCGAGGTGCTCTTTTTGCGGAAAGCCGTCTGGCCGCTGCGGGAGGAGATCGCGACCATCGAGAAGAGCGGCTCGCGCTTCGTCGGCGACTCCATCAAGCCCTTCCTGCGCGACCTGTACGACCATACGATAGAGATCATCGACATGGTGGAGACCAACCGCGACATCGTGAGCGGGATGCACGACACGTTCCTCTCGGCGGTCAGCAACCGGATGAACGAGATCATGAAGGTGCTCACCATCATCGGCACGATCTTCATCCCCCTCACCTTCATCGCGGGCGTCTACGGGATGAACTTCGAGCACATGCCGGAGCTGAAGTGGCCGCGGGGGTACTACGGCGTCATGGCGCTCATGGCGGCGCTCGCCCTCGGCATGCTCGCCGCGTTCAAGAAGCGGAAGTGGCTCTAGCCGGCCTCCGGGGCCTCACACGCCGCAGAGGAACGGCCTCGGGAACATATCCGCCTTGTCCGCCAGTATGTTGGCGATTTCGAACAGCATCTCGGCGTACTCCTCGTACTGCTCCTCCTTGAGGCTGATGATCGACCCCGAAATGCTGATCGCCCCCAGAAGCATCCGCCCGGAGACGACGGGGACGGCGACGCACTTCACGCCCTGCGACTCCTCCCCGAAGTCCAGGGCGTAGCCGCGCGCCCGCGTCATCTCGATCTCCTCCATCAACGCGTCGAAGTCGGTGATCGTCCTCGGGGTGTACTGTTTCATGCCGCGCTCGGCGACGATCCGTCGGATCTGCTCGTCCGACATCTTGCTCATCATCGCCTTGCCCACACCCGTGCAGTGCATGTCCAGCGTCTTTCCCGTGATCGAGTAGGTCACGTTCTTGTTCGCCGGATAGCTCGCGTCCAGGTAGAGCACCCTGCCGTCCTTCGGAATGGTGAAGTAGACGATCCCGCCGGTCTTCTGCTGCACGTCGTCGAGGAATTTCATCGCGTACTCGATGATCGGGAGGGCCTTGCGGACGCCGTAGCCCATCTCGAGCACGTCGAGCCCCAGACGGTAGAGCTGGCTCGTCTTCTCCTTTTCGAGGACGCCGCAGAACTCCAGAGTCCGCAGCATGTTCGAGAGCGTGCTCTTGGGACACTGCTTCTCCTGAAGCAGCTGGTTGAACGTCCACTCCGGATTCTTTCCCGTAAAGAGTTTCAGCAGCCCGAACGCCTTGACCACGGACTGCATCTTCCAGCTTTCGGCTCTCTCCTTTTTTTCCACCGTCAATCACTTTCCTTCATCGCGATCGCTTTGAAAAAATGATTCCTGATCAGCGGAAACAGAATGGAGAGCGCCGTCAGAGCCAGCAGCGTCACCGTGACGGGGCGCGTGAAGAAGATGCTGTAGCTGCCCTGCGACATCACAAGCGCCCGCCGCAGATTGGATTCCAGCAGTCCTCCGAGCAGAAGCGCCAGAATGAACGGCCCCGGAACGAATCCGCCCCTCTTGAACAGGAAACCCAACAGACCGGCGCCCCCCATGATCAGGACGTCGAAGAAGCTGTTGTTGAGGGCGAAGGAGCCCACGGTGCAGAGGACGACGACCGACACCCACACCGTCTCCTTCCGCACGTTCAGCACCTTCGCGGAGAGCTTGGCGGTGAGCAGCCCGAACAGCAGGATGAGCGCGTTCGATATCAGCATGAGCAGCATGATGGTCACCACGAAGTGCTGGTTGTCGGTGAACATCTTCGGCCCCGGCTGCATTCCGTACATCATCAGCGACCCTATCAGGATCGCGCTGACCGAGTCGCCCGGAATGCCGAGCGCGAGCATCGTCGTCAGCGCGCCTCCGATCACGCTGTTGTTCGCGGTGGACGCGACGGCCAAGCCCTCAAGCGAGCCCTTCCCGTACTCCTCCGGATGTTTGGACATCTTGCGCGACTGCCCCCAGACCACGATCGACGCGATATCGCCGCCGGCGGCCGGCACGGCGCCGATGAGCGTCCCGATGGCCGCCGCGATGACGGTCGGGCGGAACAGCTGCTTCGCCTGCGCGCGGGTCGGGAAGACCTTCCCAAGCGACAGGTTTTCCATCTTGACCTTCTCTTCTTCCTTTTCCAGCGCGAGGTTTCTCTCGTAGATCTGGTTGAGCACCTCGCCGATGCCGAACATGCCGATCATCACCGGCAGAAACGATATGCCGGCTATAAGCTGCGTGCTGTTCAGCGTGAACCGCCGCACCGCGAGAATCGGATCGATGCCGATCGTCGAAAGGAGGAGACCGACGCATCCGATCAGCAGCCCCTTCACCACCGATCTGTCGGAGACGACGACCATCATGGAGAGGCCGAAGAGCGCCAGCGCGAAGTACTCCGTGGGGCCGAAACGGACGGCGAAACGGGCCAGCGGGAACGAGAAGAAGATCAGTACCAGCGTGCTGAAGACGCCGCCGATCACCGAGTAGATGACGTTGACGCCGAGGGCGAGGCCTCCCTTGCCCTGCTTGTACAGCTCGTAGCCGTCGAGCGTCTGCATGATCGACGCTGGGGTGCCGGGAGTGTTCACCAGAATCGCGGAGAGCCCTCCGGCGAAGATCGCGGAGTTCCACAGCGCGATGAGCACCGCGAACCCGTCGTTCGGCGAGAGCCAGAAGGTCATGGGCGTGAGGATGGCGATCGCCATGGTGGCGGAAAGTCCGGGCAGCGCGCCGACGACCGTGCCGACGAACACGCCCGCGAACACCCAGAAGAGCGTGGAGAACGTCATTAAGTTAAGAAAACCCTGAACCCATATCATCGCGCATCCCCCCTTATATCACGAAATAGATCCGCAGGAAGCGGTAAAAGACAAGATACACCATCGAGATGAAGACGACGGTATAGACGACGTTGAATTTGAGCGAACGCCCGTAATAGAAGTTGAGAAAGACGACCAGGAGCGCCGAAGCGAGGAAGAAGTCCGAGACGCGCCACAGCGCCAGATAGGCGGCGAAGGCGGCGATCGTGACGAAAACGTTCTTGGAATTGTCGTCGAAGACGAATGTTGCGTACGCGTCGGCGTCCTTGAGTATGCAGCCTTTGAGAATCAGCGCGACTCCGAGGCCGACGACGAGGAGCGAGACGAAAAACGGAAAAAAGCCGGGGCCGGGAACGCCGTCGGATGTCAGCGACGCGACGCCCAGCCGAAGAGAGGGAAACATGAACGCGGCGGCGATGCATACGGCCGCCGCTCCGGAGAGAATATCCTTTTTGATGCGCATGGAGCGCCACCCCCGTCGTTAAATTTCCCCGGGCCGGAGAGGCCCGGTATCGCCGACGTACAACCCGGCGGCGACCGCGGGGAGACGAACGCCCGGCCCGAAACCCCGCCGCTCTCCCGCCGCGGCGGGAGAGCATGGAACATATTCTACAACACCCGGGAGCTTCGCACCGAATCGCGACGACGCCGGAAATTTTCCGAACGTCCCTCCGGGTGTCCATAAAGAAGAAGAAGAGGCGGGCGCCGCCGGACCTGGTCCCCGCCTCTTCCTGTCGAACAGCCCGCCGTGCTCGGCGGAGTTTTTACTTGGATATTCCCAGGCTCGGGATCAAATCGGAGAAAAGTTCGAGATTCTTCTGGGCGAACGCGTCCATGTCCGCGCCGTTCAGGTAGGCGTGCTCGAAGCCTCTCTTCGCCAGAAGGGCTTTCATCTCTTCGCTGTTCAGCGCTTCTTCGGACGCCTTCTCCAGTATCTTCACTATCTCGTCGGGCGTTCCCTTCGGTACCGCGAACGCGCCCCACCCCTGGATGACGACGTCGACGCCGAGTTCCTTCGCGGTCGGAATCTCCGGCAGGATGGAGGATCTCTTCTCGCCCAGGACGGCGAGCACTCTGAACTCTCCGCTCTCCACCGCGGACTGGATCTCGGAGGGGGAGACGGTGACGAGTTCTATGTTCTTGCCCATCAGCGCGGCGATCGCGGGAGCGGCGCCTTCGAACGGCACGTGGATGAACTTGCTGCCGCGCTCTCTCTCAAGAAGGGCTGCGGCGATGTGCCAGATGGAGCCCGTACCCGAGTTGCCGGCGCGCAGCTTTTCCGGGTTCCGCTTCGCGTACTCCAGGAACTCGTCGAGCGTCTTCCACTCGGAATCGGCTCTCACGGTGACGGAGGCGGGAATCGTCATGGCGCGGCCGATGAAGGTGAAGTCGCTGCTCTTGGTGTCGGTGAAGCCGAGCGCGCTGATCATCGTCGATTCCACGGGCATATAGGCAAGGGTATATCCGTCCGGGGCGCTGCTCTTGACGAATTCGAGGCCGACCGCGCCCGAAGCGCCGGTGCGGTTGGTGACGATCACGGGATTTTTCAGGATCTTCTCAAGCTCTTTGGCGTAGATTCTGGAGACCGTATCGGAAGCCCCGCCGGGCGAATACGGAACAACGATGGTGATCGGCTTCCTCGGATAGTCCGCCGCGGACGCGCCGACGACTCCTCCTACAAGACCAAGAACCATCGCCGCTACAAGCAACACGCTCATCGCTTTTTTCATTTTTTCTCCTCCTGTCGTTCTCATGAACAGCTCTTCCACAGCCCTTGCGGGCTCCAAGGTGCGCGTTGTTACAGCGCGATGTTCGCCGCGTCGGCGATACCGCGCAGTTCCTTTTCGATCCGCTTCTTCTCCGCGTCGTCGATATACAGCAACGGTTTCCGTACCCCACCTCCCCGCAACCCGCGCAGCTCCAGACCGTATTTCAAAATGCTCATATCGGCCCCCGCCTTCATGCAGAGCACCGTCTCGTTGGCGATCTTGTGCCAGCGGCCCGCCTCGGCGAGATCGCCCTCCCGGAAATACTTGTACACGTTGACGAACGGCTCCGGCAGAGGGCAGGCAACGCCCGACACGATACCGGAGCACCCGATGACGAGGGCGGACAGGAAGAGCCTGTCGAGCCCCACCACGACGGAGAAGTCGCCCCCGTTGATCCTGGCGAATTCGTTGATCTTGTGCATGTCGGGGTAGCTGTACTTCACGCCGACGATGTTCGGCGCCTGCCGGGCGACCTCGGCGGCCACATCCACGCTCAGATCATTCCCCGCGCACTGCGGAATGCCGTACATATAGACGGGGAAGTCCGCAGGGACGCTCTGCGCCACGTCGACGAAAAAGCGGACCATCGCCCTGTCGTGGACGTTGAAATAGCTCGGCGTCACGACGCCGATACCGTCGGCGCCGATGGCGTGCGCGTGCTTCGCCAGCCGTATCGTATCTTTCGTGGTCATCGCGCCCGTATGGATGAAGACGGTGACGCGGCCGGCGGCGCGCCGGACCACCGTCTCCGCCACCAGCTCCCGCTCCTCGCACGACATCAGGTGCATCTCGCCCGTGGTGCCGCACGGATAGAGGCAATCCGTCCCTTTGGCGATCGAGAAATCGGTCATCGCCTCGATCGCCGCGACGTCGACCATGTCCCTTTCATCGAAGGGAGTCGTCATGGACGTCGTTACTCCGAACAGCTTCTTCATCGCGCATCCCCCTTCCCGGGTTCTCCCCCGGCGGACCGCTTCGTCACGGATTGTTTCATCGCTGCACCCGTCCGGAGCCGTCGCCTTCCATAAGGGCGACGATCTCCTCCACGGAGACGAGGTTGAAATCCAGCTCGATGCTGTGTTTCAGGCAGGACGCGGCCACCGCGAATTCGAGGGCCTTCCGGCTGTCGTAGCCGTTGAGCATGGCGTACATGAGGCCGGACGTGAACGAATCGCCTCCGCCCACCCTGTCGACGATCCGGATGTCGTACTCCTTGGAGAGGTAGGCCGTTCCGTTCGTGTACAGCATCCCGGACCACTTGTTGTCCGAGGCGGATATCGACTTGCGGAGCGTGGTGCCCACGGCCTCGAAGCCGTACTCCCGCTGAAGCTGCTTCGCGACGTCCACATACGACGCCGTGTCCAGCTCCCCCTTGCGCACGTCGGATGCGCCGGCCTTTACGCCCAGCATCTTCTCGCTGTCCTCTTCGTTGCCGACGAGCACGTCGACGTACTTCACCAGACGCTTCATGGCGACCTGCGCCTTCTCCGGGGTCCAGAGGTTCTTTCTGTAGTTCAGGTCGCAGAAGATCTTGACGCCTTTTTCCTTCGCCTTTTCGCACGCCTCGGCCAGCACGTCGGGCATCGTGTCGCTCAGCGCCGCCGTGACGCCGGAGAAAAGAAAGGCCGACGCTCCCTCGAAAATTGTCTCCCAGTCGAACTCTCCGGGCCGGACCGCCGATATCGCGGTATTCTTCCTGTCGTAGATGACCTTCGAGGCTCTCTGCGACGCTCCCTTTTCGATGAAGTAGACGCCCATCCGTTCGCCGCCGAACTGAATGAAGCGGGTCCCCGCGCCGAACTTCTTCAGCTCCGCCACGGCCGCCTTCGCGATGGCGTGGTCCGGAAGCTTCGTGACCACTTCCGTCTCCATGCCGAACTGCGACAGCGCCACGGCGGCGTTCGCTTCCGCCCCGGTGTAGTTCAGGACGAACCTGTCGACCTGATGGAAGCGGTAGTACCCTTCGGGGCCCAGGCGGAGCATCACCTCGCCGAAACAGACGATCCTTCCCACGCCGCGCCCCTCCTTACGCCCTTCCCTGAAGCAGCGAGACGAACGCCTTCGCTCTCTTCCGGATTTCGCCGTAGTTCTTCTCCGCGAGGAGCTTCTTGTCGGCGAGACGCCCGCCCACGCCCGCTCCGGCGCACCCGGCGTCCAGGAATCCGCACAGCGTCTCCTCGTTCACTCCTCCGGTGGCCAGCAGCGGAATGTGGCTGAGCGGCGCCCGCAGCTCCTTGATGTACTTCGTCCCCAGATGCCCGGCGGGGAAGAGTTTCACGATATCCGCCCCGACCTTGTACGCGTGCGCCACCTCGCTCGGCGTCATCGCGCCGGGGATCGAGACCAGCTTCAGCTCTTTCGTCAAGCGGATCACGTCGTCGTCCACATTGGGAGAAATAATATACCTCGCGCCCGCATTCATCGCGGCGACGACCTGCTCGGCGTCGAGCACCGTTCCCGCGCCGACGAGCAGCTCGCCTCCGCAGACGCCGTTCAGCTGCTCGACGGCCTTCGAGGCCTTTTCGACGCCCTGCGCGTCGCTCTGGTCGAACGTCACCTCGATGCACCGGAGGCCCCCGTCGTAAATCGCCTTCGCCATGTTCAGCAGATCGTCTCCGTAGACGCCTCTGCAGATCACGACGAGCTTTCGCTTGAGTATTTCACTTTTCACGTCCATGCGCGCATCATCTTCCTTCGCTGAATTTAGTTCATCATAGATGGACAGCGTTTTGTAAATTATAGTATCGCGCAGCATAGTTGTCAAATGTTCCTCGGACGCTCAATTTCGCAAATTCCGATACCGGCCCTCGATGCTATAATCGTCGGAAGACTTGCGCCGACGGAAACGCCCGCGTTTCATGCCCGGCGCTCCGAACTCTTCGAAGAAAGGCTGGTGTACGAACATGACACCGGGAATCAACGCGGCGAAGAAGGCGCGCGTCCCCTATACGCTGCACGAATACGAGCACGACCCGTCGAGCGAATCGTACGGGATGGAGGCTGCGGAGAAGCTCGGCGTTCCGCCCGAGCGCGTCTTCAAGACGCTGGTGGTGACGCTCGACGGCAAGGAGTTGGCGGTGGGGATCATCCCGGTCGACGCCATGCTGAGCATGAAGCTGGTCGCGAAGGCCGCCGGGGCGAAGAAGGCCGTCATGGCGCAGCCCGCCGACGTCGAGCGCGCCACGGGGTACGTTCTCGGCGGAGTGAGCCCGCTCGGGCAGAAGAAGCGCCTCAGAACCTTCATCGACTCGTCCGCCGACGCCTTCCACACCATCTTCGTCAGCGCGGGACGGAGGGGGTTGGACATCGAGCTGAATCCGAACGACCTGAAGAAGCTGACCGGCGCGTCCTCGGCCCCTCTGCGGCAACAGGAGGGGGAATAGAAAGAGCGACGGCCGGGCCGGACAACCTTTTCGAAATCAGCGAAGAAAGAGAGGAGATGCATATGAGCACAGCGAACGGAAACGGAACGACGATGCTCCTCGGCATCGGGGAGAAGACCTTCGAGGTGGAGCTGTACGACACCGGCACGGCACGGGAGCTGCTGGCCTGCCTGCCGCAGACGCTCTCCATGTCGCGCTGGGGCGACGAGTTCTACGGCACGCTCCGCACGAAGATCGGGTACGCGGGGGACAGGCTCCGCGACGTCTTCGAGATCGGCGAAGTCGCGATGTGGCCGCCCGGCGGCGCGTTCTGCATCTTCTTCGGCCCCACCCCGGCCAGCGTCGGCGACGAGCCCCGCGCAGCCTCGCCCTGCGCCACTCTGGGGAGGCTCAAGGGGGACGCGACGCTCTTCCGGAACTTCGGTTCGTCGCTGAAGAACGTGACGCTTTCCGCCGGATGACGCCGCGGAGGGAGGCGCGTCTCCTCAGGGGGACGACGCCTCCCTGTACGGATCCCCTCCGCAAACAGAACTCCTCGCTCCCCCCTCGCCTCCGCCCATAAAGATGATAAAATAATAAAAAGATTCGCCCGAACAGCACTCTTCCATTTCATAGAAGCGGCACGGGCGCGTTGGTTGAGCGTTTTGCCGGGCCGTCGTCAACCCCGAAGGATATTTCCGGGAAAGGCGCATGTCGGGAAAGGCGGGAAGAACATATGAAAAAATCTCTGCGCACACTCTGTCGCCTGCTGCTTTTGTTCGCGCTCTTTTCCGCCATGCCCTCGGCGTCGGGAGAAACGCTCCCCCTCTCCGGCGGCGTCCTCAGGTGGCGCGACGTCGGCGACCCTCCGAAGCTCGACCCCGCGGGTCCCGGAGACACTTCCTCCGGCCGCGGCATCTATTTGATGTTCGAAACCCTCGTGGAAAACGCCCCCGACGGCGAGCGCCTGCTCCCCCGCCTTGCCGAATCATGGGAGGGGAGCGAGGGAGGGAGGGTATGGACCTTCCATCTCCGAAAAGGGGTCCGGTTCCATTCGACGATCAGGGGACGCCCCTCCGCGAACGGAGGGCGCGAAGTGTTGGCCGCGGACTGGAAGTACTCCTTCGAGCGCCTCGTCAGGACGAAGTCTCCGCGCGCGTACTTCGTCGACATGATACAAGGCTACAAGGACTTCGCGGAAGAGAAGGCCTCGGAGTGGACCGGCATCAAAGTCGTCGACGAACACACGATCCGGTTCGAACTTGACTACGCATTCGCTCCGTTCGTCAGCATCCTGGCCTACAACGCGTTCGTGGTGGTTCCCCGCGAGGACGCGGAGCGCCCCGGCGCGGATTTCAGCTTCAACCCCGTGGGGACGGGCCCCTTCATCCTCGAGAAGTGGGAGCACGACCAGCGGCTCGTCTACGCGCGCAACCCCGACTTCTGGATGCGCGACGCGCACGGAAGATCCCTCCCCTATCTCGACGGCGTCGAAATCGTCATCATACCGGACGATACCATCGCGTACGAAGAGTTCAAAAAGGGGAACATCGACGTGCTGCCGGAACTTCCCGACGAGTTCTACGCGGACGCGAAACAGCGCTTCGGCGATCTGCTTCAGGAGCGCCCGATGCTGGGAGTCTACTACATCGGCTTCAACTGCGCGAAACCTCCCTTCAAGGACAACAGGACGCTCAGGAAGGCGCTGAACTATGCGGTGAACAAGCAGGCGATGAGCGACTACCTGCTTGAGGGGCGCTACGCGCCTTCCCGCGGAGTTCTTCCTCCGGGCGTGCCCGGGTACTCCCCGGATCTCGAAGGGTACGAGTACTCCCCGGAAACGGCACGGAAGATGCTGGCGGAGGCGGGCATTCAGGAGGGCTTTCAGATCGAACTCGTCGTCAACAACAATCTTCGTCACCGCACCGTCGCGGAGGGGCTGCAAGGACTGCTGGCGGAGTTCGGCATCGACCTTCGCGTCAGCGTGGTCGACTGGGGAGTGCATCTCGACCTGGTCGACAGGGGCGAGACGCAGATGTATCGCATGTCCTGGATCGCCGACTACGCCGACCCCGACAATTTCCTCTACGTCCTCTTCTACTCCGAAAACAGGGGCGTCAAGGGGAACTACTCCTACTACAGCAACGACAGGGTGGACGAACTGCTGGTCGCCGCCCGCGTCGAGACCGACTTCGACAAGCGCATGGCTCTCTATCGCGAGGCGGAGCGGATCATCGTCGACGACGCGCCGTGGATGTTTCTCTTCTATTACACCACGAGCCTTCTCGGCGGGGAACGGGTGAAGGATATGCGACTGCCCTTGTTCGGCCAGCACGCGACGCCTCTCGAAGCCGTCTGGATCGCAAGGTAGTCTTTCCAGGAATCGATATCGAAAGGAGGTTCACCGGCATGCTTTCATACACTCTCCGCAAGCTCCTCTACTTCATCCCCGTCGTCTGGGGCGTCGTCACCGCGGTCTTCATCCTTCTGACCGTCGTTCCCGGCGACCCCGCCCGTCTTCTCATGGGACAGCGGGGCGACCCGGAGACGCTGGCGAGGATACGCGCCGACCTCGGGCTCGATCTGCCGCTTCACCGTCAGTACATCCGCTTCATCGGCGACCTGGCGCGCGGCGATCTGGGCACGTCCTACCGGAACAACGAGAAGGTGTCGACCGCCATCGCGGAGCGCTTCGGCGCCACGCTTCGCCTGGCCTTCTGGGCGATGATTCTGGCCTCCGTCATCGGCGTCGCCGCAGGCATCCTCTCGGCCGTCAAACAGTATTCGCTCTTCGACTACTCCGCCATGTTCATCGCCGTCGCCGGAGTGAGCGCGCCGGTATTCTGGGTAGGGCTCCTTCTGCTGCTGATCTTCGCATACGGTCTGCGGCTCCTTCCCGGCGTGGGCTACGGCGACGGGAGCTGGCGCTACCTGATCCTTCCCGTGATCACTCTGGGAACGCGCCCCGCCGCCCTGATCGCCCGTCTCACCCGCTCCTGCATGCTCGACGTGATGAACCAGGACTACATCCGAACCGCCCGCTCGAAGGGGCTGGCGGAACGAACCGTGATTCTCAAGCACGCCTTCAAGAACGCCCTCGTTCCGGTGAACACCATCATCGGGACGCAGGTCGCGGAGCTGCTCTCCGGCGCGGTGCTCACCGAGACGATCTTCGCCTGGCCGGGCGTGGGACGTCTGGCGGTGGAGGCCCTCGTCGCGCGCGACTTCCCGATGATCCGCGGAACCGTCATCTTCATGGCGCTGCTCTTCCTTGCGACCAACCTGCTGGTCGATCTCTCCTACGGTCTCGTCGACCCGCGGATACGCTACGATTAGGAGGCGATCCGGATGAACGCCACCGCGAAAAAAAACGGCGCGGCAGCCCTTCGCCGCGAGGCGTGGATCCGCTTCCGGCGGAACCGCCTCGCAATGGCCGGGCTTTTCATGGCGCTCTCGGTGATCCTGGCCGCCGCCTTCGCGCCCGTTCTCGCCCCCTACAACCCGTTCAAGCAGTTGATCTGGACGCAAGGGGGGGAGGTCCGTCTGGCGCCGCCCTCCGCCGCGCACATCATGGGAACGGATCTCTACGGACGGGACATCTTCAGCCGCATCCTCCACGGAGCGCGCATCTCGCTGCAGATCGGCATTTTCGCCACCCTCGTCTCGCTGCTCGTCGGGGTTCCTCTCGGGGCGCTCGCGGGCTACTACGGAGGCTTCACCGACGACGCCATCTCGTGGCTGATCAACGTCGTCTTCGCCTTTCCCTTCTTTCTTTTCATCATCGCCGTCGTCGCGGTCTTCCAGAACCCGAGTATGAGCGTGATCTACCTCGCCATCGGCCTCGTCAACTGGGTCGGCATCGCCCGCGTAACCCGCGCGCAGTTCATCTCCCTCAGGGAGCGCGAGTTCGTCGAGGCTGCGAGGGCGCTCGGCCTGCCGGACCGCAGGATCATCTTCGGGCATATTCTGCCCAACGCCCTGGCGCCCGTCATCGTGCAGGCGACCATGGGCATCGGGGGAATCATCATGATCGAGGCCGGACTCGCCTTCCTCGGTTTCGGCGCGCAGCCGCCGACGCCGAGCTGGGGGCTGATGATCTCGGACGGACAGAGGTATCTGGGGATCGGGAAGTGGTGGTGGGCCGTCTTTCCCGGGCTCGCCATCACCTACACGGTGCTCGCCTTCAACTTCCTGGGCGACGGACTGCGCGACGCGCTCGACGCGCGCCTCAAAAGGTAGGGATCGACCATGAGTCTTCTCGAAGTCCGCAGCCTCAAGAGCTGTTTCGACACGGACAGGGGGACCCTGCGCGCCGTCGACGGCGTCTCCTTCTCCATCGAGCCGGGAGAGACGCTCGGCGTCGTCGGCGAGTCCGGCTGCGGCAAGAGCGCTGCGGCCCTCTCGATCCTCCGCATCCTCCCCTCGCCGACCGGGCGGGTCGCGGGCGGCTCGATCCGCCTCCGGGGGCGGGAGCTGCTGACCCTCTCCGAACACGAGATGCGCTCCGTACGGGGGAACGACATCTCGATGATCTTCCAGGAACCGATGACGAGCCTCAACCCGGTCTTCACGATCGGCGACCAGATCGCGGAGCCGCTGATGCTCCATCGCAAGATGAGCAGACGGCAGGCGATGGACCGCGCGGTGGAGATGCTGGGCATCGTGCGGATACCCAATCCGGAGCGGCGCGTCCTCGAGTACCCGCACCAGCTCTCGGGCGGACAACGACAGAGGGCGATGATCGCGATGGCGCTTGCGTGCCGTCCGGCGCTGCTCATCGCCGACGAGCCGACGACCGCCCTCGACGTCACGGTGCAGGCCCAGATTCTGGACCTGATGAACGATCTAAAAGAACAGTTCGGATCGGCGGTCATGCTGATCACCCATGCGCTCGGCGTCATCGCGGAAACCGCGCAGCGCGTCATCGTGATGTACGCAGGACGGATCGTCGAGGAGTCCGGCGTCGTCGCGCTTTTCAAGGAGCCTCTGCACCCCTACACGCAAGGCCTCCTGCGTTCGATGCCGCGCCCGGACGAGGATAAAGAGCGTCTCGAAGTCATTCCCGGAACGGTTCCTACGCCGCTCGATTTCCCCCCCGGGTGCCGTTTCCACAACCGCTGCGGCAAGGTCTTCGACCGCTGCACGCACGACGAACCGCCGCTCTTCGCGGTCGAAGGAGGGCGCAAGGCCCGGTGCTGGCTGTACGAGGATTCGAAGGAGGGTGTTTGCGATGATTGACCCCGGCTCCCGCTATCTCACCGTCACAGGGCTCAAAAAGTACTTTCCGCTGCGCAAAGGCGTCTTCCGGCGGACCGTCGGGCACGTCCGGGCAGTCGACGACGTTTCCTTCTTCATCAACAAGGGGGAGACGCTCGGGCTGGTCGGGGAGTCCGGCTGCGGCAAGACGACGACCGGGAGGTCGCTGCTCCACTTGCTGCAGCCGACGGAGGGGCGGATCTTCTTCGACGGGCAGGACGTCGGCGAACTGCAGCGGACCAAGCCGAAGCTCCTGCGCAGAGAGATGCAGATCATCTTCCAGGACCCTTACGGCAGCCTCAACCCGCGCATGATCGTGCGCGACATCGTCGGCGAGGCGGTCCTCCACCACGGAGTCTGCTCCGCGGACGAGCTGGACGACTACGTCTGCGGCATCCTCTCCCGGAGCGGCCTTCTCCCGGAGCACCGCTTCCGCTACCCCCACGAGTTCTCGGGCGGCCAGAGACAGCGGATCGGAATCGCCAGGGCGCTCGCGCTGAAACCCCGCTTCATCGTCTGCGACGAACCCGTATCCGCGCTCGACGTCTCCGTACAGAGCCAGGTCCTCAACCTTCTGGACGACCTTCGAAAGGAGATGAACCTCACTTACCTCTTCATCTCGCACGACCTCTCCGTCGTCCGCCACATCTCGGACAGAGTGGCCGTCATGTACCTCGGCAAGCTCGTCGAAATGGCGGCGAAGAAGGCTTTCTTCGCCGCGCCTCTCCACCCCTACACGCAGGCGCTGCTGGCGGCCATCCCGCTGCCGGAACCCTCGAAGAAGAGGGCGCGGGCGCCGCTGGAGGGAGACGTACCCTCCCCCGTCAACCCGCCCGAAGGGTGCCGCTTTCACCCACGCTGTCCGCACGCCATGGAGCGCTGCGGAAGAGAAGAGCCCCCCTTCGTCGACGTCGGCGGGGATCGTTTCGTCGCCTGTTTTCTGCACGTCGAAGCATGACGCCGGCCCGGCGTTTTCGCGCCGGGCCGGCCGCACGGTTGCGCGAAGCGCTACGCCTCTACTCCAGCGGCCCCTTCGGGTAGAGCGGGAACGCGGATATCAGCCGCATCGCCTCGGCCTTGCAGGCGTCCAGGACGGCTCTGTCCTCGGGGGCCCCGGCGACCTCGTTCATGATCGCGGCGATCCGCTTGATCTCCGGCTCCTTCAGCCCGCGCTGCGAGACCGAGGTCGTCCCGATGCGCACGCCGCTGGTGACGGAGGGCTTCTCCGGGTCGGAGGGGATCATGTTCTTGTTGATGGTGATGCCCACGTATTCGAGGGCGTCCTGGAAGAGCTTTCCCGTGATCTTCTTCGGGCGCAGGTCGAGCAGCACGATGTGGTTGTCCGTCCCGCCGCCGATGACGCGGAAGCCGTAGCCGGTCAGTTCCGCCGCCAGCGCCCTGGAATTCTCCACCACCTGCGTCATGACCTGCTTGAACTCCTCGGAGGCGGCGTGCTTGAAGAGCCACGTCTTCGCCGCCATGATGTTCAGGTGGATGGAGCTGATCGCGCCGGGGAAGACGCCCCTGTCCAGCGCCTTCGCGTGCTCCGCCTTGCAGAGGACCATGCCGCCGCGAGGACCGCAGAGCGTCTTCGTCGTGGACGAGGTGACGAAGTCGGCGTGGGGGACGGGGCTGGGGATGACCTTCGCCGCGACGAGCCCGGCGACGTGCGCCATGTCCACCATCAGCAGACCGCCGACGGAACGCGTTATATTCGCGATACGCTCGTAGTCGATCAGGCGCGGGTAGGCGCTGCCGCCCGCGATGATCAGCCTGGGCTTGTGCTCCTTCGCCAGCGCCTCCAGCTCGTCGTAGTCGATCTGTTCGGTCTGCGCGTTCAGCCCGTACGAGACGAAGTTATAGAACTTGCTCATGAAGTTCGCCGGAGAGCCGTGCGTCAGATGCCCGCCGTGGTCCAGCCGCATCCCGAGCACGCAGTCGCCCGGCTTGAGCACCGCCGCGTACACGCTGTAGTTCGCGGTGGAGCCGGAGTAGGGCTGCAAGTTCGCGTGGTCCGCTCCGTAGAGCGCCTTCGCGCGCTCGATCCCCAGACGCTCCATCTTGTCGGCGATCTGCGACCCCGCCTGAAAGCGCGCCCCCGGATACCCCTCGGTCGTCTTATTGGCGAAGACGCACCCCGAAAGCTCCAGCAGCTCCTCGCTCTCGGTGCTCTCCGAGGCGATCATCTCGATATTGTGCTCCTGCCGGTCCAGCTCCTCGACGACGATGTCGTACAGCTCCGGATCGGACATCCGCGTGTGTTTCAGCATCCCCCAACAACCTCCTGAAATATCGGGCCCGGAAACGAAATAAGTGAACACGGCCCCGCAGTCTTGCAACGAGGATACTCCAAGAAGGCGGAAGGGGCAAGGGGGGCGGAGCGACCGGGAGAACGACTCCCTCCTCTCAAAAGGCCGCGAGGACAGAAAATCCCGTAGGGTTGATCAGGCGCGGATTCTTCTTTCGTCATCTCCCCGCAAAGTGATAAAATACACAAAAAGTATCCCTACGAACGATACGGAGGGAAAGCATGCGCAGAACGTATGCGGAGGTAACCGCGGTCGTCCTTTTTCTATCCGCGTGTATCATATTACCGGTCTCCTGGTGGCTCTCCGGGGAAACGAACGCCTTCAGGGAACTCGGAGCGCCGACGATGGTCCGGATTATCGGCTTCGAGGAAGTTGCCGGCGGAGACGACGGAACACGGAGAATAGCCGTCGCCGAGAGAGTGACGGACGGACGGAGACCTGCGGAAGACGAGCGTATTGCGTCCCACATTCTGATGGACGAGATAACGGAAGTGGGCTCGCTGCGCCAGGGGCAGGAGCTGGAAGTGGTCGTCCTGCCCGACAGCGAGTTTTCGATGACGCCTCCGGGCTATACCCACTGGTTCATCACGCGCCGTTCGCTGGAACGGCATACGCGGGAACCCATCTCCGAATGGGGGTGGAACTCCGCGCTCGTTCTGACGGCGCTTTCGCTGCTGCTCGGGGCGTATTCGGCTTCGAAGAAGCGGCTGCATACCGTCCGGGAGCGAAGACCCCGCAAGGAGGGAACGAAATGAAGCAGGAAAAATGGATCGGCTACAACGACCTCGCATGGACGGAGCGCATTCTCGCGTCTCCGGAGGAGTACGAGGAGGAGGCGGAGCTGTACGTCCGGCGCATCGGAGAGCGCGCCGCGACACCGCCGAAGAGCTTGCTGCACCTCGGCTGCGGCGCGGGCGGGCACGACTTTACGTTCAAAAAGCACTTCCGCGTCGCGGGCGTGGACATCAGCGAGGGGATGCTCGAAGTCGCGCGCGAACGCAACCCGGAGATCCGTTACGTGTTGGGCGACATGCGGGACGTCCGGCTCGAGGAGCGCTTCGACGCCGTCATCATCCCGGACTCGATCGGCTACATGACGACGGAGGACGACCTCCGCGCCGCCATCGAAACGGCGAACGCGCATCTGCCCTCCGGCGGCGTCCTCCTGGTGACGGCGACGATCAAGGACGAGTTCCGCAACAACAACTTCGTCTACACCGGCTCGCGGGGCGACGTGGAGATCGTCGTCTTCGAAAACAACTACGTCACGCCGTCGAATCCGGCGATCTACGAGGCGACCGTCTTCTACCTGATCCGGCGCGGCGACGTGCGGGAGACGTACACGGAGTGCCACACGCTGGGGCTCTTCCCGATGAAGACGTGGCTCCACCTCTTCGAGGACGCGGGGTTCGACACGACATGGACGAGGCTCGACGACCTGTACGCGCCCTTCGTCCAGCAGGAAGGGGAGTACCCGCTCCACGTCCTCGTCGGCGTGAAGATGAAGTAAACAGACGGACAGTCGGGCATCGAGCGCCGAATCCAGAACATTGGGGCTTCTAAAGGAGCGTTACCCCATGCTAAAAAAACCGTTCCGGTATCTGCTGCTCTTGGTGGGATTCATACTCTTATGCGCGCTGTCGCCCTTCTTTCTCATGAGGGAGGCCGACAGGCTGTCGTTGTTCGGCGGTCCCCGTATACAGCACGCGCTGGACGACAACATTTTGTGGCGGTTTGCGACCGAGAGCGACGTCTATTCCTCTCCCGCCATAAGCGAAGAAAACTTTCTTTACTGCGGTTCCGACGACGGATTTTTGTACGCATTGAACAGCGACGGCGCTCTACTCTGGAAATTCTACGCCGGAGACGAGATCGTCTGCTCGCCGGCACTATCGGCTCATACGGTCTATTTCGGCTCGAAAAACGGCATCTTCTTCGCTGTAGACCGTTTCAGCGGCAAGCTGAAGTGGAAATTCGAAACGGGCGGCTATATTTGGAGTTCTCCGGCGATCGACTCGGAGGGTGGTATTTATTTCGGTTCCAAGGATGGATATCTGTATGCGCTCGACGGTAATGGCGATCTGAAATGGAAGTTTGAAGCCAACGCCTGGATACGCTCCTCGCCGGCCATCGACGAAGAGCGCGATGCAATCTATTTCGGTACGGATAGAGGCGGGACGATGTACTCGCTCGCACTCTCGGGTAACTTGAAATGGAAACGGACTGCCATGGGACACGTCTCCTCCTCTCCGGCAATAGATTCCGGTGGAAACGTGTATTTCGGCTCGGACGACGGATGCCTTTACGCGTTCCAACCGGACGGGACGCTCCTCTGGAAATTGGATACAGGTTCGGCGATACGAGCATCGGTCGTCCTAAGCGACAAGGGAACAGTATACGCCGGCGCCTACGACGGCAGCGTTTACGCGATACGGTCGGACGGTAATGTTCTGTGGCGCTTTCAAACGGGGAGCTTTATTCGAGCCACACCGGCCGTCGGAGCGAATAATACGCTCTACGCGGGCTCCAGTAATGGGTACATTTATGCCCTAACAGAAAACGGGGAACTGATCGAAAAGTTCGGTGTATCCGACGCCATTTTTTCTTCTCCGTCTATCGGCTACAAAACGTTGTATTTCGGAACAGACGACGGTTTCATCAATGCGCTCAGGATCGATTCGGAAAGAGCGTCCGCCAGTTGGTCGAAAAATCGAGGGGACAGCGTCAACAGCGGGCAGGCGCATCGCCGATACAGGCGATAAAGCTCCGGAAGAGGAGGAAGATAAGGATGGATGCCGGCTACTACGCGAAGAAGCTGAACGCGGAAAAGCTGTACCAAGTGTACCAAACGAAGATTCCGCAAGTGCGCGACTACCTTCGGTCGGAGATCGAGTTCGTCCGCGAACGTTTGCGCGGCGACGAAACGGCGCTGGAGCTGGGCGCGGGCTACGGCAGGATCATGAAAGAGCTGTCGCCCTCCGTGCGGCGAATCACGGGCATCGACGTCTCGGAGCAGTCCGTCGCGCTCGGAAGGGAGTATCTGGGAGACCTCGCGAACTGCACGATCGAAACGATGGACGCGCACGCCATGGCGTTCGACGAGACGTTCGACGTCGTGCTCTGCCTGCAGAACGGACTGTCGGCAATGAAGGGCGATCCGGAGAACCTGGTCCGCCGGTCGTTGCGCGTGCTCGCGCCCGGAGGGACGGCCTTCTTCAGCAGCTACAGCCCCAAGTTCTGGGAGCACCGTCTGGCGTGGTTTCAGGAGCAGGAGGAAAAGGGGCTGCTCGGAGAGATCGACATGGAGAACACAGGAAACGGCCGGATCGTCTGCAAGGACGGATTCACCGCGACCACGTTCGACCGCGAAGAGATGGAACGCCTGGGAAAAGCCTCCGAGTATCCCTACAGGGTGGAAGAGGTGAAGGACTCGAGCATCTTCCTGATACTGCGCAACGAAGCACCGCGCTCGTGAAGCGCACGGCGCTCCTCGGAAACGCCAAGTCCTCTCGCGGGCGCCGGGAGCGACGGAGCATTCGGTGCACGCTCCGTCATTGAAACCACGGAAGGGTGGGAATAGGAATGTCGCACGCGCACTGTCTCGTCGTTGTCGATTACCAGAAGGATTTTGTGGACGGCGTCCTTGGCTGCGGACAGCCGGCGCTGGATATCGAGAGCTTCATCGAGAAGAAGATTCAGGAGCATCTCGACGCGCGCCATACGGTTTTCTTCACGCTGGACACCCACACGGAGCCCGTCTATTCGGATTCCGTCGAAAGCTCCTCCTATACGATGCACTGCCGCAAATACACGGAAGGCTGGCTTCCCTACGGCGTGATCAAAAACTATATGACGCACCCCGGCGTGGAAGCGATCGAAAAGGCGACCTACGGCTGCGCCGAGCTGGCGAGCCGGATTTCCGCCTCCACTATAAGAGACGTGGAGATCGTCGGGGTGTATACCGACGTCTGCGTGTTTCATAACGCCGTCCTGATCTACAACACCGTTCCGGATGCGGACATCCGGGTGTTCGCCTCCGGGTGCGCCTCTCCGGATGCCGCGATGCACAGTCAGTCGTTGCGCATGATGCGGACCTTCGTGACGGTCGTGGAGTGAACGTACGGACGGAGATGAAAGGATGGGGGAGATGATGTCGGATATCGAACGCCCGAACCCGATGGAGAAGACGACCGGCGAAGAGGGTTTCATCCCGTTCAGGGGGTTTAAAATCTGGTACCGCGTCGTCGGGGAGCGCGAGGAGCCGGGGAAACTGCCGCTTCTCTGCCTGCACGGCGGCCCCGGCGCGCCGCACGACTATCTCGAACCGCTGGAGGCGCTGGCCGCAGGCGGACGGAGAGTGTTTTTCTACGATCAGCTGGGGTGCGGCAATTCGGACCGCCCGAGCGACCCGTCGATGTGGACGGTCGGACTGTTTCTCGAAGAACTCGGCGTCGTCCGGAGCGCTCTCGGACTGGAGCGGGTACACATCCTGGGGCAGTCCTGGGGCGGCATGCTCGCGATGGAACACGCCCTTACGCGCCCCTCCGGACTGGCGAGCATGATCGTCGCCGACTCCCCCGCCAGCATGCTCCAGTGGGTCTCCGAGGCGAACCTCCTGAGGGCGGCGCTTCCCCCCGAAACGCAGCGGACGCTTCTGCAGCACGAAGCCGCCGGGACCACGGACGCTCCCGAATACCAGGAGGCGATGAACGTCTTCTACAAACGCCACCTCTGCCGGCTCGACCCGTGGCCCGAGTGCCTCCTAAGAGCGTTCGAGAAGACGGGCTTCGAAGTCTACACCTCCATGAACGGGCCGAGCGAGTTCCACGTCACCGGCAAACTCAAGGAGTGGGACATCGTGGAGCGCCTACCGGAGATAGACGCGCCCGCGCTCGTCATCGGCGGTCGCTACGACGAGGCCACGCCCGCCATCACCGAAACGGTGCATCGCGGCATACGCGGCTCCGAATGGGTGATCTTCGAGGAGAGCGCGCACATGCCGCACCTCGAAGAGACGGAGCGCTACCTGCGCGTGGTAGGCGACTTTTTGAACAGGGTCGAGGCGCGCCTGTAGCGCGCAGCAAACTCAAGGAGGGGACATCATGCACGAGGAAACGAGCTTCAAAGAGCCTGACAAGACGCTCGCCGCGGTGTGCGGCCTGTACTGCGAGGCGTGCTCGCTTTTCATCGCCACGAAGGAGGACCCGGCGCGGTTGACGGCGCTGGCGAAGAGGTTTCAGCTTCCGGAGGAGGAGATGCGCTGCACCGGCTGCCGCTCGGAGAAGCGGGGCCCCTACTGCAAGACCTGCGAAATGTTCGTGTGCGCCGCCGAACGGGGAATCGACTTCTGCGGCGACTGCGACGAATACCCCTGCGACACGCTGAAAGCCTTCCAAGAAGAGCGCCCGCACCGCGCCGAACTGTGGGAGGACCTTGAGCGGATCCGCGACGTCGGGTACGCGCAGTGGATGACGGAAAAACGGACGCACTACGCCTGTCCTCAGTGCGCAACCCTCAACTCCGCCTACGACCTGAAGTGCCGGAAATGCGGCGCTGAACCGAGCTGCGCCTTCACCGCCAAGCACAGGGAGGCCGTGGAAGAAGCCCTGAAGCGGGCGCGATAGAATCCGCCGATTCGGGCGACGATTACTGCGAGCACCGCCGTCGAGCGCCGTTGTTTTTTGCACGGAGCTCTTCGGCGGTGCTCGGTTCTTTCCGGCGGGATACGTATTACGGAATCGAGCAAACCAACAACAGCGCGCAAAACGCGCTCCAGCACAACGTCGACAACCTCCTGAACAATCCATCCGCCCATTTTCGGACACTAGAC
The DNA here is from genome assembly GCA_018436725.1 of Synergistaceae bacterium. GTDB lineage: Bacteria > Synergistota > Synergistia > Synergistales > Aminobacteriaceae > JAAYLU01. The sequence goes on along the minus strand of JAHDKT010000081.1, from coordinate 8,838 downwards.
CGTCTCTGCAACCGCTCCCATCGCTCTCTCCCTTTGCACGAAGACTCCTCCGCCCCGCCTCAAGAAATCATGCGCCAAACACGAATTTCCGTCACGAACCCGCAAGATCGAACTAAACGACACCCCGTCGGGTCATTTGGAAAGGATACCTCCGCCTGTTTCCACGCCCTCCATGAATCATTTTTCTTTCTCTTCCTTGACAAGAGAGCGGATGAAATGATAGTATCACGGAAAATATCATAAATAATATTTACTATCAGTGGCCGCTTCAAATTCCGGAACTCGGGGAGGTGAAACCGCTTCGTCGACTCGCAAGACCATGTTCGACATTCGAAAAAGGGAAGGGAGAAGGTGCGATGGAAACGGGACAAACAGCGTTGGGAGTGCGGAAACGATCGATCGGTACGTGCATCCTCTTTGCGATGGCGGCAGCTTTTTTCTATTTTGCGGTGTATCGGGTGTATACGGGCGCGGCGGTGCTGGATACGCAATCGGCCTTTGCGGTCATGGCGTTGTTCATAGTTCTGGGAGAGGTTATCTCGACGAAAACCAGGGCGTTTCTGCCCGCCATGTTCATCAGCGCGACGCTGTTCGTCCTGGGATTTTGGACATTCGTGCCCAAGGACGTGCTTGCTCGCGCCGGAATCGCGCCGAACATGCCGGGGTTTCTCGTGATGATGATGGTCGTCCATCTGGGCACCATGTTGAATCTGCAGCAGCTGAAGGAACAGTGGCGGACGGTCGTGATCACGCTGGCGGGCATGCTGGGGATTCTGGTTCTCGTTCTTTCGGTAGGAACGGCTTTTCTCGGGTTCAGGCTCTCCGCCATCGCCGCGCCGCCTCTGACCGGCGGCTTCGTGGCCGCCTTGATGATGCAGGAGGCCGCGAAGGGCGACGCCTATCTGGTGGTTCTGGCCATGGCGGTGTATGTCCTTCAGGGGTTTGTCGGCTACCCGCTGACGAGTCTCTGTTTGAAGAAAGAGTCCCGTTCGATCCTGAAAAAGATTCGCGCCGGGGAAGAAGCCCCCGAACTCGAAATCGACAAAAGAGAGCGTAAAGGTGTCGAAAACAGCGATACGGGACGTTTCTTTCCCGACATTCCCGAGAGGTACAAGAGCGCCACGACGACTCTTCTCCAGATGGCGCTTCTGGTCGTCGTGTCGGGGTATTTGGAGACCCTTTCACGGGGGTACGTGTCCAAGTTCGTCTGGGCGCTGCTCGTCGGGGTGGCCGCCGGGCAGATGAAGTTCATCGATCCCGAGCCGCTGGTCCGTTCCCGGAGCATGGGGTACGTCTACACGACCATCATGATGTTCGTTTTCGCCGGGTTGAGCGGCGTCACGCCGGAAATTCTGAAGAAACTCATCGCGGATTTCGCTTTTCTCATCGTGATCGCGACGGTTGGAATCGCGCTGTTTTCGATCCCCGTGGGCCGGAAGCTGGGATTGAGCACGCCGATGTCCTTCGCGCTGGGGCTGGGGTCGATCGCCGGAGGCTTCCCCGCGAGCTACGTGTTGAGCGTCGAGGCGGCGAGGGTGATGGCGGAGACCGAGGAGGAGTACAAGCTCCTCGAGAATCATCTGCTTCCGAAGACGCTGGTCGCGGGGTTCGTCAGCGCCACTTCGGGTTCGGTCCTGATCGCGGGGGCCGTGATCAGCATGTTCTTCTGATACGTCGGGAGAAACGGAATCGAAGACTGTACGGGATTCTCGAAAAACGATTACTCCGCCCCTGCGGCGGCCGATGAAGGGAGAAGAAAAAAGATGTCTGAAAAAATGTACACAGCCGAGGAATTGAGGGATCGCGTGAGGGGCGCCGTGGAACACCGCGCCATGTGGATGGGGCTGATTTACCTGGAGGGAAAGAAGGTCGGGTACGACGCGGAGGAGATCATCCGCGCCGCGATAACGAGGATGGGAGAAATACAGGGGGGCATGGTCAAAGAGCAGTTGGAAAATCCCGACGACGTCCGTCAGTTCAGGGCCGGTTTCATGAATCCGGTCACTTCGTCGGTGTTCGCCATCGACATCAAGAACGAAGAGCAAAACGACCTGAAGGTAGAGTTCAACTACTGCGCCCTCGTGGAGGGGTGGAAGAAACTCGGCGTCGATCAGGAGACGATGGAGTTGCTCTGCGACATGGCGATGGACGGAGACCGCGCGATCGCGCGGACGATGGGGTACGGGTTCGAACTCGGCGACACCATCGCGCAGAAGTGTCCGGTCTGTAAAATACGCTTCTCGAAAGAAAAATAACCCCCCGCAAGCAGCCGGAACCTCTCCGGCGGTTCGCCCGAGGAAAAAAGGAGAAGCGCACCTTCGCCGTTTCGAAGGTGCGCTTCCGCATGGAGCAAGGGGCGTTCGGCGAGCTTCTCCGCATTCCGGCGCGGCCGCGCGTCGCGCCTCTCAAGGTCCGCGGAGACGCCTGAACCGTTTTCTCTCAATCCGTCGCGGACGGTAGTGTATAATACCTATAAATAGCATTTCAAATGAAAGTCGAGGCAGCCATGACGGCGCGTTTGCGAGAGTATGTCTACAATCAAATAATCAACGAGATCATCTCGGGGGATTTGCACGAAGACACCGTTTTCCGGGAGAAGGATCTCGTCGAAAAATACCAAGTCAGCAAATCGCCGGTGAGGGATGCCCTGGTCGAGCTGTGCAACGAGGGAATCCTCAAGGGGATGGCCCGCGTGGGGTATCAGATGGTGCACTACGACAGGGAGTATTATGTCGGGATCATCGAGCTGAGGATGCACCTCGAGCCCTACTGCCTCTCGGAATACTGGGACCGACTTTCCCCCGACGCCGTCGAACGGATCGAGGAGGCGCATCGCGGCTACCTCGAAGATCCGGACAGAGAACAGCCGATCACTTTCTGGCATCATAACCTGAACTTCCACGTCACGGTAGCGAAGGCGCTTTACAACAGCTACTACGTCGAGGTGCTGCGAAACGCCATCAACCGGCAAAAAATCATCTTTTCCCAGTTTTTCCGGCGCACCTGGGATCGGAATTTCTACTCCCGATACATGGACAATCACCTTCCGATCATCGATGCGCTTCGGAAGAGGGAAAAAACGACCGCCGTCGAGAAGTTGCGGGAGGATATCCGAAGCAGCATCGAGTTCCGTTGACCGCATTTCGGGAGGGGGCCTGCCGCTAAAGGTCGGAACGGTCGACTTTTACGCGGTTCAGCTCGGGCACGTTGACGATGCGCTCCGCTACGCGCTCCGCCAGGGCTTTGTTGTGCGTAATGGCGATCAGGGCCATGCGATGGCGCTCGGCGTACCCGAGGACGACATTCCAGATATGCGCTTGGTTCAGCGCGTCGAGCATCGTGGTCATCTCGTCCGCGATAAGCAGGCGCGTCTCGCGGCGCATCGCGCGGGCGACGCAGAACCGCTGCAGCTCCCCGCCGGAAAGTTCGACGGGCCATCGATCGAACCACATCGGCCTGATACCCATCGCCTTCACCACTTCGGCGTCCAAAGGGCCTGCCTCGAAAAGCGACTTTTCCATTTTCCATCGTGGATCGAGGGCCTGTTCCGGGTGTTGATAAATCAGCTGCACGGGACAGTACCCCTTTCTCGGCAGAAGTTTCCCGTTCCAAAGCACTTTCCCTTCGGCGGGCTCCACATAACCGGCGATGACTTTCGCCAGAGTGCTCTTCCCGTAGCCGCTGGGGCCGAGGAGAGCGATCCGTTCGCCCTCTTCGACGGAAAAGCTCACGTTTTTCAGGATCCACGGGCCGTCGCCGTAACGAAAGCCGATATTATCAACCTCGAGCATCGCCACAACAGCACCTCATCGCTTTCTCATCCACAATCCATGTCGCGCTGCTTCCATCGCATTCAGGGCAGCGATCAAGACGGAATCCATTCTGCGGCAACGCTCCGAACAGAGCACGGCTGTAGGGGTGCCTCAGCCCCGAACCGTCGCCGCCGAACGCATCCGTATCGGCCGTCTCCACGACGCGCCCGTCGTAAAAAATCGAGATCGTATCCGCTACGTGAAGAGCGAGATCGATGTCGTGCGTGATGAGGATCACTCCCTTGCCGCGGTCCGCCATGGCTCGGAAGTCTTTCAGCGCTTCCAGGGCAAGCTCCAGGTCGAGACCGGGCGTCGGTTCGTCGGCGATGATCAGTTCCGCGTCGACGACATAGGCCGTCGACAGCAGCACGCGCCGCGCCATACCGCCGGAGAGCTGGAAGGGGTAGAGTTTTTCCGTCTCGTTTTTCAGATCGAAGTGCGCGAAGGCCTCTCGCTGTTTCGTCCGCAGACTGTCGCCGGGCACGCCGCGAACCTGCTCGCCGACGCGCATCAACGGATCGAGAAAGGCTACGGATTGCGGGATGAAGGCGATTTCCCGTCCGCGCAGCCGTGCTTGTTCCCGTACCGTCAGAGGCTTCCCCCGATAATACATCTCGCCGCCCGTCCGCGCGTTCTCGGGCAGAATGCCCATCACCGCGTGCGCGAGCAGGCTCTTTCCCGAACCGCTCGAACCGACGACCGCCAGAATTTCACCGCGATTCACCATGACGCCGAGGTCGGAGATGGCTGTGAAAGCGACTTTCTCAAGCCTCGCGTCGTAGCTTTCGAAGCTCACCCGCAGATTGCGCACGTCGAGAAGCGCTTCTTTTTCGTCGTTCATCGTACGTTTCCTCCTATTCGCGCGCGCTGTGCGGGTCGATCAGTATTTTGAGGTAGTCTCCGACCAGATCGAAGAGCTGCGTCGTCAGCACCAGGGCCGCTCCGGGGAAGAAGGAGAGCCACCACATGCCGGCGGCCAGATATTTCATCGACTCCGACAATATGATGCCCATGGCCGGCGTGTCCAGAGGCAGACCGTACCCGAGGAAGGTGATGCCCGCCTCGTGCAGAATCGCGTGAGGAAACAGCAGAATCAAGCCCACCGCGTACTGCGGAAAGACATGGGGAACGATGTGCCGCACCGCGATGTAGAGAGAACTTTTTCCCATTTTGCGCGACAATTGCACGTAGTGCGCCGAGCGTATCTGCATCACTTCGGCGCGGATCAGCCGCGTCAGGTTCGGCCAGTGCGTCACCGCGACGCCGGTAACGACGCCCCGCGCTCCGCCGCCCATCGCTATGGAGATGAGAATGAGCAGGATCAGATGGGGCACGCCCATGCACAGGTCCACCAGATAGTTGACCACGGAATCCACCTTGCCGCCGAAGATTGCCGACATGCTGCCCAGGATCAGCGCGATCAACGAGCTTATGGCCGCGGACAAAAGGCCGATACGGATGCTCAGAGACAGGCCGGCGATAGAGCGCCGGAACATGTCGCGTCCGAGATAGTCGGTACCGAAGAGATGGTCCGGGCACGGCGCCATACGCCTCGCCGAATAGTTCGGACCGTACAGTTCGGGGTCGAGCAGCATGCCTCCGATGAAAATGCCCGCGAGAAGCAGCGATCCCAATCCGATCACCAGCAGAATTCTGCGGCGTCGATTCAGCCAAGGTCGGGAAAGTCCCGCGTGAACGACTTCAGGCATAGTTGTCGCCCCCCTCTTTGATCTTGGGATCGACGATGCCGTAGATGACGTTCGCCGCCAGATTCCCCGCGAAGACGAAGAGAACGCTGAACATCGCGATGCCCATCAGCAGCGGCGCGTCGGCGTGAAGCCCCGCCTCGACGGCGGTGTTGCCCAGGCCCGGATAGGAGAAGACGCGCTCCGCCAGCACCGATCCGCCGAAGAGTTCGCTCACGGAGGCGCACTGAAGCGTCACCGCGGGCAACGCGATGTTGCGCAGCCCGTGACGCATCACGATCTGTCCGAGTTTTTCACCGCGGGCGCGGGCGAAGAGCACGTATTCGCTCTCCATCACGTCCACGAGTTTCTGCCGCGTATGCAGCGCGATGTTCGCCACGCCGGCGATGCTCAGAGTCAACGCCGGAAGCGCCAAATGATGCAGCCGCTCCGTCAGCGTCGCTTCGGAGGCGACGCGGCCTATGGGGATCGCCAGTCCCAGAGGGAACCATCGCAGTTCCACAGCGAAAAGAACCAGCATGACGAGCCCGACCCAGAAGGTCGGCGTCGACGCCAGCACGAGGCTGAACGTCCTGATGATCCTGTCGAGCAGGCTGTTTTTGTACACGGCCCCCAGGATTCCAAGCGCCAGCCCCAGCACGCCGGAAAGAACCCAGGCCGTGCCCATCAGCAGCAGCGAAGCCTTGAACCGCTCGTTCAGCACCTGCGACACGGGGCGGCTATAGGTGATGGACCGCCCCAGATCGCCTTGCAGAACCTTCCCGGCCCAGAGGACATACCGCTCGACGGGAGGTCTGTTCAGATCCCATTCGGCTTCGATGCGCGCTCTTTGCTCCTCCGAAACGTTGACCTCGTTCAAAAAAGCGTCGACTGCGTTCATGGGCGAGGCGGTGATCAGGAAAAAACTCAGCATGGAGGCGGACAGAAGCAAGAGCAGCATCCGCGCCATCGAGCCCGCAAAGTATTTCAGAAGACGCTTCTTCACAGAGTGTTCCCCTTTCGATTCCGCTGCGGAGATCGCCGGCCGGGGAAGACGCGCCGACCGACGATCTCTTTTCGTTTATTCGGCCCAGTACCACTCGTTCATGTTCTCAAGCCCCGCGCCGTTCTGATTTCTGCCCGGAACCTTGCCCAGATCGGGAATCCGCAGGCCGTCGCGGACAAAATAGACGTTTCTGGTGCGGGAGATATAGAGAAACGGAACGTCCTCCCGAGCGAGCTTCTCGGCTTCCTGCCAATACGCGTTGGCTTCGGCGAGGTCCGTCGCCCTCAGAGCGTTGTCGATCGATTCGTCGACGCGCTTGTTGGAATAGGAAGGGGGGTTGCCGATGGCGCCCCTGTTGATCTGCGAGGAGTGATAGTACAGATAGAAATCCGACGGGCTGGGATATCCGATGCTCCAGCAGGTGGGCACGGCGCGGGCGTGACGGGCTTCGGACCAGGGAGCGGATTTTACGACGATGTCGATGCCCAGGGCCTTCGCATTTTGAGACAGTGCGACCACGGTGTTGTAGCGGGCCATGTCGTTGCTGCGCCCCGTAACCACGAATCGGGCCTTCACGCCGTTCTTCTCGCGGACGCCGTCGCCGTCGTCATCCTTCCAACCGGCGTCCTCGAGGAGTTTCTTCGCTTCCTCGACTCGATTATCCTCGAACGTCGCTCTGGATGTCCAAGGAAGCACATCGTCGCCGATCGTATAGGAGGGCTTGCCCGCGCCGTTCAGGGCCTGCTCGACGAGCAACGCGCGGTTGATGCCGATGTTCAACGCTTTGCGAACGGCGATGTCGCAGGTTACGTTGTTGCCGACCGTTTTGCCGTCGGGGCCCGTCGTCTCGGGAATGACGGGAAGGTTGACCGCCAGCGCGTTGAGCACGTCGAGAGCGAGCACCGTCATGCCTTCGACCTCGTGCATGGCGAACTCCGACTCGACTGACACGAAGTCCAACTGGCCCGACTGCGCCGCGGCCAAAGCCGTATCGGGGTCCAGCTTGAGAATGGAAACTCGTTTAAACGGCGACTTCGGACCGTAATAGTAAGGATTGGGCTCAAGGATCAACTGCTGGCCTTTCTGGAAATCGACGATACGCCACGCGCCGGAGCAAAGAGGCTTGTCGCCGTAATTCTCGACGTAGGCGTGTTCGGGGACGATGCCGATATAGGTCGCGATATGCGGAAAGAGCGACCAAGGTTTGGAGAGCGTGAATTCCACGGTGTAGTCGTCGAGAACCTTCACACTCTCGAGCATGGTCAGATCGGCGGCCGAAACCTGCGATTTCGTCTTCTCGAAGGTGAACGCCACGTCCCGGGCGGTAAGCGGACGGCCGTCGGCGAACTTGGCGTCTTTGCGAATCTCGTAGGTGTACGTCAAGCCGTCGGGGCTGATTCTTTCGGCGACGGCCAAATCTTTTTCCAGCATGTTCTCCTTGCCCACCTTCAGCAGATGGCAATGAAAAATATCGAAGCTCCACACGCCGTACCCCATAGTGGGATCGAATTTTCCGGCAAGCGCGTTGTCGCCCCCGGAGATCACGATCTCCTCCTTTATTTTCGCCGACGCCATGCCGCTGAACAGCAAGGCGCAACACGCAAGCGCCGCGACAACACCCTTTTTCATACCCCTCATTTTTCCGCCTCCTCAAAAGATTCGTGTGCGATACCGCACCTTCTACGCTCTTTCATCCTCCATCGGGAAGAGACAAGCCTCTCTTGCGCACCGACTCCGCCATGAGCCTTGGAATAAAAAAACGCCGGTTTTCCCGTGCGTACACAGGAAAACCGGCGCATCCGTTTTTATGCGCATATATCGTCCGTCCTCCGCATGGAACGAACGCCTTGCGAAAAAGTGTAAGTCTCCTGACTCGCGCTCCCGAAGATATAAATCTTCTGCGTCCATACCTGCCTTCCCATGGTTGCCCACAGTGACGGACTTTCGTCCCCGCGCCCTCGAACGGACGCTTCGGTATGGCCTCGCGCTTACAGTGCCGGCCGCGCGGGGATTTTCACCCCATTCCATCTACATTGCCTCCAGGCTCCTAGCCGAGGAGACAACGACACCTTTCCGGTAGTACATCGCATGCAGTGTAAGGTAGATTCACTCCAAAGTCAATCTTCTCCTCTTGACATTGAAACACGAGGTCCCACGTCGAGAAGCCGAAAAGCACGTCGACCGCGTGCCGCCACGGCTACGCTATCTCTATGCTCCGCATCGAAACGCTTCCGTTCTGTATTTCCTCGTAGATCGTCGCTATGCCCTGTTCAGGCCCCTTCATACCCAGGATGTACGCCAACGGAAGGTAGTGCTCGTCCGTCGGGACGGACAG
>JAHDKT010000114.1 GCA_018436725.1 Synergistaceae bacterium | reverse complement strand
GTTTGGATTTTCGGTGGTCTTTGCGGAGGTGTCATACCCGGTTCCATGCCGAACCCGGCAGTCAAGCCCTCCAGCGCCGATGGTACTGCGGAGGCTATCCGTGGGAGAGCAGGTCGCCGCCGGAAATCCTTTTTGAAAAACACGACGAAGCCGTCCAGGGGAACATATCCCCCGGACGGCTTCGTCGCGTTCGCGCGCTTTCGAAGAGTATCCCCTTTCCCTCTTCGACGTGCCGAAGCGCGGCTCCGATCCCCAGGGACGGCCGATACGGCCGATGGGACCCCATCGCTTCCACCGTGTCGGCCGCGGAGACGATCTTCGCTTCGAGAAGGATCTCGTCGCCCTTCAACCCCTGCGGATACCCCGATCCGTCCAGCCGCTCGTGGTGCTGGTGGACGATCTCGGCGATCCTCCGCGGAAAATCGACTTTCCTGAGAATGTTGTATCCTTCCTCTGCGTGCGCCTTGACGAGAGAAAACTCGATGTCGAGCAGCCTTCCCGGTTTGCTCAGTATTTCGGACGGAACGCTGATCTTTCCGACGTCGTGGATCGCGGCAGCAGCGTTTCCGGATCGGGATAATAAAAGGTCTCGTTGTTCCGTATATCGTCGACCCACCAGGAACCAGGTGCAACCCTCATGTTTTGCATACGGTCCTTCAAAGAAGGAACTCCGGGAGCGAGCCATTCATGGGTTTTGCTGACTGTATCGGCGGAGAAATGGAAAAGGTTCGCCCTGTTCGCGCAGCTTTCCTTTCCGAGCAGTTCGAGGGCCTTTTCGGTGATCGCGTCGAATTCGCTTCGGGTCTTGCAGAAGGTATAGTCGGAGATGATCTGCGCGGCGAGCTTCTTTCTTCCCGCTCTCTTTGCGAGCAGTTCGTTCGCCCGTACCCGTTCCGAATCGTCCCGTCCGAAGGCATGTACTTCGAGCAGCTCTCCCTCCGGGGAGAGCTAAGCGATTCTTTCCATGACGGAGGGAAGCTCTTCCGGGGGGATTTTTCCCGTGAAGGGGCGGCCGAGAAGCGCGCTCCGGTCCGCTTCGAGCGCGCGACAGAGCGCCTCGTTGACGAAGGTCAGCGTGGTGTCGGGAAGAAATGTGCAAATAAAGTCGGGACTTAATTCGACGATTTTTTGTACGTATCGACTGGCAATGGAGCGCCTCCTTATTCAAAATACATCCTCTCCGGACGAGCCGCACCAAGAAACGGAGTTCCCTCGGCCGCCGGAAGAGCACGCCGTCTTCACCGGCGCTCTCACGCAAAAAACGAGAATCAGAATCTCTTTCCTGAAATCGCCCCAACGCGCAGATTAAGCGTGATGAGGGGCGTTTTCTCACACAGCGCATCCCTTGGGTGGACATCTGCCGCTTCCGCTCCTCGACCGCGTTGCGCGAAACGATCCAGTCGCGCCCCAGCTTCCAGCCCGTAAGCTTCCGTCGCCTGATCAAAAAGCGCACCCTCTGCTGCGTCACTCCGAGAATTTCGGTTGCTTCCGGGACGGTGAGCACGCTCTCCCCCGATGCCCGACTCCGCTGTTTCCCGTATTCTCTCCATGTCCCTTCCCTTCGAAATCCGCCTGCCGACCGCGCACGACGCGCGAGTCCAGACTGATCGTTATGTGCGTTCGTTCTTCGACTCTAATCGAATATTTTTTTACATCATATTTATATTGAGTTTAACGCATTAGCTAAATAAATAAAAAAGCAAAAATACCTTTTATATTGAGAAGTATATTCGGAGAGATGTGATAGCAAAACCGCTATTCTACGTACTCGACAGACATGAACCCTGAGCGGGCTCCGAGGTGTGATCCCTTCTCGCTCGCTATACGCGTACTCTTTCGTGTGAACGCGCTGTCAAGGGACAGCGAAAATGTCACCTCTAAAGGTCGAAAACGGGACAGGGAAAATGTCACTCCCCTGTCCTTTTTCTTATGAAACCCGAACGCCGCGAATACTCCCAAAACAATCGCCGTCGCCCTCCACCATCGGATCG
>JAHDKT010000059.1 GCA_018436725.1 Synergistaceae bacterium | reverse complement strand
CGGGCGCGCCAGTGATAGCATGGTGAGCGTAGTTCAATCGGTTAGAGCACTGGACTGTGGCTCCAGATGTTGGGGGTTCGAGTCCCCTCGCTCACCCCAAAAATCAATGAGCGCCCGTAGCTCAGTGGATAGAGTCACAGACTTCGGATCTGTTGGTCGCGGGTTCGAATCCTGCCGGGCGCGCCACTATAAAGCATTGTTTTGGACTGTTAGCTCAGTTGGTAGAGCAGCTGACTCTTAATCAGCGGGTCGTGGGTTCGAGTCCCTCACAGTCCACCAATTTTGTATACAACCTTGTAGAACCTTGGTATCACTGGGATCAGCAAGTTTGTAGGATTGAAGGAAATCTCTCCTCGCGGTACACACTTGGTACACGCGGGGGGAGATTTTTCTATATGCGGGTTGAATTGCCCTACATTGTACGCAGAGGAAGTACCATATATTACCGCCGCCGTGCTCGGGGTGGGGGGGAAATAAAATTCGCTCTCGCCTCCGTCCACCGTTTCAGCGAACTTCTACCGGAGCTGATAACGCTGTCGCGGCTGCCGGAAGGGGATGTAAGGAAATTGCGTCGTAAAATGGATTCCGAGATGATGGCCGGTTCTTGGGAAAGCATCCTTCGGACCCTGCATGAGGATAGGCCGGAGGGGGCTTCCCCGGCGTTGGCTGCCGTCGCCGATGCTATTTCCGGGTATTTTTCCGCCGGAGAGACGAGGGGTCCGTCTCTCCGAGAGGTGATAGAAATGTTTTTGGAGGAGAGGGAAGCGTCCGGGATCTCTCCTTCCGGACTCGGAGCCTACAGGAGCATTTTGGGAGAGATGGCGGCCGTCGTCGGGGAGGAAAAGGAATTCGGTCGTCTCCAACTGTCGGACGTCCTCCCGTATAGGAATATGGTCTCCATGAATACGGCGCTGGCAAAGGGAACGAAGATGAATAAATTAGTCCAGGTCCGGACATTTTTCGAATGGGCGTTCGGCTGCGGTCATACCGCCGTAACGCTGGCGGCGGCGTTGAAGGGAGTTCGCATTACCGAGGCGAACTCGGCGTCGACCGAGGAAAGCCGATCTTTTTCCGATGCCGACATCAGGGTTATTCGTCGGCGTCTTTTCCCGGAGCGTCAAATTCTGGGAGCCTCCGGCTCCCAGAATTTTGATTTGCGGTGGCGGTACTGGACATTCTTCGTAGGCCTCTGGCAGGGGATGAGAGCCGGAGAGGTGTGTCAGTTGGACGTCGCCGACATCGTCAGTTGGACGGACCCGGCTACCGGGGAAGAAATTCCTTGCATCCTGATAGATTCGTCTCCGGATGATAAGAGAGTAAAAAATAGGTCGTCCCGGAGGTTGATTCCCGTTCACTCGGCTCTGATTGCAGACGGCTTCCTTTCGTACGTCGAAAGCCGCCGGAAGATGGGAGAGGAAAAGCTTTTTGCTCTCGGTCGGCATCCTAAAAACGGCTATACGCAGAGCGCCGGCCGCTATTTCCGTGAAACGGCGTTCAAGGAGCTGGAGGATGAAGGCAAGCTTCAAGCCGGGTTCTCCCTGTCGGATACCCGGCATACGTTCGAAACCCGGCTTTTTCATGTGACTTCCATGGATGAAAAGGCGGCCGGCTGCCGGATAACAGGCAGGGAAATCGATCTGTCCGCCGCCGGCATTAAGAGAGCGACGTCGTCGGTCATGTGGAAGCACTATATTACCGAGGATGTTTCTCCTGCGGTCATGCGGCCGGTGCTGGAAAAGGTAGTTTTCCAGTGGGGGACCCCTGATTCCGACAGTTGATTCCGTTGTTGCGAAACTGGCTGCTCCCTTTCCGAGCGGAGAAAGGATTCCGCTCGGGGGCGTCATCGAAAGGAAAAATCCTCTCGGCGGCGTCGAAGAAGAAGATTGCGGCGTCGGCGGTGTCGGCTCCGGCGGCGTCGGGGACTGTTGCGGGGTCGGGGTCGGCTTTTTCTCGGAAGGGGGGGTGTCCGTATTACTATATATGGAATTCCTCCTCTCCGTCTCCTCCTCCAGTCCGGTCAGGAACGAAACGATTTCCGGCAGACTACCGAGGCTATGTCGAACGCACATTTTTCTACTTTGATACCGGTTCTCTATGCGGCTTCTAGCGTCGATGTCGACTCCGTAAATCTCCTTCATCTGTCTGCGCTTGTCGTAGCGGCACTGGACGAACGCCGCCGTATGGATGGGAATTTTTCCTCCGTCCGGCTTCTTCCCGGAGCATAGATAGAGGGTGGGGGGCTCGTTCGGCTGGCCGCCGTCAACAAATTTGTATTCGGTCAACTGCCTAATTCTAGCCGTGCGCCGGTCGTCGTCGTCCAGGGGAGCGACGCCGTCGTATCCGAGCAAGTCATATGCTACGTCCACTCTACAAAATTTTATTGCGTCCATCTGGCCGGTGATCCAAACAGGAGCGCCGGCGGCAATCAATACCGCTTTGACCGCTGGAGTCAGCGTCGAAGAGGTGAAAAGGGAGACCGAGCCGTCTTTCGGCGTATGCAGGGTAAACCGCCACCACCGCCGTTTGATTTGTCCCTGGCTGTAAGAGAAAAGCTCCCCGTGCCAGCCTTCGCCGCCGACCGTCGTTCGTTCCTTCCCATTAACCGTATACGTTCTAGCATTTTTCAGATAACAATATGGAAGGGTGAACGCAACAGTGTCGATGCCGGCTTCAATTCGATGGCCGTCTATCATTGCGTTCACCTCCATACAATAAAATTTTTTTCTTCTTCGGGAAAAGTTTTTTTAGGGGGTGCGGCTTTTTACGCCGACGTCCGATATACTAAATAGACGCAGCGAGCCCGGCCGCCGTTCATCGAACGCCGCCGTTTTTCGTTACCGCTGCTGCTTCCTTAGGTGGTGGGGACCGCTAAGGGAAAACTTTTTTCAAACTGTCGTCGTACATCTCTCGTTTCACGGGGAGCCGTTATAGGCTCCCCTTTTTTTATTCCGTCAATCGTCAATTAGGGCATCCAAGAGATTCGCCATCGCCTCCTCGGCGGTCGCTCTCAAATCCTCCCGGAGAACAGCCCCTTCCTTTACTAACATTTTCTCGGTTTCATCCAAGTCCTTGATCTGCGCAAGGGTACCACCGAGGGTTTGAACGAGCGCCGCTGCGGCGCTCTTAGGAACGGTCTCCGTAGGAGTCCGGCTGGTTTTCGTCTGTAGCTTGCCCGGCGTCGCCGGTGAAGCGGAGGACGTCCCGGGGTCGGAGTCGGCGTCGTCCTTCAGAACGGAGCCCCGGGCATGGTTGTAGCGTCCAATCATGGCTGCCAGGTATTCGCTCGGCTCCGGGGAAGCTTCCAGAATGGGGGGGAGCCGATCGATAATTTTTCTATTTGTCTCTAAAATTGCCTCGTTCTCCGTCCGGAGATATTCGATGTCGCTCTCGGCGAACCCCCAGAGGAATTTCCTCCGTAGCCGGTCTATGCAGGCTGGATGCAGCTCTTGCGTAGGGAAGCCGAAGTAGACTGTGAAGCGGCCGGCTTCGTTCTGACCGCCGAGCGCCGCCGCTCCCGAATAAGGCGCTGCCGTAATCGTCGGCAAGTCCTCGGCGTCGACCCCGTCCAATTGAAGGTAAGAAAATTTCATTTAGTACACCCCCCATCTTTCGTTTAAGGAAGTATAGCTGGCGTCCGTAAATTTCCTATGTATACAATATAGTCTTTAAGTGGAATATGTCGTCTGCGCTGGTATCGGCGTCGACGGCTGCCAGCCGAACGCCCTCAAAATCGAACTTGTCGCATGGCGACATTTTTATGAAAGACGGCCTCCTCCGGTCGACGCCGAGCCCTCCTCCTTTTCCTTGCAGCCGGGACAGGCCCCGGCTGGCTGCGGAACGTCGTCGGGGCGTCGGCCTCCGTCGTCCCCCTCTCCTTCAAGGGGGGCTGCGCCCCCCGGTGAAACGTCAAGAGGCGACGTTTCACCTCCCCCTGCTGGAGAATGGAAAAATGGAGGGAGGGGCCGGCCGTCGTTCGTCGTTCGTCGTTCGAAGAAGAAGAGAGAAACGGGCGCCGTCGTTCGTCGTTCGAAGAAGAAGAAGAAGAGAGGAGAGAAACGGCGGCCGCTGAGATCCTTCCCCTTCATTTTTTTAATTCTCTCGGGGAGGCGTTCTTTGCCTCCCCGCCGAACGGTGGGGCCGGAGGAAACGGAGTCGCCGACGACGTCCCGCGGCCGAAGGGGGAACCCCGTAGGCAAGGGAAAGGAGGAGGGCTTCCGACTTTGTTTCCGGAGGCCGTTCAAAAGCGCCGCCGTCGCCGTAGTCGCCCTGTCCCCCGCAGAGCCTTTCCAAGCCGCCGACATCGATCTGATCACAGTAGAAAGGCTCATTCAGGTGAATTCTGCGTCCTCCGGAAGGATGGGGGGGCCGCCGTCGCCGTAGTCGCCCTGTCCCCCGCAGAGCCTTTCCAAGCCGCCGACATCGATCTGATCACAGTAGAAAGGCTTGCTCATGAGATTTTGCCCCTTCTCTAGGGAAAATTGCTCTCTAGTGAACGCAACTCCCCTCGGGAGCCGCTTATATATACTTAATTGGCATGGTTCTTATGCTGGAAAGATAGGGAATGAAAGAGGCCGGCCGCCGGCATCTTTCCGCAAGCCTTTCCATAGCTTTCCGGGGAGTGAAAAAGTGTGGAAAGGTCTGTAGAAAGGCTCTTCCGCAGAGTTTTTCTCTTCGGCCTTTTCGACGGCGCTTTCTGCCGTCGGAAAGGCTCCCTTACTATATGGGAGGGGATTTGGGAAAAGGAGGATGAGGCGGAGCCTCTTCCTCCGTTCGGAGCCGGGACGGCTCCGATTTCCCCGAAACGGGTCTTGATTCGGCGTCGGTTCCGGCGTCGTCGCCGTCGGCGGCTCTTCCTCCTCTCCTCTTCTTCCGAAAAACTTTTTCATTCAATCGGTTTTTTTCCTCTCTGGCAGATATACTACACACAAATAGAAATGTATACACTGGGAGGTGTACGACATGGTAGATTTATTGCTCAGTTTGCCGGGGAAAACTTTTCTCTCTCCGGCCGAGGTCGGAGGGTGGGAGGCCGTGAAAATATTGATCCTCGGCGGCGTCGGAATCGCATTTTGTCTCCTGCAATGGGTTGACGCCGGGATTTCCGTTTACGGCTGGATGAAGAGGAAATAGGGAGGAAATAGGGATGGACTATCTACTTTCTACAAACATCGACATCGTCCAGGCGTACGCCGCCGGTCTCGGAGCCGGGATTTTTCTCGTGGCGGCCGGGCTCGTCCTCGTCGAAGAGCTGCATAGGCGGAGGAAGGAAGAGGAGGAAAGGGTGAGGGTGGTAACCGAAATAGTCCTTGATGTCGACTATGTCGACGTCGAAGCTCGGCGGCTGCCGGAATGAAAAAATGTTTACGTATAGCATTCCGTGGTCTGAAATAGCGGCGCATGTCGTCGTCGGCGTCGCTCTAGGTTACGCCGGTTTCATCGGCTTGATGAAGGCGTCTGAATGGTGGGATGAGCGGTAAGCCGCAATCTACAAGGGAGGAGAGGTAAATGGATTTAGAGTTTGATAGTCGTCAACCTACATTAGAAGAGCTGAATCGTAGTCGTGAAGGGTGGCAGGAAGAAATAGACGAGGCCGCCGGCGCCGCTATCGTTTCCCATGTCGGCATGACTCTAGCCAACATGGGGAAAGATGGATTGAAAAAAGTTTTTCGGGAAAAATTCGTTCTGCCGGAAGCGGTCATTTCCCCCGTTCGAACGGCCGCCGTCGAGCTGGCCGGAGCCGATACCCGGATGGGGAAAGCCTTGGCTAAAGCTTCCCCCGAGTGGATGAGTTTTCAGTTGCGCGCAATGGAGAAAGAAAATGTTCCGCTGGAAGAGCGTCCCCGTCGTCTGGTCGCGTCTATCGAAGAAATGATTCAGAAATTTGATATCGATACTATCGCCAAGGTGAAAGACGGTCTCGGGACTGTTATCAAGATGAAAGATTTCGAGGTCGTCAAGAGCGGCGGCGTCGGCGTTCGGATGGGAGTCCAACTGAGGGAAATCGCCGCGTCTATGAAGCCCGAATGGTGGCTGCGGCGTCGGCATCATGCGCCGGAAGCAATTTACGACGAACTTCTTTCGTATGTGAAGGAGAGGAAAGGGAGGGAGGAGAAGAGGGAAACGAAGGCGGCCGCCGTCGCCGCCGTGACCGCCGAAAAACGTCTCCTTGGAGAGGATCGAACCTCCGTCGTCAATGGGTATTTAGAGAGAAAAGGGGAGATTCGAGGCCGTTATTCTTCCCCGATCGCCGCCGCCGTCGACTTGACCGTAGCCTACTATCAGAATCCGTCCCTCCGTCCGACGACGAATAAACATTTTCGTCTTCCCCCCGTGCGGCCGTTCGAAGCGCTCGGGGAGCGCAGCCGGGAAAAATATTCCCGAATAATGGCCGCCGTCGAAGAAAAGATTTCTGCAGGGGGGATTCAGTCGCCGACCGACTTCGTTGCGTATTTGGCTGGAATTGCGCAGACAAAGAGTTTAGCGACGTACAACTTACACCGTGCGGCCGTCATTCATCTGGAGAGGAAGAGGGGGGGAGCCGGCGAACTGGAAAAGTTGGTCAAGGCGATGCCGGAATACGGCGAACTTTGCCGGGTCATGGCCTCCCCGACGAAGCGTTCCGCCGGCATTACCGCCGAACGCCGTCAGCTCCGGGATGACGACGTTCTTCGGAGGATGATCGACGCCGTCCAGAAGCCGGAGGAGAAGTTGTATGTACAACTTCTCCGTGCTACCGGCTGCCGAATAGGGGAAGCCCCCTCTATAAAAATTTTACCGGGAGCGGAGGAAGTGAGGGTTCAAATTGCTACTTCGAAAACCGGCTGTCGGCGTCCGACGACCGCCGCTCCGGAGACAAGGACGCTCTCTTTCCGCAAGGGATCCCCGAACTTCGATCTCGTCATGGACGCCTACCAACATAGGGGGAACCGACCTCTTGCGAATGTCTCTCCGGAAGCCGTCCGGGATACTTGGGACCGTATACGAAGGGAAGAGGGGTTGACTCGTACTCAGCAATATTCTATTCATGCGCTGCGGCATCTGTATGCCGGAGAGAGGAAAAAGGAGATAAATAGCCGTCTCGCCGCCGAGCATGGCGCAGACTGGCGGGAAAAGCTGTTCGGGGATTGGAGAGGGGAAAATAACGACAAATATATGAAGATGGCATATGGAGAGTTGGCGGCCGAACTTGGTCACACGAACCCCCGGAAGACGCAGATTTACGGCTAAGAAGAGAGCCCCCGGATACCGGGGGCTCTTCTTTATTTCGTCGTCCGTCGTCTCTTTTCCCTCCAATTACCGAGAGCGTTCTTCCCTTGTCTGACAAGTCCTCCGGCCGCTCCTATGCCCGCTTGTTCGTGCATGGCGGCCATGCCGAGCGCAAGCGGTCCAAGGACGACCCCGGTCAGCCCCGCGGCGATCTTCGGTATCTGCGCCGCTCCGCCGACCATGGCTATGCAAAGGAGAATGAACACTACGGCGCTGGTGTCAGACAGTAGGTAAACTTGTAGCGCTACCAGGAGGATCGTATACACCGCCGTCAGGGGTCCGTAGAAAAGTAAGGTGATATAGCTCTTCATCCACTTTACGAGCGCGTCCTCGTTGAACGGCCAGTAAAAGAGGAAAATTGTCAGGGGGAGCAGGGCCGCCGTGAAGGCCATCATGAGGTCGGTGAATATTACAAGCACGTAGATAGAGGCTTCCGTCAATGTTATCGCAACATTCCCGAATATATGCAATAGGAACGCTTTCGGTTGCCACCACCAGGCAGGCTGGTACCCAAGATGCCTTATTTTTTTCTGATAGAGGAGGTCCGTCACCGAGCCGCCGACGCTGGTTAGAGAGGTTGTGACTGCCCACTCGTTCGTCATCTGTCGGCCGCTGCCGGGGACCTCCGAATTGTGCAAGGTCGCCGGCAATTCCTTCTTCCACCAGCTTTCCGGTGAAACCAGGCATCCGCCGACATAGACGTCCCAATGCAGATGGGGTCCGGTAGACGATCCCGTCGAGCCCATCTCCCCGACTTGCTCCCCTCGTCGTATCCTCCCCATTCCTATCTGCTTCCCTTTAGCCGCTTCGGCGCCGCCGAAGCGCTCTTTGAATTCGGTGAGCGACATATGCGGTTGAAATGAGGAAAGGTGAGCTAGGGCATGAATGGAGCCGTCGTCGCCGTGAATCTGAGCGTAATACCCGTGTCCTTTGGCTTCCCCGCCGGGGGCAAGCTTTAGAACGAGCGTTCCGTCTACCGGGGAGCGGACAGGATCGCCGGTCTTGCCGCCGAAATCGATCCCCTTGTGCATGCCGCTGGTTACGCCGGGAATATAGCGCTGTACGCCGAAGGGGGAAGTAATATACCGGGGTCCGTCCAACACCGGGCTAATGTCTACGAAGCTGCCCTTCGTCCAGTCGCACTTCGCCGCGTCGTATTCCGGAACGGGGGTGAACCCCGGCACCGGGGAAACGGCCGTTCCTTGGTCTACTTCCTTGAAAAAGTTGTCGACGGCGTCCCTCGGCTGGGCAAGGTCCGAAATATGGTTCTTGATAGCGTCCGACAGGGTTATTCCGAAGACGATGAAATTTTTCGACATATAGAGGAAGAGGAGGACGAGTATCATCCGGAACGTCTGCCGGAGCCATTTTCGACTATCGAACTTCGCCGGGGATTGGAGGAGTTCCCAGGCGGCTTTGACCGTTTCCAGCATCCAGACGATGGGAAGAAGAAGAAGGATGAGAAAACGGAGGTTGTCGAAAAGGGGTCTGTCCCCGAGCTGGCTGTCTATAAATTTTATCTTGTCGGCGATTATTTTTTCCTTGCCGGCGAGGTCGGCTCGGAATTTGGCTAACAATTCTTTCACATGGGGGTGTTCCCAATCTACGCTGGAATATTGTTGAAGGTGCCATACGTAGGGGAATAAATTCCAGCCGAGTTCAATTCGTCCGTCGCCGGTCGTTCCGTTGAACGGACCGAAAGTCGCTACATGAAGGGAAAGCTCATACTGCAAGGCTTTGAATGTTTCCGCCATGGCGTCCTGCGTACGAAGTTTCCCAAGAACGGCGTCGAAATTTACGTTGCCGTAGAGGACCCCCCGAGTTATCTTCCAGTGGTATTTCAGAGCGATCGCCGTATGGTCGGAAGGGGTGCTTCCTCTCCCCTCCAAGTTGGTCTCGGCTCTCTCCTGCTGAAGCAGGATGGAAAGTTCTTTTTCTTTGCGTAGGTCGTACGGCCCCCGGTCGCTTGCCCATTCGTCTATCGCTCTTTCCACCGGCGACCGGGGAAGCACCCGGGGAACAGTTACCGAAAAGGGGAGAGCTTTGCTCTCCCCCAGGAATAGCGTTGATAGAATCGTTGCGGCCGCTAGGATTTTTTTCATTTTAATCGGCCGGTCGGATCGTTTGAAAAGCTGTCTTGTCGCCGACGGCGTTGGGATCGCCGAAGACGACGTACTCGTTCGCCGACAGGATTTTTTCGGCGGCTTCGATCTGAGCCGAGGGCCAGCCGAACACGTCGTCATATTCGCCGCAGGTCATGACGGCCCAGCCGTAGAGGGTTTCGTCTTGAAATTGAACGCCGGCGCTCGCAACCCGGATTTCGGTTTCAGGGTTAAACATGTCTATTCCTCCTCTCCTCTTTTATCTTTATCCGTCTATCCATCTCCGCCAGGCTTGCGCTGAAAATTTTCAATCCGTTGGAAAAATAGGCTTCGCCCTCGTCCGGGGGAAGGGGGGTCGTCCGGTAGAATTCGTCTAGCCACTGGTCGTAGGTAGGAAAATTCATGATTGGATCCCCTCCCATCTGAAAAGCTTGCGCAGCCGGGTATAGGCGTACCCGATGCTTTTTCCGGTGATCTTTGTCCCCCGGTGGAAAAATGTGATACCGCAAATGTGGCGTTCGGTCGGGTGTAGGTAGTAGAACACTTGAATACCGTGCTGGTGGTAGAGGAGTTTTGCGAAGGCCTCCGGAGAGGAGGGCCGGTCGTCCCCGCCGAGGATTTCGTCGATGGCATCAACTATCCTTTCGGCTTCCGGGGGAAGAGGAACAGGTTCGCTTCTCAGGGTGGGAATTTCGGTGGTAGCGAGCTTGGGGAAAAACAATTTTTTCAGGCCGGCCATGAAAATGGTCGTCGTCGTACTGGTCATGGTATCACCTCGTAGTGTGTGCGCCGTCTAGGCGCTGGAATCTCTCCCTTCCGTGACTTCCGTGATCGTCTCCTTCCGACAGTTTTTGTCGGAAGGGGGACGCCGCAAGGCGTCATCGTTGCTATGAGTCGTTTGTCTAACGATGATCAAATCAAGGCTATCACTTGATCTGATCATCGTTTCATCCTCTTCGAACGGCATATTTTTCAAACAGGTAAGAATATAGTCGAGCTGCTTTACAATTTCAGCGTCGGTCATGATCGGATCGCCTCCCGAGTACCCCGGGGATCTTCTCCCCGGGGGGGTTAAGCCGCCGGTCCGTCCGTCCAAGTCAACTCGCCGCTTTTCTCATATGCGGCGACTCGGTTTTGAACGAACGCCCTGACTTCGTCCGCTATTTCCTGGGGAGTCCAGATGAGGAGCCGGCGGCGTCCGGCGGCTCTCTTCTTCTCATAATATTCCTTCCTGTAGGCGACTTGACGAAGATAGTAGGCGATTCCCCGTTCGAGGGTCTTTTCGTCGGGGATGGGACGCCCCCGCAGAGAAAATTCTTCCTTCACACGGTGAATCATTTCGGTCTCCTCGTCCGTCGGCGTCGCCGGCGGCTGACCCTTCGTACTGAACATACTCTCAATTTCCTTGGCCGTAGCTTCGTTCGGCGTAAGTTTTCGCATAACGTTACCCCCTTATTGTGTATATTGTTTAAATATGTGATAGTATACGTGCTGCAGGAGAAAAAAACAATTTTTCGAAGAAAGTTTTTGGCGCTCCCTGATGCCGAAGACATCAGGGAGCATGTATCTCTACTTTATCCCCATCGCCTCCCTGAGACCGGCGAAATCCGGGTCTGCTTTGAGGATAGGCCGTAATTTTTCGTCGGTCATCAACAGAGAAAATATCCACTGGTCAACTTTACTCCATCCTTCGGCGGCCCCTCTTCCTCCGACCCCCGCCACCGCAGCAATATTTCCTCCTCTCTCGGCGGCTTGTGCCGCTTCCACTATTGCGATGGCCGCCGCTACGACCGCCGTTTTTTCCCGCGCTGTTTTGTCGAGGCAAACCGGCTCGAATGTTGGGGTCAGCCGCCAGTGGTAGACGTAGTCCCGCATTCTGCTGCTGGTCAGCCGAACGCCGCCGGGCAAGTCGCCGCCGCGAATTTTCTTTTTCTCTCCCATGAGGAGCGCCGGGCTCAGCGGCGACCGCACTACTATGTGCGTCCCCTCGGTGTACGCCGGGAAAATGGCGTACAGGCCGAGGCCGAGCAGCTCGTCGACGGGGGAGAGCCCTCCGTCCATCTCTATTTCCCGCAAGGCCGAATAAATTTCAGTCTCCGGCCTCCCTCCCAACTGCCGCCGGATGCTGGCGACGGTCTTTTCGACATTCGCCGGCGCCGTCAGTCGTCCGAACATTCCCCGCTCCGCTTCGCTCCATTTTCCGCCGAAACGCCGTTCGGCTTCCGTTGCTGAAACTGCCTGCATTGTATCGCCTCCTAAATAGTGTGGGTAGTGGGAACCGCATTACAAACTTTCTTATTGTGTATGTAGTATACTTGAAGGGAAGAGGAAAAACAAGTATACCATGCAGATTAGAGAAAGTTTATATCTTGGGAGTTTTCAGATAATGGGATGTCAGCTTATTCAGCTTATATCGTTAGCTCTTCTTTTCCATTGCTGCGACCGAAAGCATATTTCAGGTACTCCCCCTCTATAAATTTTTCTATGGCGACGACCGCGGCGGCGGCGATAGTATTTTCTTTCCCGACCGTTCTTATCTCCCCATTTGCGAAAGCCAGGCGTTTTCCAAATATATACCCGGCCGCCCGGGCTTGCCCCAGCCAGAAATTTCTATCGTTCCATACGCCTACGTACGCCCCATGGAGGGCTTTCCCCCGTTCCCCTGTCCGTTTTATCTTATTGTATTGCCCCCAAACAGGAATGTAGGCGTATACGTACAAGTACGCTGTTGAGGAATTCCGTAGTTTTTCTATCGCATAGCGCCGAAAGCTTTCAAGGGACCCGTCAAGCGCCGCGAACTTCGCATCTTCCAGCCACCCCCCGAGGTCGGCGAACGCCCGTTTTTCGTTTTTTTCGTTGATAAAGCGACGCAAATTCTCGTCGGTCGTCAGCCGCTCAAACATCTCTTTATCCCACTTTCCCCATTTCTCACCGAAACGCTGCTCGGCCTCCGCTGCTGAAACTATTTTCACGTGTCGTCGCCTCCTAAATATTCTTGTATAGTGTGTGTAGTATACATGGGGGAGGTGGGAAAAACAAGTATACATTGGTCGTATGTAGAAAGTTTATATATTGGGATAATTCAGCCGTCGTTCGAAGAAGAAGAAGAAGAGGGGGAGGGGGAGAGGAACGGCCGCCGCCGCTCACTTCTTCCATTTTTATTATTTTCCGCGGGGGCGGCTTTTGCCCCCGCTCATCCGAGTGCGTCCGCCGGGAGAGAGGCCGCCGACGACGTCCCGCAGCCGTAGGGGGGACCCCGTAGGCCAGGGAAAGGAGGAGGGTTTCCGGCCTTTCTACCGGAGGACGGCCCCGCTCTCCGAGTGGTACACAAATGGTACACGCCGCATGGAAAGTAAAGCTTGCAAACCGTTGGTATCACTGGTAAAATGAGACTTGCTCGCGAGGAGGGAAGGCTCCCTCACAGTCCACCATGAATTAGAACGGCGAAAGCCGAAGAAATGCAAAAAAGCCCGCTCACTGCGGGCTTTTTTGCTGTTTTGACTCCGAAGAGAAACAGTATTATCGGGAGAAAACCGAAGCACGACCGGACAAAAAACCGTACAAAGGGGAAACGGCTAATACTTTTTGTACGGTGAGCGGGGAGGCGAATATCTTGCTGACGGAGCTACAGGTAAAGGCGGCGAAGCCGCAGATTAAGCAGTACATGATGCGCAACGAGAGAGGTCTGTCCACCAGTTAATCCAAAGAGTGTTCAATCCAATGGTTGAACGCTCTTTTTTTATACATATTTTTGAGCGCTATACACATCTTCTTCTCCCTCTTTCTGCTTTCTAAAGGTGAGTGAAGGGCGAGTCTCCGGATTACAACTGAGAAGACGAGAGACGCCCCGCCGCCTCAAGGATA
This sequence comes from Synergistaceae bacterium, assembly GCA_018436725.1. Classification (GTDB taxonomy): domain Bacteria; phylum Synergistota; class Synergistia; order Synergistales; family Aminobacteriaceae; genus JAAYLU01. The sequence goes on along the minus strand of JAHDKT010000059.1, from coordinate 16,547 downwards.
CGGCTGCGCAGAGGCCGTCGGAGCCAGTCGTGAAGGCGAAACTGAGTACAGTCATCGAGATCGCGAACAAATTCTCTCCGGAATGCTGTTACAATCTCTCGTTCGTAGATGAATGCCTGGACCTCGAAATTGATTTCGAGACTCCGTGCGTCGAAATTCGCTGTTCCAACAGAAACAGCGCTGTCGTCGGCGATCATGATCTTGGCGTGATGAAATCCCTTCCTGTAACTATATACCTTGACCCCGGCTCGCAGGAGTTCCTCGACCGCTGAAAGAGACGCCCAATGAACCAGAGCATGGTCCGTGGCGTGAGGGATCATCACGCGGACGTCGATGCCGCTCATTGCCGCTGTGGTGAGAGCGGTCGAGAGCGCTTTGCCGGGAACAAGGTAGGGAGTGCATAGCCAGAGCGATTCTTCGGCGTTAACTATCATCGAGAAGTAACCGTGCAGAATTGATCTCCAGTTGGAATCAGGGCCGCTGGAGACGATTTGTAACGGGGTTGCCGAATCGGGGAGCGGGGACGGCGCCGTATGCGCAAGAAGGGGCTTCGAATCGCAAAAAGCCCAGTCTGCAGCGAAGATGTCGTCCAGGCACGCTACGGCTTCGCCTTCGATCCGTAAATGCGTGTCCCGCCAGATTCCCAGGCCAGGTTCTCCGTGGATATACGAATCCCCTATGTTCAGCCCTCCTACGAATCCGAGTGCGCCGTCGACCACGATGATTTTTCGGTGATTTCTGTAATTCAGGTCGCGGCGGAGCATGGGAAAAGAGACTGAAAGAAAAGAATGAACGAGAACGCCGCCCCGTTTGAGCGCGTCGATATACTTTTTCCCGAGTTTCCAACTCCCCACACTGTCGTAAATCACCCGTACGCTGACTCCTTCTTGTGCTTTGCTCAGGAGGATATCCCGGATTTCCGATCCGATGATATCATTGGCAATTGAATAGTATTCAAGATGAATATATGTAGTTGCCTTTCGAAGAGCGTCTTTGATCGCCATGAAAGTTGCTTCTCCATTTACCAGCATTTCGACGGAGTTGCGCACCGAGATTCTGGCTTTGGCGCTTTTAGCAAGAAGGAATGCGGTCTTTTTCGTCTGTTCTCCGAGCATCGCGCATGGTTCCGTAATGTCGGGCAAAAGGAAGGGGAGCCCACTCCTGTTTTTTCGCCTTTTTTTCTTGAGAGTTCGAAAATTTTCCCGTTCACGGAGATCGGGCCCAAAGAAAAAATAAACGAGAAAGCCGACGACAGGCAGAAGAAGAAGGACGAGAAGCCAGGCGATTGTTCTGTCCGGGTTGCGTTCTTCAAGAAAGATAATGCCTGCGATGAAGATGCCGTATGCCCAGAGGAAGCTGACGGAGTACTCCCTTATGAACGTTACTGCTTTCTCGGAAATGCGATGCGGCGCCAGACGCCAGAATTCGCCGTCAAGAAGCTGGCTTACGGTGTCGCCGAGCGATTCTGCGTTCGAGAGTATGAAAAGAAAAGTTGCAAATCCAAAGAGCAACCAGAAAAACGACGAAGTGCGCCTGTTTTTCTTCAGGTCGATTCCCTCCTTATCGTAAGCGGGTTTGCGGGGAAAGCAGAATCTCATTAAAAGCGCGTCAATGGTTCAAGGGCTTCACAACGCCACTCGATAATGGTATCATTCCTCGGCGTACGGTGCGAGAGTGGTGGAACGGCAGACACGCTGGACTTAGGATCCAGTGCCTCCGGGCGTGGGGGTTCAAGTCCCCCCTCTCGCACCATTTTTATTGGCCTTATCGGCCGAATCTGCTGACTGTATCTGTTTTGCGGGACGGCGGCGCAGGAGAAAATTCGCTGCTCTTATAACCGACTGCTACAGTATACAGCGGTCTGTAGCCTTCGGGAATCTTCAAGGAGGCAACTTCTTCGTCGTCTTCGAAAAGAAAACTGGTGAGCCCTATCCAGCATGTTCCTATATCAAGAGATTCCGCAGCTAGGAGCATGTTCTGAATGGCTGCGGAACAATCCGCGATAACTGGCAGAAACTCGTCGTCAGACTGTTTCCCCGAGACGACGACGACAGTCGGCGCGCTGTGAAAAAGATGATACCCGTCCTTCGCCGCGAGCTTTCTAACCCAGTCGATGGAAGAACTCGCCATCTTTTTGATGGTGGCGCTGCTCATCTGGTCAATTTTTTCCCGGTCCTGCACGATCAGAAAGTGCCACGGCTGGGTATTGTGTCCGCTCGGCGCCCAGAGGGCGCTTTCAATGAGCGCGTTCATCTCCTCCTCCGTAACCTGCTCGGGTCGGAAGCGTCTGACGCTGCGTCGTTTTTTTATTGTCTCGAGAACCAGGTTCATTACAATTTCCTCCTTAAAAGAAATGTTTTTGTCGTTGCGCATATGCTACAATAGCTCAAAAATGCGGAAAATGCCACAACGCATTTTGTTTTTCACTCTCTGCGGCAGTTTTTTTCCTGCAGAAAGGAGCGGCTCCACTATGAGAATCCGTTTTTTTTCAGGTCTTTGTTTCGTGATGTTCCTCGTGCTTTTGTCTTTCGGTGTGCGACAGGCTATTGCGGCCCCCTTTTCCTCGAGTCGTGAATTCAAAGCGATGCAGAGCGGAAGATCCCCTCGGGATCAACGAAAGCGAATGCAGGCTATCGAAAGCTTCTTCAGACGAACAAACCCCAGTCTTTCCACAACCAATGCGTCCCGTTACGCCGGTTTGATCGAGAAATACGCCCAGCACTACAAGGTCGATCCCTTTCTGGTTGCCGCCATTCTCGTCAAGGAATCCACAGTGAAGCCGAATGCCGTCAGCAAAGGCAACTACGGGCTGATGCAGGTAAACTGGAAAGCCAACGGCCCATGGATTCGCAAGACGTTTCCTGTCCGTACGACCGCGCAGCTTCTCGAACCGGAGAACAATATCCGTATCGGCACGCACATTTTAGCGTCGAATATCCAGCGTGCAGGGGGCGACATCGACAAGGGGCTGGATCGATACCGCGGACGTTCGCTCTCCTCTTACCGAAATTCGGTGATGAGGAACTATTCGTCGATCTACAGCATTTTTTCTCGCCTCTGAGTTTGTTCTCGAGTAAAGGAGCGTTGCCGGTGGGTGTTGCGGCGGTCATTCTGGCGGCGGGGTACTCAAGCCGTATGGGTTTTTTCAAACCCATTGCCGCATTGAACGGCGTATCCGCTTTGGAGCGAATTCTCCGTTCATTGTCGGAATCCGGGGTGCAGGATGTGCTTGTTGTTACAGGTTTCCGCGGAGACGAGGTCGCCTCCCTTGCGCAGAGATCCGGTGCGAGAGCTGTTTTTAATCCGCGTTTCGCAGAAGGCATGTTTACATCTGTACAGGCGGGAGTGGCGGCCCTCCCTCCAAACGTCGGCGCTTTTTTCCTGTTGCCTGTGGATATCCCTACGGTTCGGGCATCGACAATGCGCATGATGTTGCAGCATGCTTCCTCAGGCGGAGTTCTTCACCCCGTATTCCGAGGCGTTCGCGGGCACCCGCCTCTTATCGGAGCTTCTCTTGTTCCTCAAATACTCAATTTCACCGGATCGGGCGGATTGCGCGCTTTCTTCGATGCGTGGAAAGCATGGGCTCTCGAAATTCGAGTAGCGGACGAAGGGGTCCTCATGGACATGGATACGCCGGAGGACTACGACAGGTTATGCCGCCGTTCCCGCTCTCTCAAGGTCCCTTCGAAACAGGAGCGGCTGGCTCTGCTTGAGATTGCGGGCACTCCTCGGCGTGTTCGCCGACACTGCGAGGCGACCGCCTCCGTTTGCCTGGCGATCGGCATCGCGTTAAAGCAGCGCGGTATCAGAGTGGATCTTCCGCTTCTTCATGGAGCAGCGTTGCTTCATGATATCTGCAAGCATTTGCCGGATCATGTCCGTGCCGGCGAGGCTTTTTTAGGTTTTCACGGTTTCCCCCTCCTCGCCGCGATCGTGGCATGTCACAGAGATCTACCATCCTCCCCACGGAACGAGGCGGCGGTTTTACATCTCGCCGACAAGATCGTTTCGGATACGTCGATTGTCTCGCTCGATGACAGAAAAAAGAGCATGCGAAGCCGTTATGGAACGGATAAAGACGCATGGAGCGCCGTTCGTGAACGATACGCGGACGCGCGGAGGACAATCCGCAGAATCGAGCGGAGCACAGGGCGATCTCTCGAAGATTTGCTGCATTTTTAGGTACACCCCCCTAGACAGTTTACATTGAATGTTATAAAGTGAGTGATAAGAGAGTTCCTCTTCTCTTGAGCGATGGATGGGGTGTGCAGATGATAAAACAAAGGAGGAGAAATATGAGTACTGTGCAATGGTATTTTCCGGATACACTCGATGAAGCCATCTCGTATCTCGGCAGGGAGAAGACCGTTCCTCACGGCGGCGGAACCAGCCTGATCAAGAGCGGGATCGCCTCTCTGGAGGGAGTGGTTGATCTTTCACGATTGGGTCTTGATTCTCTGAAGATGGATAAGGGAATTCTTGAAGCGGGTGCGTGCATGACGTTTGGTTGCGTCGCGGAGAGCCTTGCAAATCTGCACCCCGAGTGCATCTTGGGAAAGGCTCTCGGTACGTCGGCCTCGACGCCGATGAGAAACCGGATCACCCTCGGGGGCAGCGCATCGCTCTTTCCTCTCTGGTCGGATCTCATCGGGCCGATGTCCGTCCTGCACGGCGTGATCTGCACCGAAGGAAAGAACGGCGGCACGTACGATCTCCATTCGTGGCTGGCGGACAGATCACTTCAGAAAGGGACTATGATAACCGCCCTTCTTTTCCCCGATCCCGTAGACTGGATCTCTTTTTATTACAGGGAAACCAGGGTAGGTTTCGACTACCCGGCGTTCACCGTCTCCATTCTTGCACGCAAGAACAACAGCGCCATCGATAAGGTTCGGATCGCGGTTTCCGGCGGGCTGGACAGAGTCAGGCGCCTTTCCGAACTTGAGGATCGTCTTTCGGGGGCGGACCTTTCGATTCTTTCCGCGCTCGACATTCGGAAAATGGCTTCGGTGGAGTTCGGAAGAAAACCGGCGGGATCGCCGGAGTTCCTTTCCGAGGTGGCCGCAGTGCAGGTTGAAAGAGGCCTGAAGGCCGTTCTTACCGGGGAGGGGGAGTCTCGATGAAGGGGTCTTTTGTGGTGAACGGACGTACACGGGAGTGGGCGTTCGATGCGGAAGCCACGCTGCTCGACGTGCTGCGCGCCAACGGCCATCCGGAGGTGCACCGCGGGTGCGACGAGGGTGTCTGCGGTTCTTGCGCGGTATTGATTGAGGGGAAACTCGTGAACTCGTGCCAGGTGTTTGCCGCATCGGCCATCGGGAAGGATATTCTCACAGTCGCCGGCATCGGAACGATCCATGAACCGCACCCTTTGCAGACGGCGTTTGTGGAGAGCGGCGCCGTGCAGTGCGGTTTTTGTACGCCTGCGGCGATCCTCGCCGCGCTGGCGCTTCTGCGCAAGAATCCGAACCCCACCGACGATGAGATTCATTCCGCTCTCGACGGAAACTACTGCCGGTGCACCGGCTACGTCAAGATCATCGAAGCGGTCCGTCTCGCTTCCAGGAGGATGAGCACGCATGACTGATTTTTCTGTTGTGGGAAAACCCGTTCTCAAGGTGGACTCGATGTCTCTGGCGTGCGGTACGGCTCGCTATACCTCCGATTACGAGGTGCGCGATCCTCTTTTCCTGGCCTTCGTCTACTCTTCGGTGGCGCATGGTGACATTCTTTCGATAGACGACGCCGCAGCGCGGGGAATGGAAGGAGTAGTGGATGTCTTTCACGCCTTCACTACCCAGACGGAGCTGTTCACGACCGCGGGCCAAGGTTATCCCGAGCCGTCTCCCTACGATACGCGTCTCTTCAACAAGCGCGTCCGGTATGTAGGCGAGATCGTCGCTGCGGTTCTCGCCGGGAGCCTTGCCGAAGCCCGTGCCGCCGCCGCTGCGGTGAAGGTTGAATATGCGCCGCTCCCTGCCCTCTTCGATCCGGAGAAGGCAATGGATGCAGACTCGCCGAGCCTCCACGGCGAAGGTGGAGCGTACGCTCCGCTTCCCGTTCCGTACCGTCCGGAGGAGAATGTCGCAGGCGAGGTGCTCTTCTCCTTCGGCGATATGGAAAAGGGATTCGCGGACGCGGACTTCATCGTCGACGAAACGTACAGGACGCACTACACTGCGCACTGCGCACTGGAGCCGCATGCCGCGTCGGCGTTCTTCGACGAAAAGGGACGGCTTGTCATCGTCGCCACCACGCAGGTCCCGTTCCATGCCCGACGGACCGTCAGCAGAGTCGTCGGTATTCCGGCGCACATGATCCGTGTGATCAAACCGAGACTCGGCGGCGGCTTCGGCAGCAAGCAGGAGATCATCCTGGAGCTGTACGCGGCCCTTGCCGCATGGAAGCATAAGCGCAACGTCAAGGCGGAGATGAGCCGTTCAGAAGTGTTTACGGCTGCCCGGACGCGCCATCCGATGCGCGTCCGGATCAAGACCGGCGTAAAGAGCGACGGCTCGATCACCGCTCTTGAAATGAGCGACGTGATGAACACCGGAGCATACGGCGCCCATGCGCTGACGGTGCTTTCCAACGCCGGGTCCAAGGTGCTCCCCATGTTCAATAAAATTGAAAACATGAATTTCATCGGGAGAGCCGTCTATACCAATCTTCCCATCGGTGGGGCGTACCGGGGCTACGGAGCGACACAAGGATATTTCGCCTTCAACCAGCATATGGACGGAATCGCACGGAAACTCGGCGTCGACTTTCTCGATTTCGTGAAGAAGCATCATATACGCGAGGGAGAGACTTCCGAGGTCTTCAAGGCCATCGGCGAAGGCACCGAAGGCGTCAGCCAGATTATCCGCTCCTGCAAGCTGAGCGAGTGCATCGATAAAGGAGCGGAGGAAATAGGGTGGACGAGTCTCCGCGGGAAGAAAGAGACTGTTGGCCCCGTGGTGAAGGGTATCGGCGCCGCAGTGTCGATGCAGGGGTCGGGTATTCCGCAGGTCGATATGGCGAGCGCTTCCATGAAGATGAACGACGACGGCTCGTTCAACCTCTACGTAGGCGCCACCGACATCGGAACCGGCTCGGATACCATCCTCTCCCAGATTGCTGCCGAGACCTTGAACGTACCGCTGGAAATGATTCTGATTCTCTCGTCCGACACGGACCTTACCCCCTTCGACACCGGCGCGTATGCCTCGTCAACGACGTATGTCTCCGGACAGGCGGTTCTCCGCTGCGCCGAAAAGGTGCGTTCGCAGATTCTCTCCGTCGCTGCGGCGATGACGGGAGCCGCTCCCGAAAGCCTTGTCCTGAAGGAAAGCCGCGTGGTCAATACCTCCACAGACGAGGAGACATCGTTCTCAAAAATCGCCTGCTTTGCGATGTACAGCCATAATCAGTTCCAGATTCAGGCATCGGCATCCTTCACGGGCTCCGAGTCGCCTCCCCCCTTCATGGCGCAGTTCGCCGAAGTCGATGTGGACACGGAGACCGGCAGGGTACGCGTGGTGAAGTTCGTTTCCGTGGGCGACTGCGGGCAGCCGCTCAACCCGAAACTTGTCGAAGGGCAGATCGAGGGCGCCACGATGAACGGAATCAGCTACGCACTGACCGAGCAGTACCTCTTTAATTCGAAAGGAAAGATGACGAACAGTTCTTTTTGGGACTACAAGCTCTTCGGTACGCTCGACATGCCCGAGATGAAGACGATCGTGGTCGAATCGGACGAACCGAGCGGCCCGTACGGAGCGAAATCCATCTCGGAAATAGGAATCAACGGTCCTGCGCCCGCCATAGCGAACGCTATTTACGACGCTGTCGGCGTCCGCCTCTACGATCTTCCGCTGACGCCCGAAAAGGTCCTCAAAGCAATTCGCGAGCGAGCTGAAGTATAAGGTCCGGTACGTGAATACCCCCGCCGGCGACACTCCTGTCGCCGGCGATTTGCAATGAACGCCGACGGTCCGTCGAGACGCGTCTTGACGGGATACGACAGGAGCGGGGATTGAACTGCTCCCTCTGAATACCAATTCGATTCTGGAGGTGCAGGAATGAGCGACATCATGAGGTTGATTCCTTTCGGAAACCTGATGGACTGGATGCTTGCCGAACACGGCAAGGAGGGGTCCGTCTTCGGCATCCGGAACAGCAAATTTTACAGAAATACATCGGGAAATCGTATTGTCTTCTGCGGGGAGACTATCAGTTCTCCGATAGGACCTGCAGCCGGCCCGAACTCGCAGCTCGCACAGAATATCATTGCCGCCTACTTGGCCGGTTCCCGCTTCATCGAGCTGAAGACGGTGCAGATCATGGATGGCGAGGAGCTGCGCAAGGCGGTTTCCAAACCTTGTATCAACGCTCAGGACGAAGGCTACAACGTCGAATGGTCCACGGAACTCACCGTGCCGGAGGCGTTCGACGAATACGTCAAGGCGTGGTTCGCGGTCCAGGTGATCGCGAAGGAGTTCGGCATCAGCTCAACACGGGATTTTTCGTTCAATATGAGCGTCGGTTACGACCTGAAGGGCATTCAGTCCCCCAAGATCGACACGTTCATCGAAGGTTTGAAGGACGCTTCCGGAAGCGATATCTGGAAGACCTGTACTTCGTGGCTGAGGGCCAACCTCTCGAAGTTCACCCGCGTTACGGCCGCCGACGTCGAAGCCATCGAAAGCCGTCTATGCAACTCGATAACCCTTTCGACGCTCCATGGTTGTCCGCCCGAAGAAATCGAGCGGATTTCCCGCTACCTGCTCAAGGAGAAAGGGCTCCACGTTTTCGTGAAATGCAATCCGACGCTGCTGGGGTACGAAACAGCCAGAGATCTGCTCGACCGTATGGGATTCTCCTACGTCGACTTCACCGATCATCACTTCAAGCACGATCTGCAGTACGGCGACGGCGTCGCAATGCTCGGACGGCTGCAGGAGTACGCGAAAGGACTCGGTCGGGAGTTCGGTGTGAAGCTCACCAACACCTTCCCCGTTAAAATTAAAGACGAAGAGCTGCCCGGCGAGGAGATGTACATGTCCGGCCGTTCGCTCTTTCCCCTGACGATCACGCTGGCGAGCAGACTGAGCCGCGAGTTCGGCGGTTCGCTTCAGATCTCTTTTTCAGGCGGGGCCGACTTCTTCAATATAGACTCCATTCTTCGCACCGGCATTCAACCGGTCACCATGGCGACGACCGTATTGAAACCCGGCGGTTACGAGCGGATGAAACAGGTCGCCGAGAAAGCCGAGCCGATGCTCGACGGCGCTTTCAGGGGCGTGGACGTGGATGCGCTCGAAGCGCTCGCGGCGAGTGTCTTCGAAAATAAGTTCCATAAGAAGAGCGCCCGTCCGGTCGGTTCGAGAAAGACCGATTCGCGTCTACCGCTTTTCGACTGCGCCAAAGCCCCCTGCCAGGACGGCGGGTGTCCCATCAACCAGCAGGTCCCGGCATATCTTCGCATGGTCAACGAGAAGAAATACGCCGAAGCTTTCGACGTCATCGCGATGGACAACAGCTCGCCCGCCGTCACTGGAACGATCTGCGACCATCAGTGCCAGCACGTCTGTACTCGGCTCGACTACGAGCAGCCGCTTGAGATACGCGAGATGAAGAAGATCGCCGTTCTGCACGCCCAGGATGCGTTCATCGACCGGATGCAGCCTGCGAAAATCGCCTCGAAAAAGCAAGTCGCGGTTGTCGGCGCAGGTCCCGCAGGTGTGGGAACAGCTTTTTTCCTTCGCCGGAACGGTATCGATACGACGGTGTTCGAGCGTCGGGCCGAACCCTACGGTATTGTGAAGTACGTGATTCCGGAGTTTCGTATCCCCGAAGACATGATCGCCCGCGACTTTGCCATGGCGGAGAAGGCAGGTGTCAAGTTCGTCTTTTCTGTCGACGGAAAGACCGATGTCGACGCGTTGAAAAAGGAGTACGAATACGTTGTGCTTGCAACGGGGGCCTGGAGCCCGGGAGAATCCCCGGTGAAAGAGGGACGGGAGCATGTTCGCGACGCACTCGACTTCCTCGAGGAGTATAAAAAGAAGAAGGGGCGTGTCGAACTGGGCGGGACGGTCGCCATCATCGGCGGCGGCGATGTCGCCATGGACTGCGCCCGGGCCGCGAAGCGCGCCCCCGGAGTGCAGCGTTCCATGATCGTCTACCGGCGCACGGCCGCGTTCATGCCTGCCGAAGCGGAGGAAAAGGAGCTTGCGCTGCACGACGGGGTGGAGTTCATGGAACTGCTTGCCCCTGTGAAGTACGACGGAAAGACGCTTGTCTGCGAAAAGATGCAGCTCGCCGAGAAGGATGCTTCCGGGCGACGGAGCGTGTCGGGTACCGGCGAAATGGTTTCGGTTGCGGCGGATACGGTCATCGGCGCTACCGGAGCCAGAGTGGACGCCGAACTTTTTAAAGCCAACGGCATCGCCCTCGACGCCAAGGGCCGCGTCGTGGTGAATGAAGAGAACGAAACATCCGCGCCGAACGTGTACGTTGCCGGAGACTGCAAGGCCGGTCCCTCCACGGTGGTGAAGGGGATAGCCGACGCGAAAATCGTGGCGAAGAGCATTCTGGCGAAGGAGGGACTCTCCCCTGACTTTGCCGTCACGGAGCTGGTGCACGACCTGGCGGCGCTCTACGAGAAGAAGGGTGTTCTCAAAGAGGCGGTGAAAGAGCGGAGCGACGGGGATCGCTGTCTCGCGTGCGACGTCGTCTGCGAACTCTGCTGCGACGTCTGCCCCAACCGGGCGAATGTCCTCGTGGTTGTGGACGGAAAACACCAGATCGTGCATCTTGACGGCATGTGCAACGAGTGCGGAAACTGCGGCATCTTCTGCCCGCATACCGGGGATCCGTACAAGGACAAGGTGACGATTTTCTGGACCGAGGAGGATTTCAAGGACAGTACGAACAAGGGGTTCTTCCGCCTCGAAGGCGACCTGTACTCGGTGCGCGTAGAGGACGGTTCGGTCGTCTTCTGGCGCCGCGGCGAACCGGGCGTTTCCCCGGAGATGGCGGAGACGCTCGACGCGGTGCTTGAGCGCTACCCCTACTACATGATGAATCTCTAGGAGGTGCACGGCATGCTTTTGATCGGCAACGGGAAGGTAATCACAAGAGACGAGAAGAACACCGTCATCGAGAACGGGGCTGTTTTGATCGACGGCGCCCATATCAAGGCCGTGGGACGCACCGACGAACTGAAGAAAGCCAACCCCGGAGCGGCGTTCAAGGACGCGAAGGGCCGTCTGGTGATGCCCGGACTTATCAACGTCCACATGCACTACTACAGTACATTCGCCAGAGGCATCGCGCTGGACAGTCCCCCCGCGACGAAGTTCTCCGAGGTTCTGGAGGGCCTCTGGTGGCGGCTCGACAAGTGTCTTACGCTCGAAGACGTCTACTACAGCGTCATGGGCCCGGGGATCGACCAGATAAAGTGCGGCGTTACGTCGGTGATCGACCACCACGCAAGCCCGCACGCCGTCAGAGGCAGTCTGGAGAAGATAGCCGAGGCATCGGCTCGGCTGGGGCTGCGGAGCAATCTCTGCTACGAGGTTTCCGACCGCGACGGCGAACAGAGCAGAGTGGACGGTATAACCGAGAATATCGAGTTCATTAAATCGTGCTCGGCGAAGAAGGACGATATGCTCAAGGGACTCTTCGGGCTGCACGCTTCCATGACGGTTTCGGACAAGACGCTCGAAGAGAGCATGGAGCTGATGAGCGGGCTTGATGCAGGATACCATGTACACGTCGCGGAAGGCATAGAGGATCTCGAAGACAGCAGGGCAAAGTACGGTATGGGCGTTGTCGAACGTTGGCACACGCACGGAGTGCTGGGTCCCAAGAGCATCGCCATCCATTGTATTCATATCTCCGAAAAAGAGATGGATCTACTGAAAGCGTCGGATGTCGCCGTCGCCCACAATCCTGAGTCCAATATGGGGAACGCCGTCGGTCTCTCACCGGTGCTCAAGATGATGGAAAAAGGGATCCTCGTCGGTTTAGGGACCGACGGGTACACCTCCGACATGTTCGAGTCGTACAAGGTGGCGAACTGTCTGCACAAACACGGAGCCAAGCTCCCCAGCGTCGGGTGGGCGGAGCCGCCGACGATGCTTTTCGAGAACAACAAGAAGATCATGAACCGGCAGATCGCAGGCGAGGTTGGAACGCTCAAAGCGGGCGCCTATGCGGATGTGGTCATAGTCGACTATGATCCCCCGACGCCCCTTCACGGAGGAAATATCAACGGACATCTCCTTTTCGGAGTCTGCGGCAGGCATGTCAGCACCACCATCGTCAACGGGAAAGTGTTGATGGACGAGAGGAAGCTTCTCCATCTCGACGAGGAGAAGATCATGGCGGAGAGCCGCGCCTTGGCCCAAAAGCTCTGGGAGCGTATATAGCGACGATACGACCGCTGGCCGAGGGGTGAGAGGGCGCCCTTCGTAGCGACAGCATGTCGCGCCGGAGGGCGTTTTTTTCACGGTTTCTTCCTGCGACGGCGGCCTTGAGTGGTTGATGGATTTCGATTTATTTAGGAGGTTGCATGACCATGACCGAAAGACTGAAAGTGGTCGGCGCGAATGTTCCGCGGCACGACGCCCTTGCGAAAGTGACAGGTCGGGCCCGTTACGTCGCCGACCTGCCATGCGAAGGCGCATGGATCGGAGGGGCGTTGTGGAGCAGGACTCCGCGCGCCAGGGTGCGTAATATCTTCTTCGACCCGGATTTCGACTGGTCGCGGGTGACGGTGATCACCGCGCGCGATCTGCCCGGACCCAACGAAGTGCACATGATAAAGGACGACTATCCGATTCTGGCGGGAAATGAAATTTCTTACTACGGTCAGGCGCTTGCACTTGTCGCCGCACCCGACAAGCAAACGCTTGAAGAGGCGATTGCCGCGATTCATCCCGATCTTGAAGAACTCCCTCCCGTGCTCACAGTGGAGGCATCGCTCGCACAGGAAGCCGTCATTTGGGGCGAAGACAACATACAGGCGAAGTACAGGATCGATCACGGGGACATCGAGACCGCATTCGCCACGTCCGATGTTATCGTCGAAGAGACGTACAGAACACATCACCAGGAACACCTCTATCTTGAGACAAACGGCATGCTGGCCCGTCCGGGGACCGACGGCGGCGTCATCGTCGAAGGCTCTCTGCAATGCCCTTATTATGTGGCCCGCGCCCTTGCGCATGCTCTCGCGCTTCCGCTGGAAAAGGTTGTCCTGCGCCAGACCGAAACGGGCGGCGCATTCGGCGGTAAGGAGGACTACCCCTCCGCCCTGGCGATTCAGACTGCGCTGCTGGCTCTGAAAAGTGGAAAACCCGTCAGGATGGTGCTCGAACGCCGCGAGGACATAAATGTCACCACAAAGCGGCATCCATCGGTAATCCGTCATCGAACGGGAGTCGCACACGATGGGCGTATTCTTGCAGCCGAAATAGATATTCTTTTCGACGGAGGCGCATTCTCCACCATGAGTCCCGTGGTGCTTTCCAGAGGCGTGCTCCATTCATGGAGCGCCTACAGGCTTCCCAATGCGCGCATTCTCGGGAGAGCGCTTGCGACGAATACTGCACCGAACGGCGCCTTCCGGGGGTTCGGCGCTCCGCAGACCGTGTTCGCAATGGAACGGCAGATGGACCGGATTGCCCGAGAGTTGGGATTGTCGCCGCTTGATGTACGAAGAATTAACCTGCTGAAGGCGGGAGATACGCTCCCCTGCGGACAGGTTCTGCGCTCCGCCTATGCCGATCTGGTGCTCGACAGGGCGCTCGCACTGTCCGGATACGAGAGCAAGCACTCGAGAAAACAAGAGGAAGACCGTGTGCTGCGCGGCGTGGGAGTTTCCGTTTTCCTGCACGGCGGCGGTTTTACCGGCGCGGGTGAAGAGAAGATAGCCGGACGTGCCGCGGTCGAGGTCGCGGAAGACGGGATCGTCGAGGTGCTTGTAAGCAGCACCGAGATGGGACAGGGCGCTGCGACGGTGCTGCCGCAGATCGCGGCGGAAGTGCTCGCTCTTCCCGCATGGAAGGTTCGTCATCCCAACCCCGACACGTCGAGGGTACCCGACAGCGGTCCGACGGTTGCATCCCGGACGACGATGATGGTGGGGAAAATTCTCCAGGGAGCGGCGGAGGATATGCGTGCAGCACTGACCTCGGAGGTTGCGAAAACAGCAGGAACGTCTCCCGAGTCCATCGTCTGGGAAAACGGAAGGCTCTCCGCAGGCGACAGTGATCTGGGATCTTTCGAAGAGTTCGCACAGCGTTACAAGCAAGAGCACGGAAAATCTCTTAGAGGCGAAGCAACGTACGACCCTCCGCCCGATTGCCAATGGAACGAGGCGGAGTATCGCGGCGACGCCTACAAGGACTACGCCTGGGCATGCGACGTCGTGGAAGTGGAGATCGATACAGACACATTGGAGCTGCGAGTACCGCGTGTGACATCGGTGGTCGAGATCGGAAAGGCGGTACATCCGATGCTGGCCGAAGGGCAGATCATCGGGGGTACGCTCCAGGCTATCGGCTGGGGCGCCATGGAGGATGTCAAGATGGAGAAGGGGCGCTATCGCAACAACAGCGTCTCGACGTACATTATTCCAACTGCGGTGGATGCGCCGGACTTCACCGTGGAAATCGCAGAAACGCCTTCTCCTTTCGGCCCCTGGGGAGCCAAGGGTCTGGGTGAACTGCCCATGGACGGCGGAGCACCCGCGTTGGCTGCCGCTGTCGACGACGCTCTGGGTGTCTTCGCCACGGAGCTTCCGCTGACGAGCGACCGTTTGCACGCCCTGTTGCGGCAACGCAGGAAGTAAGGAGGAAATAGCATGAAGTTCGAATGTACTGTAAACGGGAGAGAGTGTTCGGTTGACGCTCCTCCGATGCGCCGCCTGCTCGATATACTCCGCCAGGACCTCGGCCTGCCCGGAACGAAAGAGGGGTGCGGCGAAGGAGAATGCGGTGCGTGCGCTGTTCTGCTCGACGGCCGACTTGTCAATTCCTGCCTAGTTCCCGCCTTCCAACTGCCGGGCCGCACCGTGGAAACGATCGAGGCCCTTGCGGCCGACGGCGCGCCCGATGCGCTGCAGCAGTCCTTCCTCGACGCAGGCGCTGTACAGTGCGGCTTCTGCACTCCGGGACTCGTGATGGCATCCAGGGCGCTGCTTTCGAAGAACGCAAAACCGACGCGTGCGGAGATCCGTGAAGGCATCGCCGGGAATCTCTGTCGCTGCACAGGATACGAAGCCGTGGTGAACGCGGTGGAGAAGGCTGTGGAGAGGGGATATTCTCCCTGTCTTGCGAACTCCTCCGGGGGGAATGCCGGGGTGATTCTCGAAGCCGGGGAGCGAGGGAAGGTTTTCATGCCCCGCTCTCTCGAAGAGGCCTTGAACGTCCTCGCCGAGCACGGAGAGAAGCTTACGGTGGTGGCGGGCGGGACGGATCTCATGGTGGACATGGAGAAAAAGGGACTTGTCGCTCCGGAAGCGGTGCTTGATGTGACCGGGATTGAAGCGCTCCGGCGAATCGAACTCCGCGGCGAATGGCTGGAAATCGGCGCCGGCGCCACCTTTGCGGAAATCGCCGTACATCCTGATGCGATTGCGGTTGCTCCGGCGCTCGCGAAGTGCGCATCGCAGGTGGGAGCCGCTGCTATTCAGAACAGAGCGACTATAGGGGGAAACATCGCCACTGCTTCGGCGGCGGCCGATTCGCCTCCCGTTCTCATGGCGCTCGGCGCCGTACTCGTCCTCGCGAGTAGCCAAGGACCTCGCGAAATGCCCGTCGAGGAGTTTTTTGCGGAGTACCGCAAGACCGCCCGGCACGCTGATGAACTCCTGATCGCAGTGCGCATACCCGTTTCCGTCAAGGGGAGCCGGCAGATGTTCCGCAAGGTGGGGCTTCGTCAGGCGCTCGCTATTTCGCGCGTTTCCGTTGCCTGCGTCGCTTCGCTGAAGGATGGAGTGGTGACGTCGTGCAGGATCGCAGCGGGGAGTATGTCGCCGATACCGCAGCTTCTGCAGAATGTCTCCGAGGCGGTTTGCGGCAAAGTGCTGAACCGGAATCTTGCGGAGGAGGCCGGCCGGCTTGCCGATGCCGCAGTGTCTCCGCGTACGGCGCAGGAGTACAGGAAGGAGACCACGGGAAACCTTGTAACCCGTTTCTTCCGTGATATTCTTGAAGGCGGCGGGACTGACTGAAAAAAGAAGAGAAAAGAGCATTCATCGGCGCCGTTTGGGAAAAAGCGCCTGAAGGCTTGGAAATTCCCTTTTTCTTGGATTGATTTTTAAAGAAATACGGGATGTTGTGAAAAGATGGAGCGATTTTGAAGCAAGAAAGACTTGACACGCTCTTCTTTTCTTATTATCATGTATCCGTTGACAGGCGCCGTCAGCAAAAAGCACAAGCAATCAAGCTTAGGAGGAACAACTTTGACAACTCAAGGCACAGTAAAATGGTTCAACGCGACGAAGGGTTATGGATTCGTAACCTGCGACGATGGCAAGGACGTTTTCG
>JAHDKT010000068.1 GCA_018436725.1 Synergistaceae bacterium | reverse complement strand
TGTTCCCATGGCAGGCAAGCTCATCGAGTGTGTTCCGAATTTCAGCGAAGGACGGCGTCAGGATGTGATCGAGGCGATCGTCGCTCCGTTCAGGGCGACGAAGGGGTGCGGTCTTCTCGATTATCGGGCGGACGCGGACCACAACAGGCTGGTCGTGAGCCTCGCGGGATCGCCCGAGCCTGTGCAGGAGGCGCTTCTGCAGGCTGCTTCCGTCGCGGTGCAAAAGATCGATATGAACAGCCATCAGGGCGCGCACCCGCGCATCGGCGCGGTGGACGTGATCCCCTTCACCCCCGTAAGCAATATTACGATGGAGGAGTGCGTCGCGCTCTCGCATTCGTTCGGCGAGAGATTCTTTCAGGAACTCGGCGTTCCGGTCTACTTCTACGAGGACTCCGCGAAGCGCCCGGAGCGGAAGCGCCTCGAAGTCATCCGCAAGGGGCAGTACGAGACGCTCAAGACCGAGTCGGTCACCCCGGAGCGGACTCCCGACGTCGGCGGCCCCGCGCTGCACCCGACGGCGGGCGCGACGGTGATGGGCGCGCGGAAATTCCTCGTGGCCTTCAACGTGAACCTGAACACCGCGGACGAGGAGATCGCGAAGAGGATCGCCAACTGCGTCCGGGCCTCCAGCGGCGGCTTCTGCCACGTCAAAGGAATGGGCGTGGCGCTGCACGAACGCGGCATGGCGCAGGTGAGCATGAATATCGTCGACTTCGAAAAGAACGCGGTGTACAGGGTGCTCGAGCTGATCCGGATGGAGGCGCGGCGCTGGGGCGTCGAGGTCGTCGAGACCGAGATCTACGGGATGATTCCCGCCCAGGCTCTTGTCGAGAGCGCAGCGTACTATCTTCAGATAAAGGACTTCGACCCCATGCAGGTTTTGGAGCTGAAGCTCCTCTCCGGCGGTGACGATGAATGATCATCAAATTCTTCCGCAACGCCCGCATCTACACTCCCGAGGGAAAACCTCCTTCCAGAGGGGCGGATCAAGGAACGCTGAGAATTTTTAAACGGGGAGCGATGCTCGTTCAGGACGGGAATATCGAAGCCGTCGGCACGGAAGAGGAGCTTCTCGCCAATGCTCTCGTGAAAAAGGTCGACGAGGAGATCGACTGCGAAGGTTGTTGCCTGGTCCCCGGTTTCGTCGATCCGCACACGCACATGTGCTTCGCCGCGCGTCGGGAGGAGGAGTTCTCGATGCGCCTGGCGGGGGCGGCGTACCTCGATATTCTCAAGAAGGGCGGCGGCATTCTCTCCTCCGTCCGTCATGTACGGGGCGCGAGCGAGCAGGAGATCTTCGAGCGCACGCGGACGCTCGCGCTCTCCGCGCTCTCCTTCGGGACGACCACCGTCGAGATGAAGAGCGGCTACGGACTGGACACGGAGAGCGAGCTGAAGATGCTCTCGGTCATCCGCCGCATCGGGCGGGAAACGCCCTTGCGCGTCGTACCCACCTTCATGGGGGCGCACGCGATCCCTGAGGTCTTCAAGGGGAACGGCGACGGTTACGTCGACCTGATGATCGGGGAAATGCTCCCCGCCGTCGCGGAGCAGGGCGTTGCGCGCTTCTGCGACGTCTTCTGCGAGGAGGGGGTCTTCTCCCCCGAACAGACCCGGAAAGTGCTCGTCGAAGCGCGTAAATACGGGCTGGGCCTGAAGATCCACGCCGACGAGGTGCACGATACGGGCGGGGCCGCGCTTGCGGCCGAACTCGGCGCGGTTTCCGCCGAGCATCTCCTCGCGGCGAGCGACGAAGGGATAGAGGCCCTCGCCGCGAGCGGAACGGTCGCCGTGTTGCTCCCCGCCACGGCATACAGCTTGCGCAAGCCGTACGCTCGCGCCCGGACCATGATCGAGAAGGGCGTCCCCGTGGCCCTTGCGACCGACTGCAACCCGGGCTCCTCATTCACGGAGTCCATGCCCTTCGTCTTCGGTCTGGCCGTCCTCGTGATGGGACTCACGGTCGAAGAGGCGCTTGTGGCGACGACGAAGAACAGCGCGCACGCGATCGGCCTCGGGGCAGAGTGCGGGACGATCGAGCCGGGAAAGAACGCCGACTTCCTCCTCCTCGACGGAGAGACTCCGGCCGTCCTGGCCTACCACGCCGGGGTCTCCCCGGTGAAGTCGGTCTTCAAGAAAGGGGAGCGTGTCGCATGAAGATCGGAGAGCGGAAGAACGTCCTTCGCCTCGACGGAATGTCGCTCACTCTCGAGGATGTGCTCCGTGTCGCGCGCGACGGATGGGGCGTAGAGCTGGACCAGGATGCGGCCCGGAAGGTGGAGGAGGCGTCCGCGGCCGTAAAGGCCTGGGAGAACTCCGACGACGTCGTCTACGGCATCACCACTGGCTTCGGCGATCTCGCCACGGTGAACATCTCCCGCAAGGACCGACGTCTTTTACAGGAGAATCTATTGAAGAGCCACGCCTGCGGCGTCGGCGAGCCCTTCTCCGAGGAGATCACGCGGGCCATGATGCTGCTGCGGATCAACAGTCTCATTCGAGGGTTCTCGGGGATCAGCCTTGCGACGCTCCATCAGTTCGTCGCATTTTTGAACCTGGGAATCACCCCCGTCGTTCCGTCGCAGGGGTCGGTGGGCGCCAGCGGCGACCTCTGCCCCCTCTCCCACCTCGCTCTCCCGCTGCTGGGGCACGGCAAGGTGCGCTACAAGGGGCGCGTCATGCTCGCGGCAAAGGCGCTCCAGGCCGCAGGACTCAAGCCCGTGCAGCTCGGGGCCAAGGAGGGGCTCGCCCTGAACAACGGCACGGCCTCGATGGGCGCCATGGGCGTGGTGGCGCTGATGGCCGCCGAGGACCTCGCCAAGACCGCCGACATCGCGGCGGCGCTCTCCATAGAAGCGCTTCACGGCGTCCCCTACGCCTTCGACGCGCGGACGCACTCCCTCCGCGCTCATAGAGGGCAGGGGAGGGTCGCCGAGAATATCCGCCGCCTGATCGAGGGGAGCGAGATCATCGAGAAACACCGTTTCGGCAGAGTGCAGGACGCCTACTCGCTCCGCTGCGTGCCTCAGGTTCACGGCGCCACCCGCGACGCTCTGGAATACGTGCGGAAGACGCTGGAAACGGAGATCAACTCGGTCACCGACAATCCTATCATCTTCACCGAGGACGGCGTGGCCATCAGCGGCGGCAACTTCCACGGCCAGCCGCTCGCCCTTGCGATGGACTTCTTCGGCATCGCCGTGGCGGAGCTTGCGAGCATCTCCGAGCGCCGGCAGGCCAGACTGGTGGACACCAGCCTCTCCGGGCTGCCCCCCTTCCTGGTGGAAGACAGCGGCCTGAACAGCGGCTTCATGATCGCGCAGTACACATCGGCGGCCCTTGTCTCGGAGAACAAAGTGCTTGCGCACCCCTCCTCCGTCGACTCCATCCCTACTTCGGCCAACCAGGAGGACCACGTCTCCATGGGCGCGTTCTCCGCGCGCAAGGGGCTCTCGATTCTGGACAACGCGCGGAAGGTGCTCGCCATAGAACTCTTCGCCGCCTCGCAGGCGCTCGACTTCAGCCGCCTGCTGAAGCCGGGCGCGGGGACCGTCGCCGCCCACGACTGCGTCAGAAGCGTCGTGCCCTATCTGAAGCACGACGAGTACCTCCATCCCCTCATCGAGCGAGTGGAGACGCTCGTGAGCCGCGGCGCGGTGGTGCGGGCCGTCGAGGAGGCCATCGGGTCGCTGAACTGAGAAACCGCCCCGACGACGAAGGGCCTCCCGAAGCGGGAGGCCCTTTTGATACGAATACGAAGCCGTTTTCCCGAAGAGGCGGTTATCCGTTCTTCGTCAGTCTCGCCCAGGCGAATCCGGCGAGGATGGCCGACCCCGCCGGGAGGGCGTCGTCGTCCACGTTGAACTTCGGATGATGATGGGCGGTGTTCGTCCCCTTGTCCGGATTGGCCGTGCCGAGGAAGAAGTACGTCCCCGGAACCTTCTGCTCGAAGTAGCTGTAGTCCTCGGATCCCATCACCAGCTCCGACTCCTTCACGTTCTCGGCGCCCAAAATATCTTCGCAGACGGCCTTCGCCGTCATGGTGACCTCGTGATCGTTGATTGTCGCCGGAATGAAGCGCTTGTAGTCGAGGGAGAATTCGCATCTGCCCGCGGCGCACAACCCCGCGATGACCCTCCTCATGGCGGCCTCGACCGTGTCCTGCACCGCCGGATTGAAAGAGCGTACCGTGCCGTTCATGGTTACGGAGTCGGGGATGATGTTGAAGACGGTCTCGCCGGCTTTCATGACGCCGGTGCTTATGACGACGGTCTCTTTCGCGCTGACTTCGCGACCGACGATCGCCTGGAGATTGAGCACCAGGTTCGCGGCCGTGATTGTCGGGTCGATGGCGTTCTCCGGCGCGGAGCCGTGCCCGCCCTTCCCCTTGATAGTCAGGTACCAGCCGTCGGCGGCGGCCATGATCGGGCCGGAACGGTACAGAACCGTCCCGGTGGGGGCGAGCGACCAGCAGTGCAGGCCTCCTATGGAGTCGACGCCTTCCAGCGCGCCCTCCTCGACCATCGCCTTGGCGCCGGCTTTCAGCCCGCTCTCCTCGGCGGGCTGAAAGAGCAGGCGGACCGTCCCGGGGATTTCGTCGCGGATCTTGGCGAGGACCATGGCGGTCCCCAAAAGCATCGCGGCGTGCGCGTCGTGCCCGCAGGCGTGCATGACGCAGGGCTTCTTCGATGCATAGGGAACGTCGTTCTCCTCCTGAAGCGGCAACGCGTCGATGTCGGCGCGCAGGGCGACGCAGCCGCCGGGTTTGCCGCCCTTCAGATCCGCCACGACGCCGCACTCCGTTCCTCCGAAGCCCTTCTTGACGATCGTATAGCCCAGTTTCTCAAGGATGTCCACGATTTTTTTCGTGGTCTCCACCTCTTCCCAGGCGACCTCGGGATGTGTATGGAAATGATGCCGTAACGCAACAATCTCCTCGCCATGGGATACGGCAAGATCTTTGATTTTTTTCAGCACAATCATGTCACCTCGTTGTGATAGAATGGCAAAACCGAAAGTATACGAGCAACAGTATCATTAGAGCGAAGAGAAAGCAAGTCCGGAGCAGGTGTACTGCACGTGTTAGCAGAGGTTTTACATTATAACCTCCACGTCTTTGGTATGCTTATTCTGTGTTGTGCTCGTCAAATTTAAACTCGTGGAGAGGTGATTCCCGTGACCGATGCGAAGAGGCTCGATGGTCAGCATGTATCAGGGGAAAGCCCGGTCTTCCCTGATTCTCTCGGAGTTCTTCCGGATATGCCTCGGATGATCTGCCTTGGCGCGTCCGCAGGGGGACTTGAGGCTCTTGAGCGTTTTTTCCGCCATCTGCCGGAGGCTGTCCGGGATATTCTCGTCATCGTGCAGCACCTTTCGCCGGATCACAAGAGTATCATGGCGGAGCTGCTGAACAGGTACACATCGCTTCCGGTAGTTGTTGTCGACGACGAGATGTCTCCGCAGCCGGGGCGGATCCACCTGATTCCTCCGGGCAAGGACATGGTGGTGGAGGACGACTCGTTCCGCCTTCGGGACAGGGTTCTTCGCGAACCGCATCTCCCGATCAATGTTTTCTTGCAGAGCATGGCCAAGGAATACCGCGCTTCGTGCGCTGCGGTCATCCTCTCCGGAACGGGGAGCGACGGCGCGCAGGGGATTAAAGCCGTCCACGCCGCAGGAGGCATGGTGCTCGCTCAGGACGTCTACAGCGCTCGTTTCGACGGAATGCCGCGTAATGCCGCTCTGACAGGTCTCGTTGATTTTGTCGGCACTCCGGAGCAGATCGTCTCCATTCTCTTCAGAACGTTCGGCGACGAAACCGGAGAGACGGAAGAGCCCGCCGAGGTCATCGAACGGGAAAGGTTGCGCGAAGTCGACGCTCTCGAACCAAAGGGACTGATCTTCCGCAAACTGAGCGACGCCTTCGGCATCGACTTCTCCCAATACAAGGACGGCACGATTCTTCGCCGTCTGGAGCGGCGGATGATGATGCGCGCGGTGTCCGGTTTGGCGGAGTACGCCGAGCTGCTCGACGGAGAGCCCGAAGAGGTCGATCATCTATATAGGGACCTGCTCATAGACGTCACGTCGTTTTTTAGGAATCCGGACGCGTTCTCCTTTCTCGCCGAGACGGCGCTTCCGGGGCTGCTGGCGGAACACCCGGAAAACGAGGAGTTCCGCGTCTGGATCGTCGCGTGCGCCAGCGGCGAGGAGGCGTACTCCATCGCGATGATTCTCGACGAAGTGATGGCGAAGCGTTCGTTGAAGCGCAGCGTCCGCATTTTCGCGACCGACATCCATAAGAGTTCCCTGAAGACTGCGAGCGCCGGCTTCTATTCGAACGAAAAACTCGCAAACGTCTCCGCGGATCGTCTCGAAAAGTATTTTTACAGGACGGGTTCGGAAGGATGGACGGTGCGCCCGCATATACGGCGGATGATCACCTTCGCGCCGCACAACATCCTTTCGGATCCTCCCTTTTTGCACATGCACCTCATCTCCTGCCGCAATATGCTCATCTATCTCGAGAAGAGCGCGCAGACCGAAGTGCTCACTCGTTTCTCCGCTGCGCTGGAACAGCGGGGGATTCTCTTCCTCGGCTCCAGCGAGAGCGTGCTCGACACGCAGAGCGAGTTTCTGACGGTGGACAGCCGCTTGAAAATCTACAGAAAGCAGGGGGCGATCAGTTCCCGTCCGCTCTACTCCCTTCTGCCCGAAAAGAAGAAGCCCGCCGCTCACGAACGAGGAGGCTCCAGGACGCCGCTTTCCTCGCTCTATCCGCTTCTCCTCGACCGCTGTATGCCGACCGGCTTTCTCGTGAACTCGAAGGGAGATCTGCTGCACACTTTCGGGGGAGCGGGGAAGTATCTCCAGATCGTCGGTCCGGTCCGGACGGATATCGGCAGCATTCTGCACGGTAACTTGCGGGTCGCCGTGACGACGGCGCTCGAGCGGTCCCGGAAAAACAGGACGCCTGTCCGATTCTCGGATGTCTCCCACCCTCTTCCAGGCGCTCCGCTGAATATCGTCGAGGTTTCCGTAGAGCCGCTCGAAGAACGAGCGGACAGCCAGACCGAGAGGAACCTTTTTTTCTTTATCCGGCTTGACGAAATGAAGGCTCCGCTCGTCGCGAAGGCGGAGTCCTTCTCCGTCGACGAGGCGGCGAAGGTGCGCATCGAGGAGTTGGAACGCTCGCTCTCGGAGGCCAGGGAGAACCTCCAGACGATCGTCGAGGAACTGGAGACGAGCAACGAGGAGTTGCAGGCGACCAACGAGGAGCTGCTGGCGTCCAACGAGGAGCTGCAAAGCAGCAACGAGGAGCTGCAATCGGTCAACGAGGAGATGCACAGCCTGAGCGCGGAGTATCAGGAGAAGAACGAGCAGTTGATCGCCCTCAACAACGACCTGCAGAACCTGATGAGCTGCACCGACATCGGCACTATCTTCCTCGACGGGGAGTTAAGGATACGTCGTTTCACGCCGGCGATCAACAGAGTGTTCTTCCTTCGGGATCAGGACTTGGGGCGTCCCATCGAAGAGATGCGTAGCCTGGTGGAGAGCGACCACGATATCGTCGCCTCGATACGGCGCGTTCTTCGCGAGGGAAAGGTGGAGGAGTTGGAGGTCTCGAACCGCGAGGGAGTATCCATGCTTCAGCGCATCCACCCGTACGTGGACACTCGCGGCACAGTGAACGGCGCGGTGCTTACCTACGTGGATCTCTCCCTGGTGAAGAAGAGCGAAGAGGAACGCCGTCGCTCCGATATGCTCCGGAAAGCCGTTCTCGACTCTCTCGACGCAAGCATCGCCGTGCTCGACAGAGAAGGGAGCATGCTCGCCATCAACGAGACGTGGCGAAACTTCGCCAGGAAGAATCAAGCGAAAGACTTCCGGACGCTCGATGTGGGGGCGAACTACTTCGCCGCCTGCGCCTGCTCCTCGGATACGGAGGACTACAGGGACGCGCAGAGAGCCATGGCGGGAATCCGCTCGGTTCTTTCGGGACGTTCCGAATCGTTCGAGATGGAGTACCCATGCCACGCACCCGACGAGAAGCGCTGGTTCCTGATGCGTGTGACGCCGCTTCTCTCTCCCGAAGGAGGCGCCGTGGTGGCGCATATCGATGTGACGAAGGAGAAGGAGGCGACGCAGGCGGTCATGGAGAGCGAGCAGCGCCTGCTCGCCGTGCTCAACAGTATCGACGCGCTCGTCTTCGTCACCGATATCGAGACGTACGAGATTCTGATGATCAACGACTTCGGGAGAAGGATCTTCGGAGACGTCATCGGCGAAAGGTGTTGGGAGGCGATTCAGCAAGGGCAGGCGGGGCCGTGCGAGTTCTGTTCGGACGCGCCTCTTCTCGACGAAAACGGACAACCTTCGGGCGTGCGGCGTTGGCAGGTATTCAACGAGCGCACGCAGCGCTGGTACGACTGCCGCGATTCAGCGATACGCTGGACGGACCGCAAGCACGTCCGGCTCGAGATCGCCGTGGATATCACCGAAATCAAAAAAATAGAAGAGGAGCTGCGGATTCACCGCGACGAGCTGGACAGGCTCGTCGCGCAGCGGACGGAGGAGCTGCGGGCGAGTAATCGCGAGCTGGAGCTGCAGACATCTCTCGCCAAGGAGATGGCGGTCAAGGCCGAGGCGGCGAACGAAGCGAAGAGCGCCTTTCTCGCGAATGTGAGCCACGAGATCCGTACGCCCATCAACGCCGTGATCGGCTTCACCGAGCTGCTTCTCGATTCGCCCCTCTCCCCCGATCAGCGCCGTCAGGGGGAGACCGTCAGAGCGAGCGCCGAAGCACTGCTCTTCCTGATCAACGAAATTCTCGACTTCGCGAAAATCGAAGCGGGAAAGCTCGATCTCGAGATCGTGGACTTCGACCTAAGAGCCATCGTCGAGGAGTTTTTAAGCACGCTCGCACTTCAGGCGTACACCAAGGGCATCGAGCTTATCTGCGGCGTGGAGCCTTCGCTCCCCTCGAAAGTGCGAGGCGATCCCGTCCGGCTGCGCCAGATACTGATGAACCTCGGAAGCAACGCCGTCAAGTTCACTCCCGAGGGAGAGACGGTGATCTCCGTTTCAAAGGAGTCCGAAACCGAAGAAACGATGTGGATACGTTTCTCGGTCCGTGATACAGGAATCGGTATTCCCGAGGAGAAGATGGGGCTTCTCTTTACCAAGTTCAGCCAGCTCGACGCCTCGACGACACGTCGTTACGGAGGTACCGGACTCGGATTGGCCATCTCGAAGCATCTTGTCGAGATGATGGGGGGCGCCATAGGCGTCGAGAGCGAGAAGGGGAACGGTTCCACGTTCTGGTTCGTGCTCCCCTTTAAAAAAGTGGATGCGGAGGCGCCGGATGTTCCCGAGGGGGTTCACGGCCTTCGTATCCTCGTCGTCGACCGGAATGCCGCGTCGCTCGCCTTCTTCATGCGGCAGTTCGAGTTTTGGGGAATGAGAGCTGAATCATCAAAGGGTTCCGAAGCTCTCGATGCGCTGCGGCAAGCCGCTTCCGAGGGCGATCCGTTCCGTGTGCTGCTCGACGCCGATTCCGAAGGAAAGGGGGAGTTCTCTCTCGAAAAGAGCGTCATCTTCGATGAGCGCCTCATCGGAACAACGATCGTCTCGCTTCTCCCTCTCGGTATACGGCGAAGCGACGATTTGTCCGAGGACGTCAGGAGACGCTCTCTGGTGAAACCTGTCCGCTCTTCGGAGCTTGCGTGGGAAATCTCCTTGATAGCTCTTGGACGCAGGAATACTCTTCCAGAAGAACGAGAGGCGGGTAATGTTTTTTCCTCCCTTCTCTCGGAGAACAAGGACGTACGCATCCTGCTCGTCGAAGACAACGCCGTCAACCGCCAGGTGGCTCTTGCGATTCTCGAAAAAGCCGGACTGGGCGCCGATACCGCCGAAAACGGCCTGCAGGCGCTGGAAGCCTTGCGGGCGAAGGCGTACGACCTCGTGTTGATGGATCTGCAGATGCCGGTGATGGACGGTCTCGAGGCTACACGGGCTCTGCGGTCGCGCGGGGCGGAAGTACATAATCCGGATGTACCGGTGATCGCCATGACGGCCCATGCGCTGGAGAGCGACAGAGTAGCGTGCGCGAAGGCGGGAATGAACGGGTACATCACCAAGCCCATACGACCGGCGGAGCTATTTCGCGTGCTCGAGCGATGGTTGTACGGCGCTGGAAACCATTGCGCTCACGGCAAGGAGGAAAAACAGAGCGAGAAAACGAACGCTCTTGTACTGAATTTCGATGATCTCGTAGAACGCCTCGGCGACGAAGAGACCGCGGGACTCATCATGGAGGCTTTCCTTCAGGAAATGCCGAATGCTATGGATGCGCTTACCGAAAGCATGCGCCGGGGAGACGCCTTTCGCGCCGGGAGAAATGCCCATACGATCAAGGGCGTGGCCGGCAATATTGGCGGCGAGGCGTTGCGCGAGGCTGCTTTCCGGTTTGAAACGGCTGCCAAGGGCGGCGACGAGAAGGCGCTTCCTTCGTTTCTCGAGAAAGTGCTCGCGGAGTATCGCGCCTTGAAGGACGAGGTAGAAAGGATGTTGAAAACGCTGGGGCTGCGAGAGTGACCGCAAGGCGTGGATGCACTCATTTCGTCCCGGAAAGAGCGGGCGGAGAAGGGAAAAGGAGCGTGCCGGAGATTTTTCGGAACGCTCCTTTTTTTATGGCGAACAAAGAACTGGGACTTGACAAATGGAGCGTAAATACTGACAATATAAACGGACATTGATGGAATGTTGTTTTGCCTGACGAAACATTGAAGGCGCTCATTTCGTCCATGTCCTGGTACAACGGCCTCAGTTTCATGGCTTTGACCGCCTGCGGGCTTCCCTGGCGGATTTCCGGTACCATCATCATAAAGGAGGGTTTTTCTTGAAACGAGGTCTTTCTGTTTTGTGTGTTCTCGCGTGTGTCTTTTTGACCTTCGCCCCCGCCGCGTTCGCTG
Organism: Synergistaceae bacterium; assembly: GCA_018436725.1. Lineage (GTDB taxonomy): Bacteria > Synergistota > Synergistia > Synergistales > Aminobacteriaceae > JAAYLU01. The sequence goes on along the minus strand of JAHDKT010000068.1, from coordinate 11,893 downwards.
CTGTCGAGCTGAAACTCGGCCACTTCGGCCCGGAGGGGCATCCGGCCACTATCGCTGCGGCGCAGTTCGCGGAGAACGTGGAGAAGCGGACCAACGGAGAGGTGAAGATCGTCGTCTATCCCAACAATGCGCTTGGAAGCCCCCCCGAGGTGCTCGAACAGGTCATCATGGGCGTCATCGACATGAGCCTCTCGGGACAGGACCAGATCGCGAAGCACGTCAAGCTGTTCGACTCCGTGGCCATTCCCTTCTCGATGCAGGGGTACGAGCACGCCGACCGCATTCTCGACGGTCCTTTCAAGGAGTGGGCGGCTCCGGAGCTGGAGAAGATCGGCCTCGTCTACATCAACAGCTGGGAGTGGGGGTTCCGTCAGATCACCAACTCCAAGCGCCCCATCCTTTCCCCCGACGATGTGAAGGGCCTGAAAATCCGCACTCCGCCCGCGATGGCCTACCAGGCGGCTATGGAAGCTCTCGGCGCCAACGTCCTCACCATCGCCTTCGGCGAACTTGTGATGGCGATGCGCCAGGGCGTCGTCGACGGCCAGGAGAACCCCATCGGGGTCATCTACGACCTGAAGCTCTACGAATCCCAGAAGTACATCTCCATTGTCAACTACCTGTACAGTTCGATGACGCACGTCGTCTCGAAGAAGGTCTTCGATTCGCTCACCGAGGACCAGCGTAAGATCATCGTCGAAGAGTCCGATAAGGCGCGCCTGCTGATGCGCGAACTTGTCCGCAAGCAGGAGCAGGAGCAGATCGCCGACATGCGGGCGAAGGGCATCCGGATCGACGAGCCCGATCTCGCCGCCTTCCAGGCGGCCATGGGACCGGCGTACGAAAAGATCAAGAAGAATATCGGCGAAGAGAACTTCAACAAGTGGATGGAGATGGCGAAGGCCACCGAAAAGTAAGCGCTATTCTGTTGCGCGGGCCGGACGTCCGGTTTTCTCGGGCGCTTGGCCCTTCTCTTTCTTTCCCGCGTACTGTCTGAAACGGGGGTCAATGGATGCTCACAGTGTATATTTTTTCCACGCTTATCGGCTTTTTACTGCTCAACGTTCCCGTGGCCGCGGCCATAGGGCTTACGTCGATCATTTTCTTCGCCGGGCTCGGGCAGGGGGCGTTTCTCGCCATGCTGCCCCACAGGATGTACTTCGGTACAACCGGATTCACCCTGCTTGCCATCCCCTTCTTCATCCTCGCGGGAAACCTGATGAACACCGGAGGAATCACTCGTCGGATCTTCCGCTTCGCGAGCGCCATGGTGGGGCATATCCCGGGAGGCTTGGGGCAGGTCAATATCGTGGCCAGCGTCATCTTCTCCGGAATGTCCGGTTCGGCGGTGGCGGACGCGGCCGGACTGGGGCAGATCGAACACAAGGCGATGGTGGACGACGGCTACGATCCGGCGGTCTCTGCCTCGCTGGTCGCGGTCTCCTCGGTCATCGGCCCGGTCATACCTCCCAGCATCCCCTTCGTCCTCTACGGGGCGATCACGGGCGTCTCCGTGGCCAGGCTTTTCATGGCCGGGTTCATTCCCGGCATCCTGATGAGCATCGGCATGATGGTCGCGCTCGCGATCCTCGCGAAGCGGCGCAACTATCCCTGTTCCGCCTGCCGCGCGCCCCGAAGCGATCTGTGGGCGAGCTTCAAGGGCGCGTTCTGGGCGCTCATGGCGCCCGTCATCATCATCGGCGGCATCATGACCGGCTTTTTCACGCCCACGGAGGCGTCCGTGGTCGTGTGCGCGTACGCGATGATCCTCGGCTTCGCCTACAGGGACCTGCACTGGAGGGATCTGCCGGACATCCTCTTCAAATCCGCGGGCCAGGCCGTCAGTCTGCTCTTCATCATCGCAGCGGCGAACTTCTTCGGCTGGCTCGTCATCCACCAGAAGATCCCCGACGCCATCATCTCGAATCTTATGGGCTACGGCGCGACGCAGGCGCACGTGCTGCTGATTATGATGGGCGTGATCCTCGTGCTCGGCTGTTTCCTCGAAGGGAACGCGATCTTTCTGATCACGCTGCCGATCTTCATCCCCATCGCAAAGATGTTCCAGATCGATCTTGTCAATTTCGGCGTTGTGATGACGCTGCTGATCATGATCGGCAACCTGACGCCTCCGGTGGGCATGTGCCTGTTCGCCGTGGACAGCTATGCGAAGGTCGGGATACTGCCTCTGTCCAGAGAGGTCGTCCCGTATCTGGTCGTCATCCTCGGCGTCACCTTCGTCATCGCTTTCGTCCCCGACATCGCGCTTTTCCTGCCGCGCCTGATGATGGGGGGTATGTAGAATGGGGACATTTTTTAAGAAAACCGACGCTGCGCTTCAACGCTTGCTTCGAGTCGTCGTGCTCTTCTTCTTCTTCGCGCTGGCCCTGCTTCTTGCCTACAACGTCGTTCTCCGCCTGACGAACGACCTCGTCACCTTCCTGAGCGAACGAGGGTTCAACGAGGCCGCCGGAGCCGTCAGAGGGCTGCTTCCGGTTACATCGATGCACTGGTTCGACGAGATAGTGGAACTCTGTTTCGCGGCGCTCATCTTCTACGGCGCGGCCTCGCTCTGGGCGAGCGGAGGGCATTTCAGCGTGGGGGACTGGATCTCGCCGCGCCTTCCCTATAAAAGACTGAAGAACGTTTACCGGCTGCTCGTCGATCTTCTCAGCCTCGCATTTCTATGGGTCTTTTTCTTCTATTCGCTGCGGCTGACGCTTCGCGCGACCGAACTGACCACGGTCTTCCAGATTCATAAATCCGTGCTCTACTCCTGCATGCCGGTTTCCTCCTTCATCATGCTCCTCTACTCGCTGCGCGACGTCTGGAACGACGGAAAGCGCTTATTTTTCTCCAATAACAGCGAGTCGAGTTCTTAAGCAGCGTCTCTTCGTCCAACGTGCGTTTCCATGTCGAAGCGGAACGCCGGAATCCATCGAACAGCCCGCGGAGCGATCTTCGCGGGCTGTTCGATGAGAGGCGCGAACGAAGAGGGCGCTTCTCATCGAGTATTTCTCCGCAGAGCGCCGAGTCAATGGATGTGCCTTTCGTGCTCTCTTGACAGATGTTCTCTTGGGCTGTATAAAGTTAGACTCGTAGAACTAGGATGTTTTTGCTAGTTGGGAAAACTTTTCCGGATCATATCCATGTTCCGGTACAAATGTTGTGTTGCGTGTGCGCGACCGGTCGAGAGAGGAGTTTTTGGTTGAAGACCTTGCTGATGATCGAAAGTTGGTGTTTTGCGTCCGGGATTTTGCTCCCTCGCAAAATACAAGAGATGGGACACCGGTTTCTTCTAGTGACCCGGGATCCGGAGTTTTATCGAAAGTACGCGCCTTCCGGAGGTGAGCACCCGGTTGTGGCGCTTGCCGATGGCATCGTGGTGTGCGATACGAACAACCTGCCGGATCTGCTCCGCGCCTGCTCGGAGGTGCGAAGCGGACGGCCGGTGGACGGGGTGATCACAAGCTGCGACTACTATATCGAAGCGGCAGCGGAGGTGGCTTCGGCGCTCTCCCTGCCTTCCAATCCGGTCGAGTCGGTATCCCGCTGCGTGAACAAGTATTTCATGCGTCGAACGCATGCGTCCAAAGGAGTTCCTTCTCCCCGTTTCGCCCTCGCGCTTTCGCCGAGTGATTCGGAGGCTATCGCGGCTGTTACGGGCCTTCCCGCCATCGTCAAGCCAGCCGACATGAACGGCAGCGCCCTCGTCCGGAAGGTGGAGACCGTGGAGGCGATGAAGGACGCGGTCGCCTCGGTGCTGTCGCTTCGAGAGAATACGCGCGGGCGCGAGCGCTTCCGGGGCGCCCTGGTCGAGGAATTCGTCCGGGGAGAAGAGTTCAGCGCCGAATGCTGCGTCGTCGGCGGAGAGGTGCATATCCTCGGCGTCACGGATAAGAAACTCGGCGGAAAGAGCGGCGTGGTGGAGACGGGGCATATGTTCCCCGCCCGCATGACGCAGGACGAAGAACGCTCCGTACGGGAGTGCGTCGTTTCCGCACTTGAAGCCGTCGGCTACGTCCACGGGGTCGCTCATGTGGAAGTGCGCGTCTCGCCCGAAGGACCGAGGATCGTGGAGATCAATCCCCGCATCGGCGGAAACTATATCTCCGAACTCGTCGAGCGGACGACCGGCGTCAGCCCCCTGGCGCAGATGATCCAACTCGCTCTCGGCGAGGAGGCCGAACTTTTCGGCAAGGAAAGAAAACGTCCGAAGAGCGCTGCGGTCGCCTTTGTGCTTCCCGAGCGGGCGGGCATTCTCTCCGGTTGGAGCGGCGAGCATGAGATGGCGACAAGCCCGGGCGTGGTTCGCTACGTTCTCTCCCCCGAGGGGAGCAGAGCGACCGGAAGCGACGACAACGACTGCTATCTCGGCTACGTTGTCGCGGAGGATATGGAGGGGCTGAACGCCGGAGAAGCGGCTTCTTCCGCCCTCTCCAAGCTCGAGCCCGTAATAGAGCCGGAGATGTGATCATGGCGGCGGAATACACGCTCTCCGAAAGAGGGACGCTCTCGTTCGTCGCCGGGCTCCCCGCGTCGGTGAAGGTTTTGCTTTTGAACAACGCGGGCTTCAATCTCGGTTTTTACATGCTGCTTCCGTACCTCGCCAAGCATATTACGGACGGTTTTGGGTATGCCGCCGGCTTCGCGGGTTTCGTCATGGGATTTCGGATGCTGAGCCAGCAAGGGCTTTTTCTCGTAGGAGGCACGCTGGCCGATCGTTTGAACTACCAGACCGTCATCATGACGGGGTGCGCGCTCAGGGTGGCGGGCTTCGGTCTCTTCGGCGCGGTGGCGCATCCGGCGGGCATCGTCGCGGCGGCCTTCATGACGGGGTTCGCCGGAGCGCTTTTCACGCCCGCATACCAGGCCCTCATGGCGCGCCTTACGGAGGGCGATGGACAGAGAGAGAGAATTTACGCGCTGCAGAACGTGACGACGGCCGTCGGCGCCTTCGGAGGACCTCTCTTCGGTTTGCTTCTGCTTCGCTTCGGATTCGGCGTCCTCTGCGCCGTCGCGGCGGGAATTTTCTTCCTGCTCCTGCTGCTCCAGTTGCGGTATCTGCCCCGCATGGAGGGGTCGGAGCACGCCTCTGCGCTGCCCGTCCTCCAGGATTGGAAGGCAGTGTTCACGCACAGGGACTTCATCCTCTTTTCCTTTTTCATGTCGGCGTACTATCTGATGTTCAATCAGTTGTACGTGCTGCTGCCTCTGAGTTCCCCGAACGACGCCTCGGTCGCCGCGATCTTCACGCTCTCCTCCGTGTTCGGGGCGTTCTTTCAGATGCCCGTTTCCTCGCTCGCGGTGCGGCTGTTCTCGAGGCCGGTCCGGCTTGCCGTCGGCTTAGGGCTTATGTCCGTCTCCTTTCTTTTTCTGTTGGCGGATTGGGGACGGATCTTCGGGATGGCGATCAATCCGTTGTTGACGGCCGGAGTGCTGACCATAGGAACGCTCGTCGTCTTCCCGCCCGCGATCAGCATGGTTCCCGAACTCGGCGGCGAGCGCAGGCAAGGGGTGTGCTTCGGCGTGTTCTACCTTTTCGCCGGAATCGCGGGGGCCGCCGGAGGCGCGCTGACCGCGTCGCTGTGGACCTGGAACGCGACGGCGCTTATCTCGCTGTTGTGCGGGACCGGTCTTCTCTTTTCGGTTTTTCTGTGGCGTCACGCCCGGTCGGTGGAGTCTCGTTCACGCCGGAAACGGACGACATAACGCGCTCATAGAGGAGAGGTGTTCTCTCCAGGCGGGACGGAGGTCCCATTCATCTTTTCAAGGAGGTTCCGTATGTTGAGAAGGGTGTTGTCTTGTGTGTTCGTGTGCTTCATGCTCCTGGGAATCGTCTTTTTGTTTTCTCCGGGAGAGGCGTCGGCGTCGGATCGCGACGACGAAACGCTGGTTTACGTCAATTTCGGGGATATTCGCGATCTGAACCCGCATCTGTACGCGGGGGAGATGTATGCCCAGAATCTGCTGTACGAGTCTCTCGTCAAGATCACCGAGAAGGGGATCGAACCGTGGTTGGCGGAGAAGTGGGATGTTTCCGAAGACGGCAGAGTCTACACCTTCCATCTTCGCAAGGACGTCTTGTTCACCGACGGGGAGAAGTTCGACGCGGCGGCGGCGAAGGCAAATTTCGACGCCGTGCTCGACAATATCCAGCGCCACGGATGGCTTGAAATGGTGCGGCTCATGGAGAGCGTGGAGGCTGTCGACGACTATACGCTCAAAATCGGCCTGAAAGAACCCTACTTCCCCATGTTGGTCGAGTTGGGCGTTACGCGCCCCATGCGCTTCATTTCACCGAAGTGCATGAAGGACGGCGCCACGAAAGATGGAGTAACCGGGCTGATCGGTACCGGAGCGTACATTCTCGCGGAAAACACGGTGGATCAGAAGGCCGTGTTCGTCAGAAACGAACGCTACTGGGGAGAGAAACCCGCAATAAAGAGAATCGTCGTCCGGGTGATTCCGGACAATCAGACCCGTGTGCTTGCTCTCGAAAAAGGAGAGATCGACCTCATCTACGGCAAGAACATGGTGGATGCGGAGAGCATGGAGCGATTCGCCGCGATGAACGGCTTCAAGGCAGCCCTCTCCGAACCGGTCTCCACGCGCATGTTGCTGCTCAATACGACGCGGGGTGCTCTTCGCGACGTGAACGTACGCAAAGCGCTCCAGCACGCGGTGGACAAGAGCACGATCTCCGAGGGAATTTTCCACGGCATCGAAAGCCCTGCGGACTTCCTTCTGGCGACGACCGTTCCCTATTGCGACGTCGGCCTGAAACCCTACGCTTACTCCATGGAATCCGCCGCGGACCTTTTCAAGAAGGCCGGATGGGCGCGCAGCGGAAAATCTTTTCTTCGGAAGGACGGAGCGTCTCTGGAGCTGACCTTGCTGTACAACGCCAACAGCGTGCCCGAAAGGACGATCGCGGAGTATCTTCAGAGCGAGTGGGCGGAACTCGGCGTCGATCTGAAGATTCTCGGCGAGGAAGAGCAGTCCTACAGGGATCGTCAGAAGGCGGGAGACTTCGACATAGTCTTCAACATCTCGTGGGGGACCCCGTACGACCCGCAATCGTTTCTCGGCGGCATGCGAACCGTCGTCTACGGGGATTACATGGCGCAGCAAGGGCTGAAGGAGAAGGCGAAACTCGACGAGAGCATCGTCAAGGCCCTTGTGAGCACCGACCTCGAAGAGCGCCGAGCCCTGTTTTCGTATATCCTGAACCTTCTGCACGACGAAGCGGTGTATATTCCGCTGACGTACGAGCGGAACCGCGCCGTGTTCAGCGAGCGCGTGCGCAACGTTACCTTCAATCCTTCCCAGTTCGAAGTTCCTTTCGAGAAGATGTCGCTGGAGAAGTAGCCGACGACGGAGGGCGCCTCTCTTTTTCGGGGCGCCCTCCGGGCAAGGAGTTGCAGGCGTTTTGAGACAGTATATTTTAAAAAGGATTCTCATGCTCTTCCCGATGCTGGTGGGCATCTCTTTCATCGCGTTCGTTCTCGTGAACCTCATTCCGGCGGATCCTGCGGAAGTCGCGCTTCGGATCAACGACATCCAGCCGACCGAAGAAGCGATCGCCCTGATGAGAGAGGAGCTCGGGCTCGATCAACCCTTTCTCTCCCGGTATCTTCAGTGGCTTTCGAAGAGCGTCCGCTTCGATTTCGGCGCGACCTTCACCAACGCCAATCGCACCGTCGCGGGGGAGATCGCCCGTTCCCTTCCGGCGACATTGGAATTGAGCGCCGCAGCCCTGGTGATCGTGATCGGAAGCAGTCTTCTCCTCGGAGTTTCGTGCGCTTTGTACCGCGACACGCTCTTCGACCGCTCGGTGCGTCTTTTCGTCTTTTTAGGAACCGCGATGCCGAACTATTGGGCGGGGCTTCTGCTTATGTGGCTCTTCGCCCTGAAGCTGGATCTTCTCCCGACGAGCGGCGGGGGAGGCTGGAAGAACTTGATTCTTCCTGCGGTCACGCTCTCGTTGACGTATGTCTCCACGTACATCCGGCTGATCCGGAACAACATGATCGAGAATATGAACGAGGAATATGTGCTGTATGCGAACGCCAGGGGATTGAAGCAAAGAACCGTCGTTTTCGGCCATGTCCTCCGGAATTCTCTCCATTCGTGCGTAACGGCTCTTGGGATGAGCGTTCCCCAACTGATCGCGGGCGCTTTCGTGGTGGAGAACGTCTTCGCGTGGCCGGGGATCGGGCGGTTGTGCATCTCGGCCATTTTCAACAGGGATTACCCTGTGATCCAGGCGTATATTCTCGTGATGGGGGTGCTTTTCATTTTTTGCAATCTCGCGGTGGACATTCTTCACTGCTTTATGGATCCGCGATTGAGGAGGTCGGCCTGATGCTGCGCCGTCTGCTCAAGGACAAAAGCGCGGTCGCGTGCATCGCGTTCATCTTCGTCGTGATGGCCGCGGGGCTTCTCGCCGATACGATTCCGCTGAACAACCCGAACAAAGTGAACGTGTTGGCCAAGCTTCAGCCGCCCTCTTCCGCGTACCCCCTCGGTACCGATCATCTGGGTCGTTGCACTCTTTCCCGTCTCGTCCACGGAATCCGGCCCACGATTTTTCTCTCTCTTCTGACCATGTGCTGCACGATCGCCCTTGGGAGCGCTGTCGGGCTTCTCTCCGGGTATTTCAGGGGGCGAGTGGACGAAGTCGTCATGAGAGTGTGCGACATGATGCTCTCCTTCCCGAGTCAAGTGATGATTCTCGCCGTGGTGGGCGTGCTCGGACCCGGAATGATGAACGTCGTCGCGGCGAATATTCTGATCAAATGGGCCTGGTACGCGCGGATGATCAGAAGTTCCGTCATACGCTACGGAGAGAAGGGGTACGTGCTCTTCTCCAGAGTCGCCGGGACGGGGGGGGCCTTCATCGTCTTCCGTCATCTCCTGCCGGGCGTGGCTTCGGAGCTTCTCGTGCTGGCCTCTCTCGATACGGGGTGGGTGATTCTGAACATTTCCACGCTCTCCTTCCTCGGGCTTGGCGTGCAGGCGCCGACGGCGGAGTGGGGCGCCATGCTCAACGAGGCGAAGGACGTCATGGTCCGCGCGCCGATGCAGATGTTCGTGCCCGGGGTGGCCATCATGACGGTCGTCGCCGCGTTCAATATGCTGGGCGACAGTCTGCGGGATGCGCTTGATCCCAAGACCGTATAAAACGAAAGGGGAGTGCTCGCTGTGGAAAACGTGCTGAGCGTCCGGGAATTGCATATCTCCGTCCGAGGAGAGAGACCGCTTCCTTTGGTAAAGAACGTTTCGTTCGACGTGGAGGCGGGGCGATGCCTCGGAATTCTCGGAGAGAGCGGAAGCGGAAAGAGTCTCACGTGCGGAAGTCTCGTCGGCCTTTTGGGAAGCGAATACGCCGTGTCGGGGGAGGTGCGTTTCAACGGGCGCAACCTGTTGACGGCGAATAGGGAGGAGCTTCGTCGTCTGCGCGGTGCGGAGATTTCGATGATCCTTCAGAATCCCATGACCTCGTTCGATCCTCTCCGCACCATAGAATCCCATATTCTGGAGACGTTGCGCGCGCACGGAAGCGTTTCTCGAAAAGAGGCCCTTGCGGCCGGGAGAGAGATGCTTGCGCGAATGCGCATCGAAGATCCGGACGGCGCGATGCGCCGCTACCCTCATCAGATGAGCGGGGGCATGCTTCAGAGAACGATGATCGGGCTGGCGCTTCTTCTCGGACCGAAGCTGATCGTCGCCGACGAACCCACCACCGCTCTCGACTCCATCACCCGATTCGAGGTCGTCGAAGAGATCCGGCGCATGCGGGAAGAGTGCGAGTGCGCGATGATCTTCGTCTCGCACGATCTCGGCGTTCTCGCATCGGTGGCGGACAGCGTGCTCGTCATGCACGAGGGGGAGGTCGTGGAAAAAGGGGAGCTGCGCCGGGTATTCGCGTCGCCTCGCAGCGAACAGGCGCGCTATCTCCTGGGGACACGTTTTTCGTTGATCGACCGCTTCCGGCGGATGGTTCGAAACGAAGGCGGCGCGCCGTCGAGGATGGACTATGCTGCTGCAAGCTTCTGATATCCATGTGAGTTTTTCGCGGGAAGGAACCGGTTTCTTCCGAAAAGAGCGGCGCGCCGTCCTGAACGGCGTCGGTTTTTCTCTCGAAGAACATCGCTGTTTGGGGATCGTCGGAGAGTCGGGATGCGGAAAGAGCACTCTCGGTCGGGTGGTGACCGGGCTCCTGGCTCCCGATTCCGGCACGGTGCTTGTCGACGGAAAGGATATCCACGCCTGCCGCGGCGCGGAAAAACGGAAAATCGGACGATGCGGGAGCATCGTTTTTCAAGATTATTCTTCATCCGTCAACCCTCGGTTTCGCGTGGAGGAGATCGTTGCCGAACCGCTTCTCCATGAGAAGCTCGATCCGAAGGAGCGCGGGGAGCGAGTGCTCGCCCTTCTGGAAAAGACGGGCCTGGGGAGCGAGTTCGTACACAGGTATCCGCACCAACTCAGCGGAGGTCAGTTGCAGCGCGTCTGCATCGCCCGGGCTCTGGCGGGCTCCCCGCGATTTCTCCTGCTGGACGAGGCGATCAGCTCGCTCGACGTCTCGGTGCAAGTGCAGATTATGGATCTCCTGATCGAACTCAAGGAGAAGGACGGCCTCTCGTATATTTTCATCACGCACGACCTCGAAGCCGTGACCTATATCTGCGACTCGGTTCTTTTCATGCATAAGGGACGCTTCGTGGAGAGCGTGACCGATCTCTCGCGGCTCGCCGACGTTGTACACCCCTTTTCCCGCAATCTCCTGCGCTCGGTTTCCGGGCTTGAAACGATCTTCGAGGGAGACGGAGAGCGCTTCCCGACGCTTTGATAAACACGTTCCTTCCGCACGGAGTCGTTCTTCCGTCCGCCTCGTGTTTGTGGTATCGTAAGCGTGATTCCCACCGCAAGGAGGTTTTTTCGTGAAGATTGCCGTGCTGATAAAACAGGTTCCCGATACGGACGACGTTCGTATGGACCCTGAAACTGGAACGATGATCCGCGAGGGCGTCGGCGCCATCGTGAACCCGTTGGATTTGAACGCCCTCCAGGCCGCGCTGGACCTGAAAGCGGCCTCGGCCGAGGACTCGCCGAGCGAGGTCACCGTGATCACGATGGGGCCGCCCAAGGCGCACGAGGCGCTCCGCGAGTGCATCGCCACCGGGGCGGACCGTGGCGTGCTCCTCAGCGACCGCGCCTTCGCCGGAAGCGATACGTGGGCCACGGCGAAGGTACTGGCTGCGGCCGTCGAGCGTACCGGCCCCTACGATCTCGTCCTCGCCGGGGAGAAGGCGACCGACGGGGAGACGGGGCAGGTCGGCCCGGAGGTGGCGGTGCTGCTCGGCGTACCCTTCAGCACGTACGTCACCGGGCTCTCGCTCTCCGGAGGAAAGATCGAAATCCGCCGCATGACCGAGGAGGGCGTCCAGCGGCAGAGGTTGCCCTTCCCCTGCCTGCTCACGGTGCTTCACGCCCTCAACGAGCCGACCATGCCGACGCTCTCCGGCAAGAAACGGGCGCGGCGGAGCGAAATTCCGGTGCTCGGGATCTCCGACATCGGGCTCTCGCCGGAGGAGACGGGGCTTAAGGGCTCCGCGACCCGCGTGGTGAAGATCGCCTATCCCACCATCTCCCGCTCCACGGAGATGTACGACGAGAAACGCGCGGACGAGGGGATCGATCGCCTCGTTACGGTCCTCAAGGACCTCGCCGTGATTTAGGAGGGACGCGCTATGACGGCACAGAAGAGCTTTTTCGTCCTCGGAGAGGTCCGGGACGGGCGCATTCACTCCGTGACGCGCGAACTGACGGGGAAGGCCAGGGAACTCGCCGACAGCGTCGGCGGGCGGGTGACGACGGTGCTCCT
>JAHDKT010000094.1 GCA_018436725.1 Synergistaceae bacterium | reverse complement strand
CAGATCCCGTACCCCGATCTCTACTCCGCGCTTCAGCTGAAACTCGCCGACGGCAACATCCAGCCCTACTTCGCCCACGAGGAGATGAAGTTCTACGAGCAGCAGGACTACTTCATCGACATCCGCGAGATGCCCTTCGTCGCCACGTTCGTCGTCAGCCTGCCCTGGTTCCAGGGGCTTCCCGACGACCGGAAGAAGCTCATCGAGGAGGTCTCGAAGGAGACCATCGACTTCGTCTTCGACATGCAGGAGAAGATGAACGAGGAGCGTTTGCAGAAGATGCTCAAGATAAAGCCCTCCCTCCAGGTGATCATCCCCACCGCCGAGGAGCGCGAGACCTTCAAGAAGCTCTCCCTCCCCGTGCGCGACACCTATATCAAGATGGCCGAGCCCTACGGCAAAGACGTCCTGGAGACCCTCGTCAAGGAGCTTGAGGAGGCCGAGAAGAAGTTCGCGAAGTAATAACGGCCGGGGCGGGGGCTCGCTCTCCCGCCCCTTCGTGAATGGAAGAATTGGAGGCGGACACCGATGTACTTTGAAGTTGCGGAGTTTCACGAACGGCTGAAGAAGACGAAAGAGAGCATGCTGCGGCACAAGATCGAGGTCCTCGTGGTGAGCGACCCCGCGAACATGAACTACCTTACGGGGTACGACGGCTGGTCCTTCTACGTCCACCAGGGGCTCGTGGTCGCCCTCGACCGGGACGAGCCGCTCTGGTGGGGGCGCGGAATGGACGGCAACGGGGCGAAGCTCACCACCTGGCTGAAGCACGACAGCATCCGCCCGTACGAGGACGACTACGTGCAGAACGTCTTCAAGCACCCGATGAGCTTCGTCGCGGACCTGATCAGGGAGCACGGCTGGGAGCGCAAGACCCTCGGCGTCGAGATGGACAACTACTGGTTCACGGGAAAGTGCCTGGAGACGCTGGCGGAGGAGCTTCCCGCCATGGAGATCGCGGACGCCACCTCCCTTGTGAACTGGGTGCGGGTGATCAAGTCGCCCGCCGAGATCGCGTACATGAAGCAGGCGTCGAAAGTCTGCGAGCACGTCATGCGCACCGCCATCGACTCCATCAAGGTCGGCGCGCCCGAGTGCTCGGCGGCGGCCAACGTCTACCACGCCTGCATCACCGGCACGCCGGAGTTCACGGGCGACCACCCCGCCATCTTCCCGATCATGCCGTCGAACGAGCGGACCTCCTGCGCCCACCTCGGCTGGGACCCCGAGCGCACCTACGCCTCCGGCGACCTCGTCCTCCTGGAGCTGTGCGGCGTGCGCTTCCGCTACCACTGCCCGTTGTCGAGGACCGTCTACATCGGCACGCCGCACGAGAAGCTGCGGAAGATGGCCGACACCGTCCTCAAGGGGGTGGAGGAGACGCTAGCCTTCATCAAGCCCGGCGTGGTCGCCGAGGAGGTGGAGGCGCGCTGGCGAAAGGCCATCGAGGGCTCCGGCGTGGTCAAGCCGTCGCGCCTGGGGTACTCCATCGGGGCGAACTACGTCCCCGACTGGGGCGAACACACGCTGAGCCTCCGCCCCGGCGACAAGACCGTGCTCACACCCGGAATGACCATCCACCTCATGCCCGGCATCTGGCAGGACGACTTCGGCTTCGAGAACAGCGAGCCCTTCCTCGTCACCGAGACAGGGTGCGAGACGCTCTGCTCGTTCCCCCGGCAGATATTCACCCGCTGAGGCGCGTCATGGCGACCATCGGTCCCGAAACGCGGCGGCTCGCCAGGGAGCTCGTCGAACTGCGGCGGGAGTTCCACGCCCGCCCGGAACTCGGCTTCCAGGAGCGTTGGAGCGCCTCGCGGATAGCGGGCTACCTCCGTGAGCTGGGGCTCGACGTCCGCGAGGGCGTCGCGGAGACGGGCGTCACGGCCCTGCTCGAAGGGAGCGGCCCCGGCCGAACGCTGCTGCTGCGCGCCGATATGGACGCGCTCCCGCTGCAGGAGCTGACCGGCCTCCCCTTCGCCTCGGTCAACGACGGTGTGATGCACGCCTGCGGGCACGACGCGCACATGGCCGTCCTCCTGGTCGCGGCGAAGGTGCTCTGCTCGATGCGCGACCGGTTCGCCGGAAGAATCCGCTTCGTCTTCCAGCCCAACGAGGAGGTCGCGGGAGCGCGCCGGATGATCGACGAGGGGAGGCTGCTCGACGACCCTCCGGTGGACGGCGCGATCGCCCTCCACGTCTGGAGCGGCATCCCCTCGGGCAAGATCTCTATACAGCCCGGCCCGGTCATGGCGGCCATGGACGAGTTCCGTGCCGTCATCCGGGGGAGGGGCGGACACACGGGCGCGCCGCACAAGGCCGTCGACCCCGTCCTCGCCGCGGCGAACTTCATCTCCGCCGCGCAGATGATCCAGACCCGCGAGGTGGACGTCCTCTCGCCGACCCTCGTCATGTTCGGCGCCGTCCATGCGGGCGGACAGGCCTCCAACATCGTCCCCGAAAAGGTCGAACTCGCCGGAACGGTGCGCTACCTCTACGAAGGCGGCCCCGACAGTCCGGAGCGCCCGTTGCAGCGCTTCGAGCGCATCCTCGCCGGAATCTGCGCCGCCTCGGGAACGGAGTACGATCTTGAATGGATCCCAAGCAACCCGTGCCTCGTCAACGACCCCGCGATGGCGGCGGTCGTGCGGGAGGCGGCCGTCTCCATCGTCGGCGAGGGGAACATCGTCCCCTTCATCTGCACCGCCGGGGAGGACTTCGCCGAGTTCGCGCGTTCCGTCCCGTCCGCCTTCGCCTTCGTCGGCACGGGGAATGCGGCGAAGGGAACCGACTACCCGCAGCACCACCCGAAGTTCGACGTCGACGAGGAGGCGCTTCCAGCGGCAGCGGAGCTCTTCGTCCGCTCCGCGCTCGCCTTCCTCGCGAAGTGAGCGCGTCGTCGACGGATTCTACAGGAAAGGAGCGAGCGCGACTCATGAACAAACAACCGGTCCACCCCGCGTCGGCCCCCGTTCCCGCGGGAGCGTACACGCCGGGGCTCGTCGCCGGGGGCTTCGTCTTCGTCAGCGGCCAGACCGCGGAGAAGCCCGGCAGCAGCGAACTCGTCGAGGGCGGCATCCGCGAGCAGACGAAACAGGTGATGGAGAACATCGAGGGAATCCTGGAGGCCGCCGGATGCTCCATGGACGATGTGGTGAAGGTGACGGCCCACCTTGCGGACGTCCGCGACTTCGACGGGTATAATGAAGTGTACAGGGAGTTCTTTTCGACGCCCTACCCCGTCCGCACCACGGTCCAGAGCGTCATTCCGGGCGGCTCGCTCGTGGAGATCGACGTCGTCGCGCTCCATCCGGAAAGGAAGGGGCTCTGATGGAGGAGCGGACGCGCGTGCCTTTTCCCGAAGCTTCCGACGTCTGGGAGGCTCGGAAGCGGATCGCCCCGTACATCCGGAGGACGCCGCTTGTCTTCTCGCACCGGCTCTCCGAAATTTCGGGCGCGGAGGTGTACCTGAAGCTCGAAAACCTTCAGGAGGTGGGCGCCTTCAAGATACGCGGCGCCGCCAACAGGGTGCTCTCGCTCTCCGAGGAGGAGCGGCGCAGGGGCGTGACTACCTACTCCACCGGAAACCACGCGCAGGCCGTCGCCTGCATCTCCGGAAGGCTCGGAGTGCGCGCCGTGGTCTGCGTCTCCGACAGGGTGCCCAAGGCCAAGCTGGACGCCATCCGGCGGTGGGGCGCGGAGCTGCGCATCGCGGGCTCCAGCCAGGACGACGCGGAGGCGGAGTGCCGGAGGCTTTCGGCCGCGGAGGGGCTCGTGATCGTGGATCCATTCGACGACCCCTTCGTCATCGCCGGGCAGGGGACCATCGGCCTCGAACTGCTGGAGGACCTCCCCGATGTGGACATACTCCTCGTCCCGGTGTCGGGCGGAGGGCTGGTCTCGGGGATCGCGCTCGCCGTCAAGGCGAACAGGCCCGGCGTCCCGATAGTCGGTCTCTCGATGGAGCGGGGGGCCGTAATGCACGCAAGCCTTCTGGCGGGGCGTCCGGTGACGCTCCCCGAGTCGGACACGCTGGCCGACAGCCTGCTCGGCGGCATCGGGGCGGAGAACCGCTACACCTTCGAGCTGGTGAAGCGGCACGTGGAGCGCATCGTCCTCCTCCCCGAGGCGGCGATCGCCCGCGGGATGGCCTTCATGCTCCGCCGGCAAGGAATGGCAGTGGAAGGCGCGGCGGCGACCGGCCCCGGCGCGCTGCTCTCGGGCGCGGTCTCCCTCCCGGAGGGCTCGAAGGCCGCAGTGGTGATCACAGGGAACAACGTCGACCCGGACGCGTTTCTGAAAGCGGTGAAGAGCGTCCGCGACGAATGAGAACAACCCCCAGCGCGGGGAAAGGAGAATGAGCATGGCGAAGAAAAAAGGACGTCTCGATCTGGTGAACATGAAGAAGAACGGGGAGCAGATGACGTGGGTGACCGCCTACGACTTCCCGATGGCGAGCTTCGCGGAGGCCGCCGGAATGGACATGATCCTCGTCGGCGACTCGCTGGGCATGATCACTCTCGGGTACCAGGGGACCATCCCCGTCACCATGGAGGACTGCATCAGCCACTGCAAGGCCGTGCGCCGGGGCGCGCCGAACACCTTCGTCATGGGCGACATGCCGTTCGGCTCGTACCAGATCTCCGACGCCGACGCCGTGGCGAACGCGGTGCGCTTCCTGAAGGAAGCGGACATGGACGCCATCAAGCTCGAAGGCGGCGTGCGCGTCAAGTCGCGCATCCGGGCCATCGCGGACGCGGGGATATTGGTGTGCGGCCACATCGGCCTCACGCCGCAGAGTTCGGGCCCCCTGGGCGGCTTCAAGGCGCAGGGGCTGGACCCCGAGTCGGCGCGGTACGTCATCGAGGACGCGCTCGCGGTGGAGGAGTCGGGAGCGTTCGCGCTGCTCGTCGAGGCGGTGCCGCCGGAGCTGACGCAGTTTCTGGCGAAGAAGCTCACAATCCCCGTGTACTCGATCGGGGCGGGCGGTCCGTGCGACGGACAGCTGTTGATCTGCGGGGACATGATCGGGATGTTCCAGGCGTTCACGCCGAAGTTCGTCAAGGTGTACGCGAACGTGGCGGAGACCATCACGAACGCGTTCAAGGAGTACGTGAACGACGTGCACACGGGGAAGTTCCCCGGCGACGAGCACTGCTACCACGTGCGGAAGGGCATGGAGGAGGAGTACGCCGCCATGCTCAAGGAGTACGAGGACCGCTGAATTAGGAGAACACGCCGCTCTCCTCGGGGGGCGGCGCTCCCCGTACGACGGGGAGGCGAAACGGAACGAGGAGAGGATAGTATGAAGTTCGCCGAAATGTATGCCGACATCAAGCCGTCGGGGATGCTGAAGCTCTTCCAGGCGGCAGCGGCCACTCCGGACGTGGTCAACCTGGGAGAAGGAGAGCCTGATTTCGACACGGAGCACGACATCGTCGACGTTGCGGCCCGCGCCGCCAAGGAGGGGTACACGCACTACGGCCCCATCCAGGGGTACCCGGACGTGCGGCAGGCCGTCTGCAACTACTGGGAGCGCAGGTACGCCCTTTCGTCCACACCCGACGAGGTCATGATCATGGCGGGGGGCGTCCAGTCGGTCCACCTCGCGCTCCAGGCGCTGCTGAACCCGGGGGACGAGGTGATCGTCGCGGAGCCCTGCTTCTCCCCCTACTTCGAACAGATCCATCAGCACCGGGGCGTCGCGGTCCATCTGCCCACCACCGAGGCGCAGGGGTTCGTCCCGTCGGGGGAGGACATCGAACGGCTGGTCACGCCGCGCTCGCGCGTGCTGATGATCTGCTCGCCCAGCAACCCCACGGGGCGCGTAATGAAGCGCGAGCAGATGGAGTCCATCGCCCGCGCCGCGGAGAAGCACGACCTTGTCGTCCTCTCCGACGAAATCTACGACTCCATGGTCTACACGGGGAAGCACGTCCCCTTCGCCACCGTCCCCGGCATGAAGGAGCGCACCCTCACCATGGGAGGCCTCTCGAAGAGCCACTGTATGACGGGGTGGCGCATCGGGTACGCCATCGGCCCCGCGCCGCTGATCAAGGTCATGTCGCTCATCGGGGCGAACCAGACCTACGGCGTCAACGTGCCCACCCAGCGCGCCGCCCTCTACGCGCTCGAACGCCACGACGCGAAGATGGAGGAGCGCGCGCGCGTCTTCCGCGACCGCCTCGCCTACGTTGCCAAGCGCCTCAACGCGATGAAGGGCGTCACCTGCGCGGAGCCGGAGGGGGCCTTCTACCTCTTCCCCGACATCAGCGGCACGGGGGTGGACAGCGAGCGCTTCGCGTGGGGGCTGCTGGAGAAGGGGCGCGTCGCCACCCTCCCCGGATCGGCCTTCGGCGCCTGCGGCGAGGGGTACGTCCGCATCGCCTGCACCCGCTCGATGGAGATGCTGGAAAAGGGAATGGACCGGATGGAGCAGTTCGTCAAGTCGCTCTGACGGGCGGATTCGTTTGAAGGACATGCGGAGGGGGAGGGGCGTGCGCTCCTTCCCCTTGTGCTGTTTGCCAAAACATCGTTCGCCCCGAGAATCGCAACGCCTCCGGCGTTCCGCATGCACCCGCCGTTCTTTCCACTTCGAATCAATTCGAATCACGGTTCTTGTCAAATGTGGAAAGAAAGGGTATGCTACGGACAGACTATCGGCGAGGTGCGTCCCAATGAACAGAGAAAGTCTGAAGATCGAATTCAAGAGAGAGTACACGGAGGAGATAAAAAAGACCGTCATCGCCTTTGCGAATACGGACGGAGGAGAGATACGCATCGGCGTCGACGACGATGGAACCGTCGTCGGAGTTGCCGACGTCGATTCGGTCATGCTGCAAGTGACGAATTCCGTTAGGGATTCGATAAAGCCCGATGTCACGATGTTTCTGCTCTGCGAATCGAGGGAGGTTGAGGGTAAACCAATTATTATCGTCGACGTGCAGCGGGGGACGGCGCGACCGTACTATCTTGCGGGGAAGGGCGTGCGCCCCGAGGGTGTCTTCATCAGACAGGGAGCGTCCACTGTTCCGGCGACGGAGAGCGCTATTTTGAAGATGATCAGGGAGACAAGCGGCGACAGCTACGAAACCGCGCGGTCGCTCATACAGGAGTTGACGTTTCGAAGCGCGGAGAGAGCATTCCGGGAGGAAAAGATCCGGTTCGGCGCGGAGCAGAAGAGAACGCTCGGCCTCATAGGCGAAGACGGCGCGTTTTCGAATCTGGCGCTGCTGCTCTCCGACCAGTGCCTCCACACGGTCCGGCTCGCCGTCTTCGAAGGGGCCTCCAAAAGGGTGTTCAAGGACAGGGCGGAGTTTTCCGGCTCGTTGTTGCAGCAGCTTGAAGAGATATACGACTCTCTCGACCGCATCAACCGCACTCGGGCCGAGTTTTCCGGCCTGAAGCGCATCGACATCCGCGACTATCCGCCGGAAGCCCTCCGCGAAGCGCTGCTCAACGCCATTGTGCACCGCGACTACTCCTACAGCGCAAGCACGCTCGTCAGCGTCTTCGACGACCGTATCGAGTTCGTCTCGCTCGGCGGACTGCCGAAGGGGATAGGGTACGACGATATGATGCTCGGCGTCTCCGTCCTCCGCAACGCCAGGCTGGCGGAGATCTTCTACCGTCTGCGCCTGATAGAGGCGTTCGGTACTGGAATGCCGAAAATCATGGAGTGCTACCGCGGATACGAAGCGCAGCCGGAAATCCAACTCTCCGACAACGCCTTCAAGATCACGCTGCCCAACGTTAACTTCAGGAGCAACCGGACGACGGGAGAAGATGCGCTTCCGGACGCCGAAACGCGGGTTCTGAAGTATATGACGGGACGAAGCGCGGCGTCGCGAAAAGAGATAGAATCCGCTCTCGGATTGTCGCAGAGCAGCGCGATCAGGGTTTTGAACGGTCTTGTCGAAAAGAAGCTGGTTCAAAAAACCGGCCGGGGGAAGAGCACCGCGTACAGCGTTGTGGAGTAGAAAAGGAGTGCGCGCGCATGCAGGACGGATATGAATTTCCCGCCGTGCTTCATTATAATCCGGATGGGCGCATCGGCATCGTCTTCCCGGACCTGCCGGGGTGCGTCAGCCAGGCGAACTCCGATGCGGAAGCGGTGAAAAAGGCAACGGAGGCGCTTGAACTGCACCTCTACGGAATGGAAGAGGACGGAGAGCCCATCCCGCAGCCTTCCCGGCCGGCGGACGTTGAACTCGGCCCCCGCCGCCGCACCATTCTCGTGACAGCCCCGATGCCGCTGGTACGGGAGGATATGGAGACGAGGGCGACCAAGAAGACGCTCACCATCCCCGCCTGGCTGAACCGTGCGGCGGAGGCGTCGGGGGTGAACTTCTCCGCGCTGCTGCAACGGGCGATCAAGGAGCACCTGGGAATCGACGCCGCAAGAAGAATGTAAGAAAAAGCCCCCGCCGTTGCATCGAGCTGCTTGTATTCGAGAAGATTCAACCGTTCTTTCCAATTCGAATCACTTCGAATCACGGTTCTTGTCGAATATGGAAAGAAAGGGGTGTTGTAGCTCCGCCCCCTCACACGAACAGGCGCAGGCGGACCGTCTCCTCCAGCTGCTTCTTCCGTGTGTGTCCGGACAACGATGTGTTCATGCTATTATTAAGAAACGGGAAAACGGAAATCGGGCGGCAATGCGTTTCACCGCCCCGAATTCGCTGAAAGGTGGTGCGGCGATGTCGGTCTATTCGGATGAGGAGCTTGAGCGGATGCTCGACGACCTCGAATCCGATCTTGTTGAACGAAAGGAATCCTTCCGCGGGGATGTGCCGAAAAAAGCGCGGCAGGCTGTCTGCGCTTTCTCCAACGACCTGCCCGATCATAACCGTCCCGGAGTGCTTTTCATAGGCGCCGGAGATGCAGGCCAACCATCCGGATATCCTGTTTCCGACGAGCTTCTTCGCTCTCTCGCAGATATGAAAACCGACGGCAACATCCTTCCTCTGCCGGTATGCACGGTGGAAAAACGATCGCTCAAGGGGAGCGAGATGGCCGTTGTCACTGTCTTTCCGTCGGACATGCCGCCTGTGAAATATGAGGGGCGCATCTGGGTTCGTACCGGATCGCGCCGTTCCATCGCCAACGAACAGGAAGAGAGGATCCTCTCGGAAAAAAGGCGGTACAAAAACCTGCCGTTCGACCTCCACCCCGTCCCGGAGGCCTCGCTGAACGATCTTTCCAAAGTGCTCTTCGAGAGCGAGTATCTGCCTGCGGCCTTCGCGCCGGAGATTCTTGAAGCGAACAACAGAACGTACGAAGAGCGGCTCGCGAGCTGCCGCATGATCGTTTCCCCCGACAATCCGGTTCCAACGCTCGTCGGCATTCTTGCCCTGGGAAAGCGTCCGCGCGCCTTCTTCCCCGGAGCCTCGGTGCAATTTCTGCGCATAGACGGCGAAGAGCTTGCCGATCCTGTGATCGACGAAGAAAACGTCGACGGCCCGCTCAGAGAAATGCTCTCGAAGATCGGACAGAAACTCTCCGCGCATAACCGGGTGTTCGTGGATATCGTCTCGTCGCCCACGGAGAAGCGGACCTACGACTACCCGCCTCCCGCGCTGCAGCAGCTGCTGTACAACGCGGTGCTCCACAGAACCTACGAGAAGATGAACACGCCGGTCCGGATCTACTGGTTCAACGACAGGATAGAAATCATCAGCCCGGGAGGGCCGTACGGCAACGTGACTCGGGAGAACTTCGGCAGGCCGGGGATTACCGACTACCGGAACCCGAATCTTGCCGAGGTGATGAAGGTGTTCGGATTTGTTCAGGCTTTCGGAAGAGGAATTGCCGTCGCTCGGAGAGCCTTGGAGGCGAACGGCAGCTCCCCGCTCGAATTCGAAGTCGACCGGAGCGCCGTCAAGGCGGTTGTACACAAGCACCCGAAAAAGGACGCTTGAGCAACGTCTTGCCCAAGCGTCTTTGAAAATCGCCGGCTCCGGCCCGGGAGAACGCTCGGGGGAAAAGAAAGAGCTAAGACGCCCCCTCACACGAAGAGGCGCAGGCGGACCGTCTCCTCAAGCCGCTTCTTCAATGCCCTCCACTCGGGGGACACGCTTTCCAGCAGCTCGTAGAATCCCTTGCCGTGGTTCGGGTGCCGGACGTGGCAGAGTTCGTGGAGCAGCACGTAGTCGATGCACTCGGGCGGAGCCTTCAGCAGATGCGTGTTCAACACGACGCCGCGCGCGCTCGACCAGCTCCCCCAGCGCGCGCGAAGAAACCGCGCCTTCATCGGGGGCGCGCTCTTCACGAACGCGGAGCATCGGGGGAGGCAGCGCGCCATGCTCGCCGCGAAGACGCTTTCCGCCTGCGACGCGTACCACCTGTTGAGAGAACGCTTCACCGCCTCGCCGTCCGAGGAGGACGAGCTCACCCGCAGCAGCAGCCTCCCGCCCGAGAGTTTGCCCACGCCCCGCCCTCCGCACAGAGCGAGCGGGTAGGGGACCCCCAGAAAAAGATGCTCCTCCCCCTCGGCGTACGACGGCTTCGGGTGGAGCAGCGCGGCGTTGCGGACTCGTTCCAATGCCCCTGCGATCCACCCGGCCCGCCGCTGCACCGCCTCCATCACGACGGCGAAGCTCGCGGAGCGGGGAGCGCGCACCTCAACCCCCCGCTCCGCCTCCACGACGATGCGCAGATGCTTGCGCTTCCCGTAGTCCACGGCGAACGGAATCGTCCGCCCGCCGACCGTCAACGAGCCTTCGCGCGGTTTCCGAGCGCTCATTCCCAGCCCTCCGGCCGCACTACACGCTCTTCCCGATGTACTTTTTGATCTCCTCCATCGAGAGGCGCGACAGCTCCTGCACCGGCAGCGCCGAGAGCAGCTCCCACCCCAGGTCGAGCGACTGCCCGATCTCGCGGTTCTCCTCCGCGCCCTGGCTCAGGAAGGAGCGCTCGAAGGCGTCGCCGAAGGAGAGCGAGGCCTTGTCCGTCGCGCTCAGCTCGTCGGCCCCGACCACGCCCGCGAGGGCGCGCACCTCGTGCACCCTGCTGTACGAGGCGAAGAGCTGCCCCGCGAGGTCCGGATGGTCCTCGCGCGTGTACCCCTTGCCGATGCCGTCCTTCATCAGGCGCGAAAGACTCGGAAGTATCTCCACCGGAGGGTAGACGCCCCGCGCCTCCAGGTCGCGCGACAGCACGATCTGCCCCTCCGTGATGAAGCCCGTCAGGTCGGGGATCGGGTGTGTGATGTCGTCGTTCGGCATCGTGAGGATGGGGATCTGCGTCACGCTCCCGCGCCCGTTCCGTAGTACTCCTGCGCGCTCGTAGAGCGACGCCAGGTCGCTGTAGAGGTAGGACGGGTACCCCTTCCTGCTGGGCACCTCCCCCCGCGCCACGGAGAGTTCGCGCAGCGCCTCGCAGTAGCTCGTCATGTCCGTGAGAATCACCAGCACGTGCATCCCCAGGTCGAACGCCAGGTACTCCGCCGTCGTCAGCGCCAGCCTCGGCGTCGCGATACGCTCGATCACGGGATCGTCCGCGAGGTTCAGGAAGAGCACCAGGTTCCCCCCGCGCCCCCCGGCTCCGAGCCTGTCGCGGAAGTACGCCGCGTCGTCGTGCTTGATGCCGATCCCCGCGAAGACCACCGCGAAGTTCTCCGCCCCCACCAGCTTCGACTGCGTGGCGATCTGCACCGCGAGCGCGTTGTGCGGCAGGCCGTTCCCCGAGAAGATCGGCAGCTTCTGCCCCCGGATCAGCGTCAGCAGTACGTCGAGCGACGAGATCCCCGTCGAGATGAAGTCCCTCGGGTACTCCCGCGCCATCGGGTTGATCGCCGCGCCGCTCACCGGCCGCCGGATGCCTCCCAGCACCGGCCCGCACCCGTCGCGCGCCTCGCCCATGCCGGAGAAGGTCCGCCCCAGCATCGACGGGGAGAGCGAAATCTCCAGCTCCCGCCCCGTGAAGCGCACCGACGTCGTCGCCGGCGCAAGCCCCTCCGTCCCCGCGAAGACCTGCACCAGCGTCGCCTTCTCGCTCACCAGCGCCACCCGTCCCGTGCGGACCCGCCCGTCGGGGGAGCGCACCTCCACGATCTCGTCGTACCCCGCGTGCGGGATGCCCCCGAGCATCGTGAAGGGACCGGCGATCCTCTGCACGCCCACGTATTCCGTCGTCGCCATGCCTACCCCTCCGTCGTCGCGGCGGAACCGGTCCCCGCGCTCCGCGTCGCCAGGCGCTCCCGGTCGACGGTCTCCATGCGCTCGAAGAGCCGTTTCTTCAAGTCCGCGAACGCCTCCAATTTATCGCCCGGCAGCTCGCGCAGATGCGTCAGCTCCACCAGCTCGTCCATCTTCTTCAGCAGCGAGAGCGGGCATCCCCGCTCCAGCATCCCCTCCGCCTTCTCGTGGAAGCCGATCAGAATGTCGAGGATCGCGATCCCCTTGCGCGGCGGGCAGTACGAATCCGGCCCGAAGGCCCCCTGCTGCAGATAGCCGTTCTTCAGCAGCGACGCCGTCAGCGCCGTCAGCTTCTGGTCGTCCGGGAGCACGTCCGCCCCCACCAGCCGGATGATCTGCTGGATGGAGTCGTCCTCCGCCAGCAGCGCCCGCGCCTTGTCGCGCAGCGTCGACCACGCGGAATCCACGTTCGCCGCGTACCACTCCTTCACCTCGTCGCCGTACTCGCTGTACGAGTCGATCCAGCTGATGGCGGGGAAGTGCCGCGACCGCGCAAGCTGCTGGTCGAGCGCCCAGAAGCAGCGGATGAAGCGCTTCGTGTGCCGCGTCACCGGTTCGGTGAAGTCGCCTCCCGGAGGGGAGACCGCGCCGATGATCGAGATGCTCCCCCTGTTGCCGCCCAGCGTGGTCACCTTCCCCGCGCGCTCGTAGAACTCCGCGATCCGCGTGGGGAGGTAGGCCGGGAAGCCCTCCTCCGCCGGAATTTCCTCAAGCCGTCCGGAGATCTCCCGGAGCGCCTCGGCCCAGCGGGAGGTGGAGTCGGCCATCAGCGCCACGTCGTACCCCATGTCGCGGTAGTACTCCGCGATGGTGATCCCCGTGTAGATGGAGGCCTCGCGCGCCGCCACCGGCATGTTCGACGTGTTCGCTATCAGGACGGTGCGCTCCATCAGGGGCTTCCCCGTGCGGGGGTCCTCCAGCACCGGAAACTCCTCCAGCACCTGCGTCATCTCGTTGCCGCGCTCGCCGCAGCCGATGTACACCACGATCTGCGCGTCGCTCCACTTGGCGAGCTGGTGCTGCGTCACGGTCTTCCCCGTGCCGAAGCCTCCCGGAATGGCCGCCACGCCCCCCTTCGAGAGCGGGAAGAGTCCGTCGATCACGCGCTGCCCCGTCAGCAACGGCTCGTCGGGCAGCAGGCGCTCCGCCGACGGGCGAGGCGTGCGCACGGGCCACTTCGAGACCATCGGGACGGTCCGCTCGCGCCCCCTGCCGTCGCGGAGACGCGCCACCGTCGAGGAGGCCCTGTGGAAGCCCGCCGGAAGGATGGAGAGGATCTCCCCCTCGACCCCCGGAGGCGTCAGAATCCGGTGCTCCACCAGCGAGGTCTCGCGGATGGAGGCCAGCGGCGTACCCGGCGTCGCCACGTCGCCGACCTTCCCCAGCGGCGTCACCTCCCACGAGGCGTCGGGGTCGATCTGCGGCACGGAGACGCCGCGCGAGACGAACGGCCCCTCCTTCTCCAGCAGCTTCCCCAGCGGACGCCCGATGCCGTCGAAGATGCACCCCATCAGCCCCGGCCCCAGCGCCATCGACAGCGGGCCGCCCGTGCCGGTCACCGGCTCGCCCGTCTTCAACCCCGACGTCTCCTCGAACACCTGAATCAGCGCCTCGTCGCCGTCGAGGCGGATGATCTCCCCCAGCAGCGACCGCGTTCCCGTCATCACCATCTCGCGCATCGCGAAGGCGCGCATCCCGGAGGCCCGCACCACCGGGCCGTTCACCGAGACGATCTTCCCCGAACAGCTCATCGGACGTCCCTCACAGCGCGGCGAGAAGGCGCTCGGCCAGCGTCTCCTTCAGCTCGGCGGCCACCTCGTGCCAGTCCGCTGCGGCCCGCCACGAGCCGTCCACCGCCTCCAGCAGCACGCCCCCGGTGATCGGCGCGGGGTCCGGGGAGAAGTCGAACGACACCCCCGGCAGCCGCGCCCCCACCCGTTCGATCAGCGCGCGCCCGAGGTGCGCGTCCTCCCCGGCGAGGGAGAGGCGTGCGACGCTTCCCTCCGGAAGTTTCGCCGCCGCGGAGACCGCCAGCCCCGCCAGAATATCCGGGTAGTCGGGGCGCTCGCGCAGCGCCGTCAGCTCCTTCTGCAGCAGCGCGCACGCCTCGTCGAGCAGGCTGTTCTGCAGGCGCAGCCGCTCCTTCGCCCGAGTCGACTCCGCGCCCGCGATCTGCCGCTTCGCGATCTCCTCGGCGCGCTTCACCGCCTCGGAGTGAATCTGCTCCACCATGCGCTCCAGCTCGGCGTTCCGCTCCTCCAGCTTCGAGGCAGCCTCGCGCCGCGCCGACTCCAGAATCGCCTCCCGTTCGTCGTCCGCCTTCTTCAGCAGAAGGCTTTTCAGGGAGGCCAGCTTCTCCGGGTTCCGCAGCTCGTAGCTCGCGCCGGGGGATGCTGTATTTGTCGTCATTCCACTTTCACTCCAATCGCCTCGCGGATGTACCGCGTCAGGAAGTCCGCTCCCCGCAGGCTGCCGTGCCTGTCGGGAATCTCCACCAGGAGCGGCGGCTCGTCGCGCTCCCGCAGGGCTTTCGCCAGCGCGGGGACGGTCGCCGCCGCCCGCTCCGTCAGCACGAGCACGCCGACGTCATGGCGCTTCTCCAGAACGTCGGTCACCGCCGCCGCCGTCTCCTCCGCCCCGTGCGCCATCACGCCGGGGATACCGGCGAGGCGCAGCAGGACGAGCGAGTCGTGGTTGTCGCTGATCAGAAAGCCCTTCATCGCCCTACAGCTTGCCCAGAATCAGCAGCGAGACGATGACCCCGTAGATCGCGATGCCCTCCGCGAGGCCGAGGTAGATCAGCGTCGTCCCCAGCATCGACGGCTTTTCGCCCACCACGCCGAGCGCCGCCGCGCCCACCACCGCCACCGCGATGCCCGCGCCCACGCAGGCGAGGCCCGTCGCAAGGCTCGCGCCCAGAAATCCCATTCCCGCCGCCGCGCCGGTCGCCGCCGCCGCAGCGGTCTCGGATGCCGCAGCCCCCGCCGAGGAGAGGGTGAGCACCATCGCCGTCATCAACAGGCAGCTCAGCCCCAGCATGAAGCCCGCGAGCACCGCGCGCGGCCGCCGCACGACCTTTCCGCGAAGCCGCCACCCCGCGCCGCACGTCGCCAGAACCCCGGCGGCCAGAAGAATCACTCCAGTCATTCACATAACCTCCTCGAAAATCTTGATGAAACCGGCTACGCATCGAACATGCCGGTCTGTCCCCAAACTCCGAACAACGCTACATCGTCTCGTCACCGTGGTTAACGCTTGCGAATCTTGCGATCTCGCGCAGCGCCGGGGTGAAGTTTATGGCGCAGTGTGCGGCAACCATAGCCACGCGCTCCGTGGAGACGTCCGTGCGGACGCAGGTGAACACGCGGGGTTTTCGCTCACCGGGCCGTCCGAAAAAAAAGACCGTCACTCGCCGCCCTTCCAGGTCACCGGGCGGAAGGGCGTGCCGCCGCCCTCGTAGAACTTGCTGAAGAACTCGTAGTACTCCAGCCGCAGCGTCTGAATGAAGACGATCAGCCCCTCCAGCCCCACGATCACAGCGTTCCCCAGCAGCAGGATCGCAGCACGGAAGATCGCGCCTCCGGGGAGGGAATGCACCATGTCGCTCAGCATGAAGACCGCCGCCGACAGACCCGCGTGGTTCAGCGCGAAGGCCGCCAAGCGCACGAAGGACGCAGTGTTGCTCAAAAAGGAGAGCAGCGCGTGGAAGACGCTGAACGTGTGCACCACCGCGCCCTCCTGTTCCCCTTCGGGAAGGCCGAAGATCAGCCGCTCCAGCGTCCCGCCGAACAGAATCACGAGGAAGAGGACGCCCAGCGTCGCCGAGAGCGCGACCGGCACGCCCCCTTCGGAGGTGAAGGCCAGGGCCCCGGCGATCGCCGCCGCCCAGTAGAAGAGCAGCCCCGCCACCCCCTCGCCGTCGAAGAGCATCTTCCCGATTCGCCCCTTGCGCCGCAGCGCGAAGATGTTGATCACGATCCCCAGGCTCATGAAGCCAACGCCCACGAAGAGCGACGTGCGGATCAGGTGGTCGATGCCGCGCATCGGCGACGTCCACAGGGAGGGGAGAATCTCCTCCGAGCCGAAGACGCTGCCGTACAGAAAGCCGAAGAGCATCGCCGCCACCCCCGCGATGCGGATCACAGAAGCGAACGCGGGCTTCAGAATCCCCTTGCGGGCCAGCAGCCACGCCCCCGCCGTCAGCAGAAAGCCGTGCCCCACGTCGCCGAACATGAAGCCGAAAAAGAGGCAGAAGCTCAGCGCCACCAGCGGGGACGGGTCCGTCTCGCCGTAGGAGGGGAGGCTGTAGAGCGCCACGATCTCCTGGAACGTCTTCGCAAGAAAGTTGTTCTTCAGGAGGGTAGGCAGCCGTCGACCGCGCCGTTCGAGTTCCGTGTCCTTCTCCGTCAGCAGCAGCGTGTTCGGAGCGAAGCGGCCGAGCGTCGCCTCCACCTTCGGCAGCGTCGGCGCGGGAATCAGCCCGGAGAGGACGAAGATGCCGCCCAGCTCCCCCCTGTTCCGGCAGAGCGCGTACACCCGCTGCATCGAAAAGACGGAGCAGTAGAGCGTCTCCAGCTCCTTCCGGTGCTTCTCCAGGTAGTTCCTCGGCGCCTCGCGGAGTCCCCGCAGCGCCCGTTCCAAGGCGAAGACCCGTTCGCGGAGACGTTCCCTCATCGCTTCTCCCGCCCCTTCGAAGACTTCGTCCAGCGCGTACTCCTTCAGGTAGAGCGTTCGGAAGAGCTTCTCCGCCTCCGGGTGGTAGTCGCGCGAGCAGAAGATCACCGCGAGCACGTACCCCTTCTCGGCCACCGCCGGAAAGACCAGCAGCGGCGTCACCGAGGCCATCTCCTCCAGCCGCTTGAAGTTCTCCGCGCTCAGCCGCCCGAACGTGATCGAGAGGTAGCGCGACTTCAACGTCCGCTCCACGCCCCGCCCCGCGGCGCTCAGCGCGTCGAGGAAGGCCCCCGCCGCCATCAGCTTCTCCCGCTCCTCTTCGAGCGCCTCGGAGCGCTCGCGCCACAAAGTCAGCGTGCCTTGCAGCTCCTTCACCCGCTTCGACGCCTCGTCGAAGGAGAACGACGGGCACACCCGCTCGCACAGGCTCTCCGAGGGAGGCTGCGGCGCGTCCTTCGCGGAGGGCCCGCCGCCCTCGGGCGCTTCCATGTCCGGAATCAGCTTCCAGACGGCGCGCAGGCTCTCCAGCAGTTCGTCGTACGGGTTGCTCCGGAAGGTGGCGATGCGCGCCCCGCCCGCCCCCTGCCCGGAAAGCGAACCCGCCCGCTTCTCCAGCGCGAAATCCAGCGGCACGGGCTCGAAGTTCCCGAGGGAGAGCAGCTCCGCCGCAACGGGCTCGATCTCTTCGCGCGGCCCGACCAGCGACACTCCCATCATCTCGACGACGGCCATGACGAACTCCCCTCCTCTCCGGACGTGAAGGCGTTCGCTCCGGGATGGATCAGGAACTCCCGCGCCTTCTTCTTATCGTAGTGATACCGCACGTCCTCGATGATCGTGAACAGATCCTTCACCTCCAGCTCGCGCAGCGTCAGGTAGGCCAGCGCCGTATGGACGCCCGACGTCCCCGACGCGAAGATCCCCGTCGCCGTCCGCCACAGAATCCTGTACAGATTGTGCTCCAGCGCCATCTCGCTCGCCTCGACCGCCTCGTCGGGCGCGCTTCCCGGCGGCCGGGCGGCCCCCGTCGCGCGGAACGCCTCCCCGTATCTGCTCGCACGCATCAGCTTGAGCATCGACGGCACGTCCGGCGCAAAGGCGAAGGCGCTCAGCGTCTCGAAATTCAGTTTGTAGCGCACGGGCAGCGTCATCCCCAGCGCCTCCTCTGGCGACATGGCGAAAAAGCGACGGCCGCGGTAGATCCAGTAGAGGTTAATCAGGTCGGCCCGCGTCCCGAAGAGCTTCCGCACCCAGCGCCCCTCGCTTCCCGGCAGTCGCTCGCCCTCCGACAGAATGCGCGTCAGGAAGAAGACGTCCATCGCCGTCTTCGCGCGGAAGAGCGTGTCACCGCCGACGCGTCCGGGGTTCGAGGCGAGGATCCGCTTCAGAGGCTCCGCGAGCACTGCTTCCAGCGGCCACCCCCTGATCGCCTCCAGCACGTCCCGCAGCGACTGCGCGGCCAACAGCTTCTCGCCGTCCGCCAGCGTGATCGGCACGGAGGCGATACGGCGGCGCAGCGCCTCGCGGCTCCCGACGCCCGTCGTGATAATGCGCAGCACGCGCTTCACCACGTCCACGTCGAAGCGCTCCCCCCACGCCCGCAGCAGCGCCGTGCGCTCGGGGCCCAAGTAGTGGCAGAAGGGCAGCTCCTCCAGCATCGGCACGGCGGAGACCAGGCTCTCGAGGTCGCCCCGGTGCATCTGCTCCGGACGGGATGCGGACTCGAAGTAGGCCTCGTACGCGGGGGTGCGGGAGAGGGAGAGCGCGATATCGCCCACGGTCTCGCACTCCAGCAGGCGCAGATAGTCGGCGGGGGAGAGCAGCCGCCCCCGGAATATCCGCGCTTTCGCCGTCGCCGCCGCCCGTTCGCCCGCGGAGAGAAAGGTCATCTGCTTCGCCGCCTTGAAGCGGGCGGCATATACCCGTCCGCCGGCGCTCCCGGGCACGCGAGCGACTGACTGCGCGAAGCCTCCGGCACGCTTTTGCCGGACAACTCGCTCTGCTCGTTGGTCATCTGCTTAGCCCGTATTTGGCGGCGACGTCTTTGGCCAGGGAGCGGACGATGTCGGGGGCCGCTTCGGCGAACCGATCTTTCATCCGCTGCCGCCCGCGAACGCTCATGTCGGCTATCTGCGCCGCTTCAAGCTCCGCCGAGTGCCGCGCCGACTCCACGATCGCTTTCGCCTGCGCGCGCGCCGCCGTCAGCCGCGCCTCCTGATCGACCGCGAAGCGCTCCCGCGACTCCCGCAGAATCTCCGACGCCTTCCGGCGCGCCGCCTCCACGCCCGCGACCGCCTCGTCCTCGGCGGCCAGAAGCTCGCTCAACACAGTCCCCAGATTCACGCTCCCATTCCTCCCTCTTCCGAAGCGCCAGCGCGCGCCATCTTCATCCGCGTGAAGTCCTCGCGGTCGTTCTCCTCCAGCACGCCCGCGATCCACGCCAGCACCTTCCTGTGCGACGGGATCACCACCTTCTCCAGCGCGTTCACCCTCCGGAACGTCCGCCGAATCTGCACCGCCAGCCGGTAAACGGAGGTCTCCACCTCCGCAAGCCGCGCGATCAGCGAGAGCACCTCCCGCGCATGGCTGTACGCCCCGTCGAGCACCCCCGACGTCCCCAGAAACGAGTAGCACGGCGCCGGCGGCCGCTCCACCGGGTCCACCTTCGGAATCTCCACCCCCATCACGGAGCGGAGGCGGATCGTGAAGTCGTCGGACTCGGGAACCGAGTATGCCAGCTCCTCCACGTTGTCGATCCCCAGCGAAAGCCCCGCCATCTGCAGGCTGAAATACGCCTCCGAGAAGACGCGCTCGAGGTCCGCCTGCAATTCCCGCGCCTCGCGGATGCGCCCCGTCAGCTCCATCAGCAGAATCGTCCGCTTCCGCTCCAGAAGGTCGTGCCCCTTCTCGGCCAGCTTCAGCGACGACGCGAACTTCACCATATTCCCCCGCGTAGGGGCAATCTTCGGGCTCGTGAAAAACACCCCCCTCCGGTGCGTGCACTTTAAAACTCCCGGGGGAAAAAGTCAAATGGGGGAGGGGAGGTGTACAATGAAGAAATAGAGATAAATGCAAATATTTGTACTGGGAGAAGCTGAATGACGGGGGTTTGCCGCAGTCCGAAAAAAGACGGGCGCGCCGCATACGCTCGCTCGGCGCGCCCGTCTTTCATTGCATCCGAAAGGGTTGCTACTTCCGCAGCGCCAACAAAGCCAAGGGCGCCAGCAGGACGAGCGACGCCGCGCCGAAGAGCGCGCTCCCGCCGCCGACAGAGCACCCCAAGCTCGGCGAGGTTACCGTCACATCGCACGAAGCCGTATACCCGCCGTCCTCCGTCCGCACCGTGATCACCGCGCGCCCCTCGGAAAGCCCCCCGACCATCCCGTCGCTCGCTCGTACCGGCGCCACCGACGTATTGCTCAACGACCAGAAGGTTCCTTTGTTCGTCGCGTTTTCCGGGTGAACCGTAATGGTGATGATGGCCGTCGTTCCCCTCTCCAGCGAGAGCGACGTCGGGCTGATCGTGATTCCCGTTACCGGGACGGACGCTCCTGCCTGAAAACAGCCTGCCAGCAAAACGGCCAGAATGATTGCGAATATACGTGAATATTTCATAACAACACACCTCCGAATTTATTAGAATAAGTCCATTATGCGCCTCGGGCGCGTGGAAAGCAATCTTCGACGGAATCGCTCAGTCCGCGCTTGCGGGCGGCTGATAGACGAACGACTCCATGTATCTGCGGAAGTCCGGATCGTCCAGCTTTCCGGCCCATTGCCGCAGAAAACTCAGCTCCTGCACGTGCGGCTGCTTTTCGAAATAGGCGATAAGGTCGTTGAGTCCTCCGGCGAGCATCTCGGCGTCGTTCGCCTTCTCGCCCATGTGAACGCGGAAGTACGCGCGTTGTTTTTCCGCGATATCCCGCACCATTGGCGACCTGTACGCCCTTTCAAGGTGAGACGATATCACCGCCGGATCTTCGCTCTCCGCCAGGGCTCTTCGCAGCGCAATATCTCCCAGTATTCCCTCGCCCAAGTAGAGCAACCCCGCCAA
This sequence comes from Synergistaceae bacterium, assembly GCA_018436725.1. Classification (GTDB taxonomy): domain Bacteria; phylum Synergistota; class Synergistia; order Synergistales; family Aminobacteriaceae; genus JAAYLU01. The sequence goes on along the minus strand of JAHDKT010000094.1, from coordinate 34,655 downwards.
TGATATTAGGCAGACGACGCCTCCCAGCAGACGCCCCCCACGCTCGAATCGCTCGGGCGGAGGCGTCGGGATCAGCTCGGGCAGGAGTTCGCGGTTCGTCGCTGCGAAGGCCAGCGCCAGCCAGACGGCGTTCTCGATGCGGTGGAACGGACGCGTCCACAGCGCGTTGACGAAGAAAAGCGACACCAGCGCGCTCCCCCAGATCGCCTCGGGCGAGAGCGGCGTTCTATCGATGAACGCTCCCAGCGCCCCCCGCATCCACCAGAGCCATAAGAAAAACATCAGCGCCGCTCCGACGACTCCGCCCTCGGCCATCCACTGCAAAAACTCGTTGTGCGCCCAGTGGGTGTACTGCCATTTGAAGTGCGGCCATCGGCGCAACATATGGTTCTGCGCGTCTATGTAATGCCACTTGTACTGCCCCAGTCCCACGCCTTTGATCGGGTTTCGTGCGAACATCGTCCAGCTCGTCGCCCAGATGCTGTCCCTGTGCGCGAAGGCGAGCGGACGCTCGATCACGTCCTCCATCTTGCTTGCCAATGCCGCGCCTGTACTGGGGTTCCGGGAGACGTTCACCGTCAGCACCGCCGCGAAGAGCAGCAGCACGCAGCCTGACTTGAGAAGATATCGCCGCCCCTCAAGCCTCAAGAAGAAGAGCGAAAGCACCAGAAACCCCGCCGCAAGCGACAGTATTCCCGAACGGCTCGTCGAACTGATCAGCCCCCAGAAGACGACGATGAGAAGAAGAACGATGAATGTGTTCGCAAACAGCCGACGCGCGCCGCCGGCGGAAAAGAACAGAAAAATGCCGCCGAGCCCCGCGATCGCCATCCAGAGAGCGAACATATTCTGCTGGCCCGTGTTCGCGATGTAGTTTCCCGGCGTCGGCAGAATGAAGGGATAGGGCCCGTTCAACCCCCGGATCTGCAATTCCGCGAACAGCACGCTCACCGCCGCGTTCAGCAGCGCCCCCCACAGCAGCGCGCGCACCACCTTCCCGTCGGCCAGCAAGGAAGCGAGCGTGTACGCCAGCCAAAGCGAGCCGAAGAAGAACCACTCCTGGAAAAACGTCACCGTCGAGCGCGGGGGCGCCCAAAAGGGCTGTACCGTCACGTAGAGCAGCATCGCCAGCCAGATCACGGCGAAACCGTCGAGCCGGAATCCCGTCCGCTCCGTTCCGAAGCGCAGCACCCGGAACCCCGCCGCCGCGCCCAGAATCGCCAGCGGCGCGAGCGTCGCCGCCCACTTCATCAGATGGAGCGTGCTGAAAAAATACTCGCCCGAAAAGATAAGATTCGGCAGAACGAACGAGGTCAGAAAAGCGCAGAGAAAAAGAGGACGCGGCGCGAGGGAATCGGTCCGGACGGACGAATACATTTCTCCGGGTGGAACCTGTTCATTTCTTCGGGGTGGCATGGACGTACTCCTCCTTGGGAAGATCGTCGGATCCTACCGGGGCGCATTGGATTCAAGTATGCTCCGGCTCTTCGGCGCATTATAGGCTCATGGCACTCTCTGATCAAGCATCACTTGGTAAACGCCTTTTCGCTTTTCGTGCATTTTGTTATAATAACAGACAAAGGAGGTTGAAAACCTCTCCGCAACGGAGAAAGTAACGAGAGCCAATGTAGATCCCTTGTTTATAGGCTATGTTTTTCAGCGGGGAATGTTTTATTTGCTTGGGCGCCTGTTTCTACGGCGAAAAATTAATGGAGGTGTTGTACATGAAAAAAAACAGAACATGTGTAGTGTTGCTGTCCATATTCGTCCTTTTCATCGCGGCTCCGTCGATGGCGGCATGGGTGAGTACCGATATCACAGGACTTGGCGGTACGGTCAATCAAATTCCGCAGGCAAAGATGCAGACTCCTGCCACCGTGGTGTCGACCGATTTTAAACCGGGCTACGATCTGAGCGTGCCGGCTGCGGTTGCGTCGGACGGTACGGCAGTATACGTTACTGCGGCAACAGTCCAGAATTACTTCGCATCACGTGGCGAAACCTATACCCAAAAGCAGGAGTTGCCGCTGTATAAAGTTTTGTCAACTGCGGAAAGTTTGGATGTTTCGCCCGATGTCCTTGTGATGCACCCACTTTCCACATTTTCAGGGAAGACGCCTGCCGACTTAAACGTAGTGAAGGTAACGGGATCCAATGCTTTTCACAGTTTTTCCGGAGTGTATACGGCAGCGGGAATAGCTAATAGAAGATTCGCCGTTATCAGCACGGATAAAAAGAGCGTTATGGGAGCAAGCGATGTGATTGCAACGGGATGTTTTATCGCACTCTGTGTGAATTCTGCGGATATAGTGTTCAACGTCGGTAGCGGAGATATTATCGATCCTGCTTTCGTCTATACAACGGCAATGCTCGTCCCCGTGACTGGCGTGAGTATTTCTCCGACGCAGAAAGTCATTGCTCCTGGTGCCACATACACTTTTACCGCTACCGTTTCGCCCGATACTGCAACGAATAAAAACGTAACATGGTCTTCGAATAATACGACGATCGCCACCGTCTCTTCCAGCGGTGTCGTTACAGGCGGTTCCAACGGTACGACAACGATTACGGCAACTACCCAGGATGGTGGATTTACTGCATCTGCGACCGTTATTGTCGGTGTTCCCGTTACCAGGGTTACGGTCGATCCCACATCGGCCACGATCGGAGTTGGTGGAATCGTCGATCTTGATGAGACTGTCGAACCTTCCACGGCCGCGAATAAGAACGTCACGTGGTCTTCCAGCAACACCTCCATCGCCACTGTCTCCGAAACAGGTGTTGTCACCGGCAGAGCTGCGGGTACAGCGACGATTACTGTAACCACCGCCGACGGCGGAAAAACGGCCACCTCCATAATCACCGTGGTTTCGGGACCGCAGCCCGTGACACCAGGCTTCCAGCTGCCTTCCGGTGTAGAAAATCCTAGTTCTATTATAGTTCCAGGCACGGTTGCCGAGTCTGGGCTGAACCCTGCTGCCGGCGATACCGTCGAGCAAATGCAGGTCTCTTCTTCGTCGTCCTCTTCGACCTACCTTGTCCTAAAAAATCAGGTTGTTTCCAATATCCTCGCCTATCGTGGCAACAGTATGAACTCGCAGATAGCTATCAAGATGCCGGTATTCAAAGCTACAGTGTCGGCTACAGGCAAAACAGGAGTAGTGATGTTCCCGCTCTCTACCTCCTCTCTTGCCGGTTATAAAGCCGGAAATGTGTTGCCCGTGAAGGCTATTTCGACTTCAGCCTCGGAAGCGCGTTACTTCACTTTCGTCGATTCTCCTTCCAAGCTCGCCGACGGCAAATTCGGCATAGTAAAGGCGGATAAGGCTACGTTCATGGGCTCCGAAGAAGTCATTCAATCGGGTTATACCTATTACATCGTTTTCACCATCAAGGACGGCGGTCCCTTCGACATGAACATCTCCGACATGTACATTTCCGACCCGACTTTTGTCGGCCTTTCCACCGGACATAGAAGCAGCGGCGGCGGATGCAGCACCGGAGCCTTCGCTCCGGCGGCGCTCCTTCTTGCCCTGCCCCTCTGCGCGGTGTTCTTCAACCGACGCAGGTAAACATCCGGGAGGCACAGGTCCTTCAGGCGGAGCGCGTTCTTTCGCGCTCCGCCTTACGCTTCTCCGGGGGAAACATCCTCTTGCCTCCGGTCTTGACAACCTTCCTGTACACGGTATCATCTTCTCTGCGGCCGGAAGGCGAGGGTGCGGCTTCTCTCGCAGGGGCGCCGTCACACAGTCCATCACCAAGGAGAACTAAAAAAATGACGCACATCGCAACGATTCATAACGCGGCGGTGAACACGGCATCATGAGCGACGCATCTCGTCTGATCGCCGATTTCTTCCTGCACCCCGGCTTTCCCCTCGTCGTCCTCTGGTGGCTCGCCTTCGTCGGCATAGGCATCCTCTTCCTCCCTCTGACGCAGCGCCTTTTCAGAGGATTTTGCGACGGAGGCTACCTTTTCTCCCGCGTGATCGGCCTGCTGCTCTCTTCCTATATCGTCTGGCTGCTCTCCTCGCTGGGGCTTGCGAACCTCTCCCGGACAACCGTCATCCTCGCCCTGATCTGTGGGGGGGCGGCGAACTGGCTGCTTCCCGGCGCCCTGACGAACGCCCGCGATCTCTTCCGGAACCAGCGCCGCGAAATCCTCATCCAGGAATACCTCTTCCTCGCCGCGCTGCTCGCATGGGCGATGCTTCGCAGCATGAAGCCGGAGATCAACGGTATCGAAAAATTCCTGAACCTCGGCTACGTCAACGCCGTCCTCAGGGCGGAGTCAATGCCCCCCGCCGATATGTGGATGGCGGGCGCGGCCGTCAACTACTACTATTTCGGCCACTTCTTCACGGCGTGCATGTGCGTTCTGACGGGCATACCGGCCGAGATCGCGTACAACCTGATGCTGCCTTCGCTCTTCGCGTTCGGCTTCAGTCTCTCGTACGCCCTCGTTTCCGGACTGCTCCGCCGTATCGACCCGAAAGCCGTCAAGCGGGCGATGGCCGGCGGGCTGCTCGCGGCCTTCCTGCTGGCCCTCGGGGGGAACCTGCACCCCTTCGTCTACGGCGTCGCGCTGCCGTCGCTCAAACGCGCCGGACTGTACGCCGGAGAGGTGCAGGGGTACTGGTACCCGAAAGCCCGCAGCTTCATCGGACACCAGCCTCCAACCGACGACAAGACCATTCACGAGTTCCCCTTCTACTCTTTTGTAATCGCGGACCTGCACGCCCATGTTCTGGACACGCCCGCTTCGCTCCTCTTCATCGGCGCCGGCGCGTCCCTGTTGATGGCGAGCGAGGTTTCCACGTCCGTGGGAGCGCTTTCCGTCCGGATTCCGTACCGGGAGGCCGTCGCCGGGGTACTCCTCGGCGTTACCTGGATGACGAACAGCTGGAACTACCCTATCTACCTGCTGGTGCTCTTCGGGGCGGCGCTCGTCGCCGCGATCAGGCGGCACGGCTTTGCACGGCGCGCCCTGCTGGAGACGCTCCTCGCGGGAGGCGTCCTCGCCCTTGTATCGCAGGCGGCGATCGTCCCCTACATGCGCAACTTCGTCTTCATGACCGAGGGCGTTCACAGGGTGATGGCCACCAGCCCGCTCTGGCAGCTCGCCATACTCTGGGGGTACCAGGCCTTCTTCGCGCTCTGCTTCGCCCTCTTCTTCGCGGTCGCGGCCAAGGGGTACCTTCGTGAACGCGATCCTGCGCAAGGAGCGCTCTCCGCGCTGCTTCAGCGGACGCCCGCGCCGGATATCGTCGCGCTCGGCATGTTCGCCGCCGGGTGCATCCTTGTGCTTATCCCCGAGGTCGTCTACGTGAAGGACATCTACCGCGCGGAATACCACAGGGCGAACACCATGTTCAAGATGGCCTATCAGGCCGCCCTCTTTTTTGCGCTTGCGAGCGGGTATGCGGCGGCGCGCATCGCCGGCGTTGCGCCGACGCTGTGGCGGCGTATCCTCGTCCTCGTCTTCGCGCTCGTCGCCGCCATGCCGATGACCTACGGCTGGTGGGCGCTCCCCGGCTTCTACGGTACCCGCCCTCCCGCGCCGGAGAACTATCAGTGGCTCGACGGCCTCGCGTTCCTCTCCTCCGGTGACCGGGAGATGATCCGCTGGTTCCAGCGGAACGTCTCAGGGCAACCGGCGATTCTGGAAGCCGAGGGCGACAGCTACACGCAGCACGGGCGCATCTCCATGGCCACGGGCCTGCCGACGGTGCTCGGCTGGTACGGGCACGCATGGTCCATGCGGGGCAGCCCCGCCGAGCCCCAGAAACGCCGGACAGCCGTCCGTCGCATCTACGAATCCGGCGACCCCGGCGCGGTCCGTGGGCTGCTGGAGGAGTACGATATCCGCTACATCGTCGTCGGCGCGCTGGAGCGCGAGAAGTTCAAAAACATCAAGGAGTCCGTTCTGGAGGGCATGGGAGAGGTCGTCTTCCGCCACCCCGACGGCTCCGTGATCATCGAAGTACACAGCAGCGAATCCAAGGAGGAGATCGAGCCATGAAGGGAATCATCCTCGCCGGAGGGAAGGGGACGCGCCTTTACCCCCTCACACGGCACACCAACAAGCACCTCCTGCCCGTGGGCCCCGAGCCCATGATCTACAACCCGGTGAAGAACCTCGTCGCCTGCGGCGTGCGTGAAATTCTGGTCGTCACCAGCAGCCTCCACATGGGCGACATAGTCACGTCGCTCGGCAGCGGGGAGGAGTTCGGCGCCGACTTCACCTACAAGGTGCAGGAGGAGGCGAAGGGCATCGCCGACGCCCTTCGGCTGGGCAGGCGCTTCGCCGGGGACGAGTCCGTCTTCGTCCTGCTGGGCGACAACATCTTCGACACCCCGCTCGTCCGCTTCGTCGACAACTTCCGCACCGAACAGAAGGAGCAGGGGGCGCGCGTCATGCTCGTCAAGGTGGAGAACCCCTCCGACTTCGGGGTCGCCGCGCTCGACGAAAAGAAAGTGGTCGAGATACAAGAGAAGCCCGAGCACCCCAAGAGCGACTACGCCGTCGTCGGGGCCTACCTCTACGACACGCGGGTCTGGGGCGTCATCGACGGGCTGAAGCCCTCGAAGAGAGGCGAGTACGAGATCACCGACGTCAACAGCGCCTACATCGAACAGGGCGCGCTGCAGTACGACTTCGTCCAGGGAATGTGGATGGACACGGGCACCTTCGAATCGTATCACAGGGCCAACGAGCTGCTTTTCGGTCGGCTCGGAAAGGGGAAATAAGGATGAGGATACCGTTCAGCAAGCCGTACGTTACCGGGCGCGAGATGGAGTACATCCGACAGGCGATCGACGGCGGGAAGCTCACCGGGAACGGCGAGTTCTCGCGCAAGTGCGCCCGCGGACTGGAGGAGATGACGGGATGCAGGAAAGCAATCCTCGTCCCCTCGGGTACCGCCGCGCTCGAAATGATGATGATCCTCGGCGGGATAGGTCCCGGCGACGAGGTGATCATGCCCTCCTTCACCTTCAGCTCCACGGCGAACGCCGTCGTCCTCCGCGGGGCCTCGCCCGTCTTCGTCGACATGCGCCCCGACACGCTCAACATGGACGAAACGCTCATCGAAGCGGCGATCACTCCCCGGACGAAGGCAATACTTCCCGTCCACTACGCCGGCGTCGCCTGCGAGATGGACGCGATCATGCGCATCGCGCGCGCGCGCAACCTCCTCGTGCTGGAGGACGCAGCGCAGGGCATTCTCTCCCGCTACAAGGGGAGGGCGCTCGGCGCGATCGGCGAAATGGCCGCCCTCAGCTTCCACGAGACCAAAAACATCCACTGCGGCGAGGGGGGGGCGCTCCTGATCAACGACCCCGCCTTCGTCGAACGCGCCGAGATCGTGATGGAGAAGGGGACCGACCGCAGCAAGTTCTTCCGCGGCGAGGTGGACAAGTACACCTGGGTCGACATGGGCTCCTCCTACCTGGTCAACGAAATGACGGCCGCCTTCCTCCGGGCCCAGCTCGAAGAGGCGGAGCGCATCGTCGGCGACCGCCTCGCGCTGTGGAACCGCTACCATAAAGCCCTCGCCCCGCTCGAAGCCGAAGGCAAGCTTCGCCGCCCCGTCGTCCCCGAGGGGTGCGAGCATAACGCGCATATTTTCTACATCCTGCTCGACTCGGCGGAGTCCAGGGACGCCCTGATGGCCTTCCTGAAAGAGCGGGGAATCCTCGCCGTCTTCCACTACATCCCCCTCGATACGGCCCTCGCGGGACGGACCTACGGCGCGCCTTCGCCGAAGCCGCTCGGCGTGACCGCGGATCTCTCGGCGCGCCTGCTGCGCCTGCCGCTCTTCATAGGATTGGAGCCTGAAGAAGTCATCGAGGCCGTCTTCGCCTTCTTCGGGAAAGAACGGCCGAAGGAGTAGCGCGGATGCTCCCCGAAGGCGTCAGGGAGGCCCCCTGGGATGCGCGCGTTCTCGGCGTTCCCGCGTTCGAACTCGCCGCGCTCTCGCAGGAGGCCGTACGGTGGCTGCGGAGGACGGCGGGTTTCTTCACCCTCAAACTCCCCTCGGGGGGGCAGAAGGGCGAGGCCGAGCGCTACGGTTTCTACTACTGCGACACATTGCTGCGCCCCTCATGCGTGCGCGAACGCTTCGTCCCGCACGACGACGGACGCTGCTCTCTGACCGCCGACTTCGACCTCGACGCCGTCCTCGCCATAGTCCCCGGCGCCTTCACGCACGACCGTTTCCACAAGGACGCGCGCATTCATCCCTCCGTCGGCGACGACCGCTACGTCCGCTGGCTCCGCGATCTTCGCGCGCAGGGACGGCTTCTCGCCTTCCTCTGGGAGGGGAGCGAACTCGCCGGATTCTGGGGGTACACCCCGGAAGGCGTCGTCGTGCTCCACGCGCTCGCCCCCGCCTTCCGAGGCAGAGGGCTGGCGAAACACTTCTGGACGGCTGGGTGCCGCATGCTCTTCGACCGGGGGTTCGAGACGCTCGCAAGCTCCGTCTCCGCCTCCAACCTCGCGGTCATGAACCTCTACTCGTCGCTCGGCTTCTCGATGAAGGACGCCGTCGACGTCTACCACCTTTTCAGATGAAGACGCGGGGGGCAAGCTCATGATCTCCATCATCGTCCCGTTCTACAAGTCGGAAAACACCGTCGAGCCTCTCTACGAGGCGCTCTGCGCGCTCGAGCGCCGCATTCCGGGCGAAACCTTCGAGTTCGTCTTCATCGAAGACTGCGGCGGCGACGGCTCGTGGAACGCCATCGGCGCGCTCGCCGAACGCGACCCCCGCGTCAAGGCGGTGCAGTTCAGCCGCAACTTCGGCCAGCACTACGGCATCAGCGCGGGGCTCGAACTCTGCTCCGGCGACTGGGCCGTGGTCATGGACTGCGACATGCAGGACCGCCCCGAGGAAATCCCGCGCCTCCACGCCAAGGCCATGGAGGGGTACGACGTCGTCTGCGCGCGGCGCGGCAAGAGAAAAGACCCCCTCTGGAAGCGCGCCGCCTCCGTCATGTTCGCGGCCGTCTTCAGTTGGCTCTCCGGAATGCGGTACGACCCCGAGGTGGCCAACTTCCGCATCCTCTCGCGCAAGACGATCGACGCCTACTGCTCGATGGGGGAGCGCCTCCGCTTCTTCGGCGGCCAGCTCGAATGGCTCGGCTTCGCGAACGGCTACGTCGACGTGGAGCACGGCGAACGGCACGACGGAAAAAGCTCGTACACTCTGCGCAAGCTGATCAACCTCGCGGTGGACACCGTCATCGCCTACTCCGACAAACCGCTGCGCATCTCCGTCAAGAGCGGCTTCCTGATCGCGCTCGGCTCGTTTCTCTACGCGCTGTTGCTCGTCTTCAAGAAGTTCGCCCTCGGCATCCCCGTCGAAGGGTGGACCAGCATGATGGTCTCCCTCTGGTTTCTCGGCGGAATAATCATCGCCAACTTGGGCATCATCGGCATCTACCTCGGCAAGACCTTCGACGAGACCAAGAAGCGCCCGCTGTACGTCATCTCGAAGAGGATCAACATCTGATGCCGTTCACCGTCTCAACGGACTTCCTCCTGCTCCAGGCGGCCTACCTGATCTTCTCCGCGGCAAGCGTGCTGTTGAAGTTCGCCTCGGGGCATCCGCCGTTTTCCTCTCCTTTCCTCGCCCTCTGCGCCGGAAGCCTCGCGTGCCTCTTCATCTTCGCGCTCGCCTGGCAGCAGGCGCTCCGGAAGTACGACCTCATGACGGCGTATGCGTGGCGCGGCGCGATGTTCTTGTGGACGTTTCTGTGGTCGGCCCTCTTTTTCGGCGAGACCATCACGTGGAGCAATTTTTTCGGCGCGGCGGTGATCATCGCCGGGATGATTTTGGTGGCGCGAGGTGAATAGCTTCTACGCGCTCTTCCTCGCGGCCGTGGCGGTCGCCTCGTTCGGGCAGATTCTCCTCAAGAAGGGGGCGGCGGGGGAGCGACCGCTCTGGAGGCAGTACGCCAACGCATGGGTACTCGGCGGATACCTGCTCTTCGCGCTCTCGCTCGGCCTGAACTCCGTGGCGTACCGAGGCGTGCCGCTGAAAGACGGTCCGGTGATCGAGTCCCTCGGTTTCGTCCTCGTCCCCGTAATGAGCCGCCTTTTTTTCAAAGAGCGCATCACCCCCTCCAGATTCTGGGGGTTCGCGCTGATCATAGCGGGCGTCGCGCTCTTCGTCTCCTGAGCCGCGCCCGGATGACGATTCTGAAAGAGTTGGGAGATGGCGAAAGAATGACTATAGCGAATGGAGTTCCGCCGGAGACCGAAAACGAGCCTCTTCCCGGAGAAAACCGCCTGCTGCGGAAGTTCGTGCACCTCGCTGCGTGGATTTTTCTTGTATCGGCCCCATGGCTGCTGCTCTTCCTCGTCGCAGCAGTGAGAAACATGCCCCTGCTTGGCGGCGCTCCCGTTTGGAACGACGAAGTCTCCATCTGGAGAACGCTTTACAGCTTCTCGCAGTGCGGATTCGATGTCGGCAGCTCCGGCATCAACGAATACACCAGCGCGATCGGCGGGTTCACAGCGCACGGTGTCGGCCGTATTTTGTTGTACGGCGGTTTGGCTCTTCTGTTCGGCGTGGCGGAGAACAGCGTCGTCCTTTTCAACACCCTCCTGATGAGTCTGTCGCTGGCGTTCCTTGTATGGAAACTTCGCCCCGGAACACTGCCGTCGCTGGCGCTCGCAGCGGCCTATCTCGGGTACGCGCCCCTGGTTCTGTACGCGGCGACTTCCATGAGCGAAATCTCCAACTACGCGCTTCTGCTCTGCTACGTCGCCTTTCTCGTCGCCTTTCAACGGACGGGCTTGCGGCGCAACATCGCGGGGGCGTTCATCGTCGCTCTGCTGCTCTCTTTCTACAGGGTCAATCATATCGTGCTCTACATTCCACTGGCGCTCAGCTTCTGCGATTACAGGCTTTCGAAGCGCATGCTCTTCTGGATGTGCGCGGCGATGCTCGCCATGATCGTCACGTACTTCGCCGTCATGCAATTCTCGGCGCCCTATCCGTTCGGATTTCTCTTCATGCTGACGCACGCCCGTTCGATTACCGCGGCTGCCGGGATGGTCATCAAGCACTCTTTACAAAACGTTTTGACCTTTTTCAATATCGTCTCCGCTTCCGCGGCAGAAGTCGTCCTTCGCTATTCGTACTTCTCGGTGACGATTTTCTGTCTTTTCGGCGGATTTCTGCGGAGGGAGCGTACCGGCGGAAACCTCGGATTCCGGCTCCGCAGACGCGAAGCGCCGGACCGGATCTACATGACGGCCTTCCTGCTGCTCGTTCTCGTTCTGGCGCTCGTCGTGGGAGCGTACGACGTTTACGGATGGCGGGACTACCGGTCGCTCGCGCCCGTTCTCTGGTGCGCGGCCGCGTACTTGCTCCTGATGCGCAGGCGGCCGGCCGTCTTCCTCGCCTCGCTCGGCATGTTGCTGATGATGGCGGTTACTCTGCTGGCCTGGCCTCCGGTCTTTGAGCAGCGACTGCGGCCGGTCGCTTCCTCCGAGCCCGCGCACCAAGGGCTCCTCGCGCTGACCGGGAGAATGACCGTGGCGGAGCGCCCGTCGGGACGGTATGAAAACTCCGTCGGCGTGCGGGACCTTACCTTCGAGCTTGCCGGCGGACTCCATCCGGCCTTCGGATTGCACATCATCCTCCCCATGCGCTCCGGCACGGCGAAACAGTGCCGGTACATACTCGCAACCGGGGAACTCGAAGAGATCGAAGGTTACGAGGTCGTCGAGAGGAACGGATACGGAGTTCTTTTCGTCCGTGCCGACGGCAACCAGAAAAAACGAAGCGAGGATGCTGCGGAATGAACGACGGGAGCGAAAAGCGCGTGTCCAAGAACCGCGTGCCCGTCGCAAGCGGACGTATTCTTTGGTACTGGCTTCCCGATACGCTTGTTTTTGCGGCGGCGTGCTCCCTTTTCGGGTTGTTCTGGGTGTTCCGAATCAGCACGGATATTCAGCTCCACGCAAGCTACGTCATCGATTTGTCGCGCGGCGCAGTTCCTCCTCCGGCCAACTTTTTATACTATCTCCTGGTGTACATGTTCGGGTCCATTGGGGGGCGTTCGTGGGGGGCTCTCGGTCTGGCTTCTTCTCTATTGCTCGGCGCCGCAGTCGCCGCCAAGTTCTCCGTCACCCGGCGCATCCTGGGGGGAGAGAAAGGAGTTGCTCCGACTCCGGGACGCTCATCCGCATCCGCAGCCGGAACGACGTTGCTGCTAAGCCTGGCGCTTCTGTTGGTCTTCAGCCTCCCGATGAGGCCTCTCTTTTCGAAGGGGTACTTCTATCTAGGACAGATCCCGCCGAACATCTGGCACAACTCGACGACCGTCTTTCTGATGCCGTTCGCCCTGCTCCTCTTCTGGGTCTCGTACCATCAACTGCTCGATCCCGGGAATCGAAAGGGGATGTGCATGCTTCTGCTCCTCCTGGCGCTGAATCTCTTCATAAAGCCCAGCTTCATTTTCCCCTTCGTCGCGGTCTACCCCCTCTTCATGTTGAAGCGCACTCTTCGCGGCGGCGGACCGAGGCTCTCTTTCGCGAACATGCTCCCCGTCGCCCTCGCCGGACTGCTGACGCTCGGGATGTATGTTCTGATCTACACCTTCTCCTTCGGAACCACGAATGCCGTCCATGCGGGAAAGTCCGGCGTCGCCATAGCCCCCCTTTTCGTCTGGCGGCACTTCTCGCCCGACATCGCGCTCTCGTTCCTCCTCTCGACGCTCTTTCCGATGGCGTACCTTCTCCTTTATCCGGAGGAACGGAAAAACCTCCTGCTCCACTACTCCTGGGCGCTCTACTGCATCGCCGTCCTCATCTTCGCCCTCTTCGCCGAGACCGGTCCGCGGGCGCTCCACGGCAACTTCTTCTGGCAGGCGCCCGTCTGCGCCTACCTCCTCTTCTTCGCCACCTGCCTCCGCTTCGGCCGCCGCCTCCTCGCGGAAGGCCCGCGGAACTGGAAAAACGCGGCGCTCGCGCTCTGCCTGAGCGCGCACGTCGCAAGCGGAGCGGCCTACCTGGCCTGGATCTTCGTTTGCCGGACGATCTTCTAACACGGTTACAAGTGTCTCCAAGCAACCGATAGCCCCCGGAAAAAAGGGAGCGCCCTTGCGAGAGCGCTCCCTTTTTTGCCGCTTCAATTTTTATCGTGGCTTCCGTTTTCCGGTTCGGTCGATGCTTCGTTCAAAAACGGATGGGGGCTTTGAGGGTGACGAACAAAAGAGTCAAGAAATTGCTTCAAATCCTCCTTGTTTATTTTAAACGCCCAATCGGTCAGGAAGTTCAGTTCTTCTACATGGGGCATCTTCTCGAAATAGCCTATAAGGATGTTCAACCCTTCGGCGATCAGTTCGGGGTTTTTGACGATCTCCCCCAAACGCACCGAAAAATACCCGATCTGTTTCTCCGCATCGTCGCGAACCATAGGACTGGCGTAGGCACGGCTGTACAGCTCCTTGACGGCCGTCATATTGCCGCCCTTCGAGACTCCGTCTTCGGCCAGACGCAACAAACGGTCGCCGTACACGCCGTTTCCCAAGAAAACAAGCCCTAGAAGCGAGGTTGCGCAAATAACGCCCCCCAATGCTCGAAGAGCTTTCTCGAACCGTTCGGAAAAGGGAGCGAGCGCCGACGGGCGCAATACCTCCCTGTTCGTCGCGGCGAACGCCAGAGCGAGCCAAAGAACATTCTCAACGCGATGGAAGGGACGCGTCCACAAGGCATTGACAAAAAACAGCGATACAAGAGCACTGCCCCACATCGCCTCGTAAGAAAGACGGACTTTATTCGCAAGCGCATACAGTACGGAATAGCCCCACCATATCCATAGCAAAAACATCAATGCGGCGCCGACGATGCCCGCTTCCGCCATCCACTGCAAAAATTCGTTGTGCGCCCACTGCGTGAACAGCCAACGAAAGTGAGGCCAACGAAGAATCATATCCTTTTGCGCTTCCATATAGTGCCACTTGTATTGCCCCAGCCCCACGCCCCTCCACGGATCATTCGCAAACATCGTCCAGCTGGTCGCCCAGATGCTGTCGCGTTTCGCGAACGAAAGCGGTTGTTGGACGACGTCCTCCAGCTTGGATGAGAGCGCTTCTCCGGTAGCCTTGTTCAAGGAGACATTCACCGACATGACGAGCGCGAACAGGAGAATGATGAGAAGGATGCGTGGAAGCGCTTCCCTTCCTTCGTTGCGAAGGAAGAAAAGCGAAAGCACAACGAAGCCGACGGCCAGTGAAAGGATTCCCGATCGGCTGGTGGAGGCTACAAGTCCGTGAAAAACAACGGTAAGAAGGACAAAGACAAGGATGCTGGTGAAAAGAGATCTACCCCTGAGTCCGCCCGACGAAAAAAAGAGGAGCGCGCCCCCTAGTCCGCTGATGGCCATCCACGTGGCGAACATGTTCTGCTGTCCCGTGTTGGCTATGTAGTGGCCCGGAGTCGGCAGGATGAACGGATACGGAGCGCTCATCCCCCGCACCTGCAGCTCCGCGAAGAGAACGCTCAGCGCGGCGCCTGCGAGCGCTCCCCATAGGAGTGCGCGTACCATGGTTCTGTCCGCAAGCAGCGTGCTCAGAACATATACCATCCATAAGGAGGCGAAGAAAAACCACTCCCGATAGAATGTCTCCGGAGACCGGAGAGGCGTCCAGAGAGGTTGCAACGTAATATATAGAAGAAGAAGCAACCAGAGCAGCGCGAAGGCGTCGATTCGGAACCCGCTCTCGTGCGCGCCGCGGCGGAGCGTTTTATAGCCTGCCGCAGCGCCCAGAAGGGCGAGCGGGGAGAGCGCGGTCACCCATTTCATCAAGTGAAGCGTATTGAAAAAAAACGCGCCGGAAAAAACAAGATTGGGCAAGAGAAAAGAGATGCCGAAAGCAAGAAATGCGACGGAACGCGGAACGAACGAAGACGGCGTACTCCGCAAATGATATTGGTCGGTGATCGGAAGTTTTTTTTGTTTAATTTGCGTCATAAAAAGTTCTCCTTCATTCGAAATCGATTTCTAGCAGGGTTAAAACGAGGAAAGATATATTTGCGAATACAAAGGCTGTACGCTTGTGTGCGTGACGACGATGCTTCGCCGAAGCATTATAGAGCGTTGGCGGCTTCCAAGCAAGAGAAAGGTGTTGACATTCGAGGCTTCAGGGTGTAGCCTAACGGAGAATAAAATCGTTAGAATTACGTAGGAGGTGGTGGTTAAACAGGCAAGTCGAAGAGAGCACCCGTAGCAAGGTTTCCTTCGGGAGAAGGGGTTTCGATTCGGAACGCTTGGGCTCGACCGTTCTGTGCCGAGGAATCCCTTTCGAAGTCGGAAGCGACGACCGAAAATTTTTTTTCGAAATCGGCGATTTAAGGTATCAAGGTCTTGTCGATTCAGCGCGCCTCTGCTAGAATAAGGCGCAATCGGTGTTCTGGGAATGCTTGCGGTGTATCTGGGTTTCAACGTTCTTTGCAGTTCGGGAAATTTATCTGTCGCGGAGGTGATCGTGCAAGAGAAAAAGGCTTTCCGGGCGCTAGCCGGAAGGAAAAGCTTTTTCAGGTTCCGATATCTTTGTGGAGGTGGTAGTGTTGAAGAAGTTGTGCGCAGTAATGCTTTTTGTATTTGTAGCGACGCTTTTCGCGGCTTCCGCGGCGTTCGCGACCGTGCGTGTTTCCGTTGACTCGACGGACATCAAATTGACCGTGAATTCGGATACGGTAAAGGTTCACCATAAGGGCGGTGCTGGCATTCTTAAGGATGTCAGTAAGGATGACGGTGCTGGCGCTCGGCTTGTTTCTGGTGATGCTGGCTCTGTTCTTACTTTCACTAGCAGTGACCACGATTGGCTTGTTTCCTATATGGCCGTCAGTGGGGATAGCGGAGTTCATGCTGGTTTGTATTACGACGTTCCGGCCACTCTGACCAACATCATGACCGGTGGAAATGGAAATGTTCGTGGAAATGCGAATCGCGATGAACGCGGATTCACCGTCTCTCCCGATCATACGGTCAACATCGTCAATAACCTTTCCGCCAATCCCGCGCTGTCTGGTGTCGTCTCCGAAGATGCTGTCGCCAGGGTGTATATGTGGAGCGCCGACATTACGGCCAGCGGCTTGAACAATGTGGCGGTGCCAGTGCCTCTGAACTACGGCGATGTTGAGAGTATGGGATATACTGGTACACCTTCCGGAGAAGCGGTCACCAAGGCTTCGGCTTTAGTTAGCAACCGTTTCGTCGGAATGAACGTTGCCGATATCAAGGTTGTAAAAGTATACGGTGATTATGTCAGCGGTAAGCAGATTTTCCTTGAGAGAGTGAATACCGCAGCGGAGCTTGTTCACGGAAAGTTTGTCATCACGAGGTTGAGCTACAATACCGTTGGCACCCTTACCGAGACAATAGTGACAAGCGGAACCATCCAGGCTGATACCGCGTATCGTATTATCTATGTTGTCACCGACGACACGCCGAACTTCGACTTCACCAGAGCCGGAAGCTCTCCCGGCAAGGTTGTCGACCCCATCATCGTCTACGCGGAGAAGCCTTTCGTGAAGATGCCCGTATTCGCTGCCGGACAGGGAACACTCCAGCCGACGGTCGAGCGTCTGTACGCTTGGAGAGTGGAAACGCTCAACGGCGCTGCGGTTGAAGCTGGTAATCGTAGACCTATTCTTGGGTACAATACGAATGTCTTCCCGACGCAGCCTGTATGGGGAGCTTCCGCAGTAAGAAACGACTACACAGCTCTTGCCAGAGATACCATGGCGGCAAATGCGAACAACCGTATGGTGTGGATCACCGATGCGACGATCACCGACAAATACGGCTACGACCTTGCCACCGTTCATAAGTTCCCGGCTGTGCTCGCCTATACTGCGATTTCCCAGAACACGGCGGTCGTGATGTTCCCGATCAGAGATCTGACCGCTTTCGTCGGCAAGACTCCCGCTCAGGTATCGGTTGTCAATGCTACGGGCACGGATTTTTCGGCTCCTCAGCAGTATGAACGGGTTGATAGTCTGACCAATTTGATCAACGGTAAATTCGTTGTTCTGAAGCCCGCCGGCACGACATTTACCACGAAGCATACTCAGAAAATTATGCCCGTGGACGAAGAGTTCGTTGCGGATGGTACGTACTTCATCGCTCTTGCGGCGAAGGACGGTGGAGATTTCGATGTCCAGCAGGGAACGCAGGATATCGGTACGAAGAACGACCGTATCGTTCACTTCTTCGCTTTTGCGAAGGTAGCCGGAGCGACGCCCACCCCGACGCCCACCCCGACGCCCACTCCGACGCCCACTCCGACGCCCACCCCGACGCCCAGTAGCTCCAGCGGCGGCGGTTGCTCGGTCGGCGGATTCGCACCCGCAACCCTGCTTCTTCTTGCTCCTCTCTTCCTTCTTCTGAAGAAGTAAGAGCCTGAAGAAACGGAAGCTTGAGCAATAAGACAGCACGGAAGGGCGGGGAGAAATCCCCGCCCTTTTTTAATCGAATACGCAAAGGCGGAAACAAAAAGAGCCGCATCGGGGTTTTCCCCATAGCGGCTCGTACTTTGTGTCGCATTGTATGTTTTTAAATGCTTCCGCCGACTTCACACCCGACGCAGCACCTCCAGCACGCGTTCCTTCTCCACCGGTTTTTGGAGGAAGTCGCACGCGCCCGCGTCGATGGCTTTTTTCAGGTTCGATTTCGTCCCTGTAGAGGAGAGAATGACGACGCGGGCGCTAGGGTCCTTTTCCCTGATTTCGCACAACGCCTCTATGCCGGTCATCCCCGGCATGACGATGTCCATGAAGACGACGTCGGGGCGGTGTTCCGCGTAGCGCTCCACGGCTTCGCAGCCGTCGCACGCCTCCACGATCCGCGTCACACCTCCTTCGGTCAGTATGTCGCGCAACATTCTCCGTATGAGCGGAGAATCGTCGCAGAGGAGAACCGTACATTCGAGTGGAGTCACGTGCAACGCCTCCCAGAAGAGTTTAGAGCGCGCGCTTTCGAAGCGGGCAGCCCATGAAATTATACCATGCGCCCCTTCCGCGATGCAGAAAAGAGTGCTACAATTTTCAAAACGGCCTTGGTATGCGTGCTCCGGGCCGGGCGAACCCCGAGGTTCGGCGATCCGGAATCCGGGGCTGATAATTCTGCAAGGGAGGTTGTGGAAATGAAGAGGTTTTTAAGCGCCACGGCTCCACGTTCTTTCTGCTTCCGCGTTGTTCTGTCCGCGTTTCTTTCGCTGCTGCTGCTTCCGCCGTTCGCCGGCGCGGCGCGGGCCGAGGTGGTCGTCGGCACGCTGCCGACGGGGTGGAGCGAGCGTACGCCGCATCACGAGAGCATCGACCGGTACTTCGTGTATCAGGAGAAGGGGACCGTCCTCGCCGAGCTGCTGATCTTCGAGGAGATGCTCCCGAGAGCGTACACGCCGGAGGAGTACCTTGAGGCTTTGAAAAAGAACAGCATGCCCAGCTTCGCCGAGTACGATCCGCTTGAAGACGAGCCGATCCGGATGCACGACAGGGACGCTCTTCTTCATCGCTTCCACTTCTCCAACCAGCGGGATACGCTGAAGGCCGAGGTGTACGTCTTCGTCGAGGGCGAGACGGGACACGTCTTCCTCTTCGACACCACGGAAACCTGGTTCAAGCGTCTGCAGCCGAAGTTCCGCAGCTTCGCCGAAACGGTGCTCCAGTTCTCCGATTCGCCCAAGCCCGAACCCACCCCGAAACCGGTCGAACCCACTCCCGAACCCGTAAAGCCTGAACCGACGCCCGAGCCGGTGAAACCCGAACCAACCCCTGAACCGGAACCGACGCCCGAACCCACTCCGGAACCGGTCAAGCCCGATCCGACGCCGGAGCCCGGAAAGCTCCCCGAGTTCAAGCCGGACGACGAGCTGCCCGCGTTCGAAGATGAAGAGGGCTTCCTTCAGTCCGAAAATGAAATCCTCTTGATCACGATCCCCGAGGGAGCGGAAGAGAAGGAACGGAACGACGAGATGGTCACGCTCGAAGGCCCGGACGAATCGCAGATCATCGTCGCGCTCTACGAGAGTCCCGATGCCGCCGCGGCGAAGATCGCCGAGGAGACGGAGGGAATGCGCAAGCACGGAACCAGCACGCTGGAGTGCGGCGACCGCGCCGCGACCACGGTGCTCTACTCCGAGAGGGTGAAGGGGACGGGTTCCTTCGCCGTCCTGATCGTCACGTGGAAGGACAGCGGCGCGGTGGTGGCGGTCCGGATGCCTTCGGCGAAGTACGCGGGCGCCTCGCAGTGGGTGAAAGAGATGCTTTGCAGCGTGGAGATCCTGGAGTAATGAAAAGGGATCGTGTATAATAAATACATCCGTCTTCGCCTCCGTAAACACTGCGCAAAGAGCGGATGCGCATGTACGGTAGTTTTACCGAGTTTACGAAACGACCGGGGAGTGGTAGAATAAGCAAAAGAAATTGAAGGGGCATTGTTCGATCTGCTCGAAACTCCTTCGCTTCCGGTACATAAAAATTCAGTCCGAACCCAGGATAGGACATTCATTCCCCGAGCATCGGGGCCGGTTCCCAAGCGCCGGCCCCGCTTTTTTTTCGCGCCTGACGAATGTGCAACATGCTCTCCTTTACCGTATAATAGCGGACGGAGGGCTTTTTTCGTAGCAATATTCCGAGTGTGAAAGGGTGGTACGGGAGATGACGAGCAAGTTGACAAAAACGCGCACTCTCGCCGCATTCGCGGTCGCGGCGCTGGTCGGCGTGGGGTACTTCATCTGGGGCGCGGTGCCCGCGAAGCAGGAGCGGACCGAGGTCGCCCGCGTCGCTCGTCCGGTGAAGACGATGGTGGTTCCCGCCGCCGGGGGCGGGGGGGAGCGGATCTTCCCCGGCAAGGTTCTGGCGTCGCAGAAGGTGAACCTTGCCTTCCGCGTCTCCGGCAAGATCGTGGAGCTGCCCGCGGTGAAGGGGGAGTACGTGGAACCGGGTACCCTTCTGGCCCGCCTCGACCCCCGCGACTTCGAGGTGCAACTGGCCAACGCGAAGAGCGAACTGGGCAACGCCAAGGCCCGCCTCGATGCGATGAAGGCCGGAGCGCGCAAGGAGGAGATCGCCATGCTCACCGCGAAGGTGAACTCCGCCCGCGCCCAGATGAACGACGCGATGACCACTCTCGAACGAGTGGAAAAGCTGTACAAGGCGGGCGGCTTTTCCAAGTCGGAGTACGACAAAACCCGTACCGCCTACGAAGTGGCCCGCGCGGTGTACCAGTCGGCCTCGCAGGAGCTTTCGGCGGGCCGGACCGGCGCGCGCCCCGAAGACATCTCCGCCATGGAGTTCACAATCCAGGGAATCGAGGCGAAGGTGCGCACGGCGGAGAACGCCCGCGCCGACACCGAGCTTTTGGCCCCCTTCGGCGGCGTGATCATCGACCGCTACGTGGACAACAATCAGAGCGTCCAGCGCGACCAATCCATCGTCAGCCTCCAGGATATCGGCACGCTCGAAGTCTCCATCTCCGTGCCGGAGACGCTCGTCCTGCACGCGCGCAGGGACGCGATCGAGGGAGTCGAGGCGCGCTTCGCCTCGCTGCCCGACAAGCGCTTCCCGCTGACCTACAAGGAAGCCTCCGCGCAGGCGGACCCGCAGACGCAGACCTACCCTGTCACCTTCGCGCTGCCGACGCCCGAGGATCTGACAGTCCTCCCCGGGATGACGGTGGACGTCGTCATCCCGCGCCCCGCCGGCGAGGACGGGGCCGAAGCCGAGATTCCCGCTTCCGCGGTCCTCGCGGGCGAGGCGACGAGGCACTTCGTCTGGCGCGTCGAGGGAACGGATGCGCTCCGCGTCAAAAGGATTCCGATCGAGGTCGCGGGGTATAGGGGCGATCTTGCGCTCGTGAAGGGGGTGGCCCCCGGCGAGCGCATCGTCACGGCGGGCGTCTCCATGCTGTTCGACGGCGACCCGGTGACGCTGTACACCGCGCCGGGGAACTGAGCGGGGGCGCGGCCATGAACCTCGCCGAATATTCGATACGCAAGAGCACGGTCGCGTGGTTCCTTACCCTCCTGATCGCCGTCGGGGGCATGTGGGCCTACAACGGCCTCGGCAAGCTGGAGGACCCGGCCTTCACCATCAAGACGGCCGTGATCGCCACGCCCTACCCAGGCGCGTCGCCTCTGGAGGTGGAGAACGAGGTCACCGCGCTCGTCGAGTCCGCCGCGCAGAAACTCGGGCAGACGGACAAGGTGCGCTCCCTCTCGAAGGAGGGGCTCTCGATAGTCTACGTGGATATCAAGGACACCTTCACCGCGCGCGATCTGCCGCAGATATGGGACGAGCTGCGCCGCAAGGTGACGGACGCGCAGTCCTCCCTCCCTCCCGGCGCGGGGCCCTCCCGCGTGAACGACGACTACGGAGACGTTTTCGGCGTCTACTTCGCGCTCACCGGCGACGGCTACACCTTCCGCGAACTCGAAGACCACGCGGACTTCCTCCGGCGCGAACTGCTCCTGGTCGAGGGGGTAGCCAACGTGGAGATCTCCGGCGTCCAAAGCGAGACCATCTACGTGGAGATCGACCGCTCCCGCATGGCGCAGCTCGGCATCGGCACGCAGGAGATCTTCGACATTCTCCGGGCGCAGAACGTCGTCGCGGGCGCGGGCTCCGTCGAGGTGGGACCGGAGTACATCCGTATCGCCCCGTCGGGTTACTTCTCCTCGGTCGACGCCCTCTCGAACCTGCTGCTCCGGGGAGGCGACGGCCGTTCCATCCGCCTCGGCGACCTAGCGACGGTGACGCGGGGGTACGCCGACCCGCCGTCGTCGGCCATGCGCTACAACGGCAAGCCCGCGCTCGGGCTGGGCATCTCCAACGTCGACGGGGGCAACGTCATCCGCATCGGCGAGGCCGTAAGCAAGCGGATTCAGGAGCTGCTCCCCGGAACGCCCGTCGGCATGGAGCTGGGTCTGATCTACTACCAGCCGGACACCGTCGCCGACTCCATCCGCAACTTCGTCGTCAACCTGCTGGAAGCCCTCGCCATCGTCATCGGTATCCTGTTGATCTTCATGGGCTTCCGCAGCGGGTTCCTGATCGGCTTCATTCTGCTGCTCACCATCCTCGCCACCTTCATCGTGATGAAGATCATGGCCATCGACCTCCACAGCATCTCGCTGGGCGCGCTCATCATCGCGCTGGGCATGCTGGTGGACAACGCCATCGTCGTGGCGGACGGCATCCTCGTCCGGATGCAGGAAGGGAAGGAGGGCAAGGCCGCCGCCGTCGAGGTGGTGCGACAGACGCAGATACCGCTCCTGGGCGCGACGATCATCGCCGCCATCGCCTTCGCTCCCATCGGTCTCTCGCCGGACAGCACGGGCGAGTTCTGCATGAGCCTCTTCCAGGTTGTAAGCATCTCGCTGCTGCTGAGCTGGGTGCTCGCCGTCACCGTCACGCCGCTCGCCGGCATCGCCGTTCTCAAGGGGAACGCCGCGGGCTCGGAGATCGACCCTTACGACACTCGCTTCTATCGCGCCTATCGCGCCTTCCTCTCTTTCTGCCTGGCTCGGCGCAAATTCGTCCTTTTGCTGGTCGCGGGGCTGATGGTCGTTTCCTTCGCCGCCTTCGGCTTCGTCGACAAAGCATTCTTCCCGGCCTCCACGTCTCCCATGTTCACCGCGGACTTCTGGACGCCGCGCGGAAGCAGCGTCCAGGCCACGCTCGCGGAGGTGCGGAAGATGGAACGCTACCTGCTCTCCCTGCCGGAGACGGAGTCCGTCGCCGCGTACGCGGGAGAGGGCGCGCTCCGCTTCCTCCTGAACTATACGCCCGGCGACCCCGCCTCGAACTACGGCCACCTGATCGTCGCCGCGAAGGATACCGAGGCTGCGGAAACCCTGAAAAGCAAACTCGCCGACTTCGTCAAGGCCGAGCAACCGCACCTCGACCCGCGTATCCGCTCGTTTTCCAAAGGGACGGGGGGCGGAGCGAAGGTGCAGGCGCGCTTCCTGGGGAAGGACCCGCTCGCGCTTCGGCGGCTGGCCGAGCGGGCGGCTGGCGTCTTCGCCTCCGATCCGGACGCGGTGAACATTCGCAACAACTGGGGCGAGCGCACGAAGGTCATCCGTCCCGAGCTGAACGACTCCGTCCAGCTCCTCGGCCTGACCCGGCGCGAAGTGGCGAACGCGGTGAAGATGGCCTTCACGGGCGTGAACGCGGGGCTCTACCGCGAGGGGGAGAAGTTGCTGCCCATCGTGGCGCGCCTCCCGCAGTCCGAGCGGGGGAGCGTGGAATCGCTCGAAGAGACGCAGGTATGGAGCGGCCTCAACCGACGGTATATTCCGCTGTCGCAGTTCGTCTCGCGCATCGACACGGTGGCCGAGGACCCGTACGTCTACCGGATCAACCGGATGAAGGCGCTTACAGTGGAGTGCGACAGCGGCTCCGAGAAGCCGGGGGCGCTCTTCGCGCGCCTGCGCCCGCGCATCGAGGCCATCGAGCTGCCGCAGGGGACGGAGATGGAGTGGGGCGGAGAGTACGAGAACTCGCAGAAGGCGCAGGGCGGCCTGATGGGGATGATCCCTCTCGGTTTCCTCGGCATCGTGGTCATCCTCGTCATGCTCTTCAACGGCTTCCGCCAGCCGCTCATCATCCTGCTCTGCCTGCCTCTCTCCGTCATGGGGCTCTCGGTGGGGCTGCTCGCGATGGACAAGCCGTTCGACTTCATGGCCCTGCTGGGCTTCCTGAGCCTCACCGGCATGCTCATCAAAAACGCCATCGTCCTCATCGACCAGATCGACCTGGAGATGCGGGAAGGGAAGGCCCCGCTCGACGCCATCGTCGACTCCGGCGTCGGCCGCGCCCGACCCGTCATGATGGCCGCGCTTACCACCGTGCTGGGGATGGTTCCGCTCTACTTCGACGTCCTCTTCTCGGCGATGGCCGTCACCATCATGTTCGGCCTCACCTTCGCCACGGTGCTCATCCTCGTGGTCGTTCCCGTGCTCTACGGCGAGGTGTTGAAGGCCTAGCGGCGCCCCGATGGGGCGGAGGGCCGGTCCGCGAGCGTTTTGCGGACCGGCCCTCGTCTATTCGAAACCCCGTAGCCGTTCGCGGAGCCGCCGAAGGCGGAAACTGACGGTCTGCTGCGTGACGCCCAACCGTTTCGCCGTATCCCGCTGCGACCACCCCTCGGCGAGCATTCCCGCCATGCGCAGCTCCTCCGGGGAGAGGAGGCGCGCCACCCCGTCGTCGATTTCGGCGGGCGGGACGGACGGCTCCAGGGGCGTTCCCTCCAGATCGTCGATCGGCTCGAACCCCTGTCGCTCCGCGCAGCGCCAGAACCTCCGCGCCGCTGCCCGCACCCGCCCCGGAAGTCGGCTCTTCAGGAAGAGGGGGAGCAGATCGCGCCTGGGGCAGCGGGGGATCAGCTCCAGCAGCGCAAGGTACCCCTCCTGCACCAGGTCGTCGAACTCGGCCCCCCGCCCCGCGTAGCGCTTCGCCGTGGCCATCGCCAGCGGGCGGAAGCGGAGAAGATCGGCAGCCAAGCCGGCGGACAGCTCATCGTCGGAAGGCCGGGTGCAGGGTTTCGATGGAGGCGGGGGGAATCGAACCCCCGTCCGGAAATCATGCGCGCTCCCCCTCATCAGTTCACCGCCAGGTGGACGAAGTTCCTCTTCCCGTACGGGATCGCCGACGAGAAGTCCGCCTTCCGCGCCATCTTCATCACGGTCTCCTGCTCCTCGAAGGGCACGACCACGTCCGCCGCCTGCCCCCGCATGTGCAGGCTCTTCGGCGACCCCTTCACCCAGACGTTGTGCTCCGCGCAGCGGTAGCCGCTTGTGATCACGATCGGCTTCCCCCACAGCTCCCGCAGCGCCTCCAGCCGGCGCACCAGTCCCGGCGCGATCTGCACGCAACGACAGCACGGGCATTCGAACTCCCGCAGACGGAAGTGCTCGGAGATGCGCATATCGTTCAGTCGCTTGGATTGTGTCGTCATTCTGTTCTACCTCGCTGAGAAAAGTATATATATGTTCCTCGGAGTGCTTTTCCCGACGCCGCGCCTCGCCGTAGAGGCGCGCCCTCCTCTTTTCGTCCTCGGACGGAGGCTTCAGCGCCCCGCGCCGACGACGGGAAGCCCGTCGCCTCCTCCTGCCCCTCCCGCGGCGTTCCCCCGCAGAATGGCGCCGTGCAGCTCCCTGATGGCCAGCGTCAGATCCTCGAGACGCCGCTCCATCCGCACCAGCAGAAACGCCGCCACGGCCACGGAGAAGCCGCTCTGCATCATCGTCGCTACCAGCTCGTCCATACGCGCTCTCCCTCCTTCAGCTGCTCGAAACGGGGGGAGGCGAACCTCCCCCCCGGTCGACCGGCCGCTAGAACAGCGGCGTCACGGTGCGGTCGACAAGATCGGCCCCGGAAAGACCGGCCGGCCCCTCGGCGAACATCTCCTCGTCGAGCATCGCCTCCATCGCCGTCTCCACCTCGGCCGCGTCGAGGTCGTCGCGGGCGTAGTTCAGCGAGATGGTGAACGTCTTCCCCTCCGTGGTCGCAAACTTCATACGAAGCGTCTTCATTCGGCATCACCCTTTCGTTCGTCGGCCGCTTACGCGGACTCGAGCAGATGCGTTCCGGACTTCTCCACCGCGATCACCGGGTGGACGAAGAGCGGCGAGAGCAAATCGCCCACCGTCTTCAGATTGTCGGCCGCCAGCGCCGGATCGACCCCGCGGATCGACACCGTCTTAAGCACGGGCTTGCCCGTCTCCGGATGGGCCCCGGTGTTCAGCCGGAGCACCACGGACGACTTCAAAGGAACGAACTGCGCCATTCCACATACCCCCTGATACTCGAAGTACCCGGGATTTCTCCGGGCCGTCTTATAGAGTGCCCGGCAGAGGTAATATATACAAATGGTTTTCATTTTACAAGAGGGGATTCCTTGAAGAGAGGGGTTGGGCGCGTGAAAAACGGCTGCGTCGCGTGCGGAGACGGCGCGTTTACCGGCGTGGAAGCGCCAAAGAGCGCGGCGATTCTGCTATAATGTTCCGGAGAAAAGAGACGACGGCGCGCAGCATGGGGCCGGCGCACGCATATTCCCCGCGTACGGGAGTTCCCGCGGTGACCAAACACACGTTCCGCGAATGCGCCGCGCCGCCGAAAATACACTAATGTCGAGGTTTGAATGTGAACTTCTTGCAGAGAACGAACAACCCCCTGATCGCCAAACTGCTGATCGACGCCGTCTTGGCCGTTTTCGGCTCGTGGGCGGCGTTTGCGCTGCGTCTTGGCCTGCCGCTCCCCTTTATTTTCGCGGAGACGCTGCCCGTGTACGTGTTCATCGCCGGCGGTCTCAAAATTTTGCTCAATCTGCACTATGCGCTCTTCCGCCAGTCGTGGCGGAATATCGGCCTCCGCGACCTGACGGGGATCGCCCGCAGCGCCGTTTTGTTCACCGCAGCGGCGTCGGCGGCCTCCTTCTTCCTCGGAACGCCCGCCTTTCCGCTCCCGAGAAGTATCCCCCTCATCGACGGGCTGCTGCTGGTGCTCCTCTGGGGAGGAGCGAGGGTGAGCATGCGCCTTCTCCACGAAGGGGGTGTCCGCGCCGCCTTTTCGCGCCTGAGAGCGGGAAAAGATGCGCTCCCTCCCGCGAAGCGCGTGCTGATCGTCGGGGCGGGTGACGCGGGGGTGCTCATCGCGCGGGAGATGCTGCGTCATGCCGACGCCGCTCTGGAGCCGGTCGGTTTTCTCGACGACGATCCGTCGAAACGGGGCGTGACCTTCGTCGGCCTGCCGGTGCTCGGCGTCCTGCGCGACCTCCCTGCGGCCGTCCGTGCGCACGCCGTCGACGAGGCGCTCATCGCCATACCCTCCGCTCGCGGCGAGACGGTGCGCTCCGTCTTCGACATGGCTCGGCGCGCCGGGGTGGGGGCGCGCATCGTCCCCGCGATGCTCGAGGTGCTCTCCGGAAAGGTGAGCATCTCGCATATCCGCGAAGTCCGCGTCGAGGATCTGCTGAACCGAGACCCCGTCCGGCTCGAACTCGCCGAGATCGCCGATTACATCCGAGGGAGGACCGTCCTGATCACCGGCGCGGGCGGCTCCATAGGGTCGGAGATCGTCCGGCAGATGCTCCCCTTCGAACCGGCGCGCCTCGTGCTGCTCGGGAGGGGGGAGAACAGCCTCTTCCAGATCGAGCAGGAGCTGTGCGCGAAAAAAATAACTCTTCCGTTCACGACCGTCGTCGCCGATGTGCGCAACCGCGAGCGGCTGACCCGCGTCTTCGAACGCTTCCGCCCGCAGGTCGTCTTCCACGCGGCGGCGCACAAGCATGTGCCGCTGATGGAGGAGAACCCCGAGGAGGCTATCCTCAACAACGTCTTCGGCACGGCGAACCTCGCGGAGCTGGCGCTCGAACACGCCGTCGAGGTCTTCGTCAACATCTCCACCGACAAGGCGGTGAACCCCACCTCCATCATGGGCGCCTCCAAGCGCGTGGCCGAGATGATCATCCGCAGTATCGCCGCCCGCGCGAGCGAGGGGCGCGCCTTCGTCTCCGTGCGCTTCGGCAACGTGCTGGGCAGCAGGGGGAGCGTCATTCCCACCTTCAAAGAGCAGATTCGCAGGGGTGGTCCCGTCACCGTCACCGACCCCGGCATGACGCGCTACTTCATGACCATCCCCGAGGCGGCGCAGCTCGTGCTGCAGGCGGGAGGGATGAAGCACAACGGCGCGGTCTTCGTGCTGGACATGGGGGAGCCGGTGAAGATCACCGATCTCGCCGAAGACCTGATCCGCCTTTCGGGACTGGAGCCGGGGAAGGACGTGGAGATCGTCTTCTCGGGCATCAGGCCGGGTGAGAAGCTCTTCGAGGAGCTGCTGACCGCAGAGGAGGGGACGGACGCCTCGCGCTTCAAAAAAATCTTCTTCGCGCGGAACAACGACTTGCCCGGACATTTCGGCGAACTGCTCGACAGCCTACGCGGCGCGGCGCTGGACGAACGGCGCGGCGACATCAGAATTTTACTCAAGCGCATCATCCCGCACGCCCTGTTCGACGCGCCGGAGCAAAGCTGCGTTCTTCGCGGGGAAGAGGCGGTTCCTTCGGCTGAAGGAGAGGGCGCGTTATGACGTTTACACGCCGGTTTGCGCTTTCCGATGAAAGAACGGAGCCGATTTTCGCAGACGTCCACCCGGTCGCAAACAAGAATATGCGCATGCGGATGGAAAGAACGGAGCCGGTTTTCGCAGACATCCATCCGGCCGGAACTAAGCGGCGCGATGCGTTGCGCTTCGCGGTCGAATCCTCGCGTGAAAGGCTCGGGCGATGAGCGCCATGTATCCGTTGTGCAAAAGGGTTTTCGACTTCGCGCTCTCCCTCGCGCTGCTGCTCCTCCTCTCCGCGCCGCTGCTGGCGCTTGCCTTGGTGATAAAACTCGATTCGCCCGGCCCCGTCCTCTTCCGCCAGCGGCGGATCGGCAAGGGGAAGCGCGAGTTTCTTATTCTGAAGTTCCGCACCATGCGGACCGACGCGCCCAAGGAGACGCCGACCCACCTGCTGGCCGACCCTTCCGCGTACATCACGCCGCTCGGCGCCTTTCTGCGGCGGACCAGCCTCGACGAACTCCCCCAGCTTTTCAACATCCTGAAGGGGGAGATGAGCTTCGTCGGGCCGCGCCCCGCGCTCTGGAACCAGGACGACCTGATCGCCGAGCGCGACCGCCGGGGCGCGAACGACGTCCTCCCCGGACTGACCGGTTTGGCGCAGATCTCCGGCCGCGACGAGCTGCCGGTGGAGCGGAAGGCCGAGCTGGACGGGGAGTATGTGCAAAAGGCGAGCATGGTGTTCGACCTGCGAATTCTCTTCCGCACGTTCAGGACGGTGGTGCGCAAGGAAGGATTCAAGGAGGGCGGAGGAACGCGGTGAACGTGTTCGCCGGTCTCTGTCGGGCGGGGTCGGGAACGATTTCGTGAAGGAGTGAGTGAAAATGCTGTACGTCACCGGCGGTACGGGACACTCGGGGAGCTGGTTCATCGAACGGATGGAACGCGAGGCCGCGAAGGCCGGCGGAATGCCGCTGCCGTACGCCGGCGTTCGTTGCACCGTCCGGCCGGAGAGCGACGCGTCGCGTCTTGAAGCCTCTCCGCTGGGCATAGAGATCGCGCGCGGCGACCTCGACGATACGGACTTTCTGCTTCGGTCGATGCGGGGGGCGCGCGCCGTGCTCCACATCGCCTCCATCTTCAACTCGCCGAACGTCGCGGAGGCCGCGCTGCGCAGCGGCGTCGAATGGCTCGTCATGGTGCACACCACGGGGCGCTACTCCAAGTACAAGAGCGCGTCCGAAGAGTACATCCGAATAGAAGAGGCCATCCTTTCAATGCGCGATAAAATCGGCGTCACCGTCCTCCGCCCGACGATGATCTACGGCTCCTCCCGCGACCGGAATATGTGGAAGCTGGTGGACTTCCTCCACCGGCACACGTTCTTCCCCCTCTTCGGCGCGGGGGCCAACCTGATGCAGCCGGTCCACGCCCGCGACCTCGGCAACGCCTACTACGACGTGCTCGCCAATCGCGACCGTACCTTCAACCGCGACTACAACCTGCCGGGGAAGCGCCCGATCTCCTACCTCGACCTTGTCCGTTGCGTCTCGCGGACGCTCGCGCAGTGTCGCGCCGACCAAGACGGGAGCCCGAACGGAAGAACAGATGTTCCGAAGAGGCGCAACGTCATCGTCAAAGTCCCGCTCTCCCTTTCGATATTGGGGGCGAAGCTGTACAACGCCGTCAGCCGCAACCCGGTCGTCTCCGTCGAGCAGGTGCTGAGGATGCAGGAGGACAAGGCCTTCGACTTCTCCAACGCCGCGCGCGACTTCGGCTACGCGCCGCTCTCCTTCGAAGAGGGAATCGTCGAGGAGGTCCGGGAGTATCTTGCTTCGCGGGGTGGACGAAAGGGCGAGGAGCGTTCCGATGCTTGAGCCGAGCCCCGTCTTCTTCGGCGCGGAGTGCCTGCGCTTCGCTTCGGCGTCGGAGTGCGACTTCGCTTTCGACCGGAAGCGCAGACGCCCAGCTTTGAAAGCCGCTCCCCTCAGCCGACCGGGAGACTCCCGATGAAGCTCCTCGTCGTCTGTCAGTACTTCCACCCCGAGCAGTTCCGCGTGAACGACATCTGCTTCGAGCTGGTCCGTCGGGGGCACGAGGTCACCGTCCTCACCGGCCTGCCGAACTACCCGCAGGGCGTCGTCGACGCGCGCTACCGCCGCTTCCGCAACCGGCTCGAGACTGTAAAGGGCGTCCGCGTCGTCCGGTCGTGGCTGCTCGGGCGGGGGAAGGGAGCGCTGCGCCTCGCGCTGAACTACGTCTCTTTCGCGCTCTCGTCGGCGTGGAAAGCCCTCTTCATGGGGACGGACTTCGACCTGATTCTGGTCTATCAGCTCTCGCCCGTGATGATGGCCCTCCCCGCGATTCTGATGAAGCGGCGGGCGAAGAAGCCCCTGGCGCTCTACTGCTTCGACCTGTGGCCCGAGAGCGTGGCCTCGGCGGGGTTTTCCAACGACAGCGCGCTCTATCGCGTTCTGTTGCGGCTGAGCCGCTGGATCTACTCCAAGGCCGACACGGTGTTCGCCAGCTCGCTGCTCTTCGAGCGCTACTTCCGGGAGACGCTCCAACTCGACCTCCCCGTCCTCCACCTGCCGATCTACGCCGAGGCGCTCTTCGACGAGATTCCGCCGAAGACGCCGGGGGAGAGGCTCGACATCCTCTTCGCCGGGAACGTCGGCGAGATGCAGAGCGTGGACACCATCATCCGCGCCGCCGCGGAGCTGAAGGACGAGCCGCACCTTGCGCACGTCCGCTTCCACATCGTCGGCGACGGCTCCGCGCTCGAACGCTGCCGGGAACTGGCCGCTGCTCTGGGGGCGGAGAACGTTCTCTTCCGCGGGCAGCACCCCGTGGAGGAGATGCCCCGCTTCTACGCGCAGGCCGACGCCTTCCTCGTCACCCTGAAGAAGAACGAGGCCATCTCGTACACGCTCCCCGGCAAGGTGCAGTCCTACCTGGCCGCCGGACGCCCCATCATCGGGGCTGTCGACGGCGAGACGCGCGCGCTCGTCGAGCGCTTCGACTGCGGCGTCTGCGTCCCCGCAGAAGATTGGCGAGCCCTCGCCGAGGCGGTCCGC
This sequence comes from Synergistaceae bacterium, assembly GCA_018436725.1. Taxonomy (GTDB): domain Bacteria; phylum Synergistota; class Synergistia; order Synergistales; family Aminobacteriaceae; genus JAAYLU01. Next base: position 3,492 of record JAHDKT010000094.1, on the reverse strand, counting down.
CGTTTCGCCGCCGACAAGGGGGGGCACGCGACGATGGGGCGCAACGCGAGGAAGTGTTACGATGAACAGTTCTCCCGCAGGCGATTCTTCCCCCGACTGGAGGAGCTGCTGACACGAGCTGCGCAGAGAGAATCGCTTCACTGAACTCTCGACACCCGGTAAAACCGGCTGCGAATCGCTTCTTTCCAGCCGGCGCAATGCTATAATAAAAAGCTGTACGGGAACACAATAACGCACACAACGGAGAGATCATGTTTATAAAGAAAAGAGTGCTCATCACAGGAGGAACGGGGTCGTTCGGGCAGGCGGTGCTCGCGCGGCTGCTCGGGGCCGGCGTTTCGGAGGTCCGCATCCTCTCGCGCGACGAGAAGAAGCAGGACGACATGCGCAAGAGCCTGCGGAACGAGCGCGTCTCGTTCTTCATCGGCGACGTACGCGACCCGTGCGGCCTCGACGCCGCCATGAGCGGGGTGGACTACGTCTTCCATGCCGCCGCGCTGAAGCAGGTCCCCTCCTGCGAGTTCTTCCCGCTGGAGGCGGTCAAGACGAACATCCTGGGGACGGAGAACGTCCTCAACGCCGCCGTGCGGGCGGGCGTGCGAAAGATCGTCTGCCTCTCCACCGACAAGGCCGTCTACCCGATCAACGCGATGGGGCTGTCCAAGGCGCTGATGGAGAAGGTCTTCGTCGCCAAGTCGCGCACCGTCCCGCCGGAGAGAACGCTCGTCTGCGGCACGCGCTACGGCAACGTGATGGCCTCTCGGGGCTCGGTCATACCGCTCTTCCTCGATCAGATAGAGAGCGGCCTTCCCCTCACCGTCACCGACCCGGAGATGACGCGCTTCATGATGACCCTCGACGACGCCGTCGACCTCGTCCTCCACGCCTTCGAGCACGCCGAGACGGGCGACGTCTACGTCCAGAAGTCTCCGGCGTGCACCATCGGGGCGCTGGCCGAGACATTGAAGCGAATGCTGGGCGCGGAGAACCCCGTCCAGGTCATCGGTACGCGCCACGGCGAGAAGCTTTACGAGACGCTGCTGACCCGCGAGGAGATGGCGCACGCCGAGGAGCGCGGGAACTACTTCCGCATCCCCGCCGACAAGCGCGGGCTGAACTACGAGAAGTACTTCGAGCAGGGGAGCGAAACCGTCTCACGAGGGTGGGAGTACACCTCCCACAATACGCACCGCCTGTCGTCGGACGAGCTGGAGGGGCTGCTGCTGCGCCTTCACGAAGTCCGAGCGGCGGCGAGCGAAAGAGGGAGGACGCCGCGATGAACATTCTGGTCACGGGAGCGCGTGGATTCATGGGGCGCAACCTCTGCGCCGCGCTGCGCGCCTCGAAGGAGTTCGAACTTTTGGAGTACGACCTGCCGCAGGGAACCTTCTCGCAGGAGGAGGGCGTCTCCGCCGAACTGCGCGGAATGCTCCGCGAAGCCGATTTCGTCGTCCACCTCGCGGGGGTCAACCGCCCGAAGGACGAACGCGAGTTCGACCTCGGCAACCGGAAGCTCACCGAGGACATTCTGGACGTGCTCGACGAAGCCGGACGAACACCCGGCTTTCTGCTGGCCTCGTCCATCCACGCCGCCGGGGACACCCCGTACGGCGTCAGCAAGCGCCGCGCCGAGGAGCTTGTCCGCGCATGGGGGGCGCGCACGGGAGCGCACGCCACGGTCTACCGCCTGCCCAACACCTTCGGCAAGTGGAGCCGCCCGAACTACAACTCCGTCGTCGCCACCTGGTGCCACGCCGTCGCGCGCGACCTCCCCGTCCGCGTGGACGACCGCGAGAAAGTCCTCCCCCTCGTCTACATCGACGACGTGGTGGAGGAGTTCCTGTCCTGCATCCGGGGGGAGCCCTTCATCGGCCCCGACGGCTTCGCCGCTGCGCGGCGGACGCACCCGATCGCGCTGGGCGCGCTGCTCGACCTGTTGACGAGCTTCCGCCAGAGCCGGACGACGCTCCGCATCCCCGACTTCGCCGACCCCTTCGTCAAGGCCCTTTACGCCACCTACCTCTCGTACCTGCCGGAGGGGGAGTTCGCGTACGACCTCGTCATGCGTTCCGACAACCGGGGGTGGCTGGCCGAGTTCCTCAAGTCGCCCGCCATAGGGCAGATCTTCGTCTCGGTCACCAAGCCGGGCATCACGCGCGGGAACCACTGGCACCACACCAAGGTGGAGAAGTTCCTCGTCGTCAGCGGCGAGGCCGTCGTCCGCTTCCGGCACGTCTGCGGCGGCGACGTCTCGGAGTACCGCGTCTCCGGCGACCGCCCCCGCCCGATCGACATCCCCCCCGGCTACACGCACAATATCGTCAACGTCGGGGAGGGCGACCTCGTCACTCTCTTCTGGGCCTGCGAAATCCTCAACCCGGACAAGCCCGACACCTTCTTCGAGGAGGTCTGAAGATGGCCCGTCTGAAAGTCATGTCGATCATGGGCACGCGCCCGGAGATCATCCGCCTGAGCGAGATCCTCAAAAAGATGGACCTCTACTTCGACCACGTCCTCGTCCACACCGGGCAGAACTGGGACTATACGCTGAACCAGGTCTTCTTCGAGGATCTCGGCCTGCGCGAGCCGGACTACTACCTCGACTCCGTCGGCAAGGACCTGGGGCAGACCATCGGCAACATCATCTCCAAGTCGTTCGAGATGATGCACACCGAACGCCCCGACGCGCTGCTCGTCCTGGGCGACACCAACTCCGCGCTCTCGGCGATATCGGCCAAGCGGCTGAAGATCCCCATCTTCCACATGGAGGCGGGGAACCGCTGCTTCGACCAGAACCTCCCGGAGGAGACCAACCGCCGCATCGTCGACGCCATCTCCGACATCAACCTGCCGTACACCGAGCACGCGCGGCGTTACCTGCTCTCCGAGGGCTTCCGAAAGGAGCACATCTACGTCACCGGCTCGCCCATGACCGAGGTGCTCGCGCGCCACAAGGAGCGCATCCTCGCGTCCGACGCGCTGGAGACGCTCGGCCTGGAGGAGGGGCGCTACTTTCTGCTCTCCGCCCACAGGGAGGAGAACATCGACGACGAGCAGAACTTCCTCTCCCTGATGAGCGCCGTCAACGCGATCGCGAAAGAGTACGCCATGCCCGTCATCTACTCCACCCACCCGCGCAGCAAGGGGTTCATCGAGAAGCGCGGCTTCGTCTTCCACCCGCTCGTGCGCAGCCTCAAGCCGTTCGGCTTCTTCGACTACAACAAGCTCCAGCTCAACGCCTACTGCGTCCTCTCCGACAGCGGCAGCGTCCCGGAGGAGGCCTCCATCCTCGGCTTCCCCGCCGTCTCGGTGCGCACCTCCACCGAGCGCCCCGAGGCGCTGGAGAAGGGTGCCTTCGTGCTGGGCGGCGTGAAGAAGGACGACATCCTCCAGGCCGTCGAACTCGCCCGCAGCATGTGGGAGCACGGCGAACCCGTCTCCCCCGTGGCCGACTACGCGGAGACGAACGTGTCGGTCAAGGTGATCAAGGTG
>JAHDKT010000037.1 GCA_018436725.1 Synergistaceae bacterium | reverse complement strand
CGGCTTGTCCACTTCGCGCACCGGCTCCGGAATGTACTTGTCGCACGCTTCCATCAGCTCCCAGATGCACTTGCTCACCGGATCCTCGCGCGTTCCGTTGCCCTCTTCCATCACCTTCAGCGCCGATCCCCGCACCACGGGGATGTCGTCCCCGGGGAACTCGTACTTGCTCAGAAGCTCCCGCACTTCCATCTCGACAAGGTCGAGCAGCTCGGGATCGTCCACCTGGTCCGTCTTGTTCATGAACACCACCAGCGCGGGCACGTTCACCTGACGCGCGAGCAGCACGTGCTCCCGCGTCTGCGGCATCGGGCCGTCCGCCGCGCTCACCACGAGGATCGCTCCGTCCATCTGCGCCGCTCCCGTGATCATGTTCTTGATGTAGTCCGCGTGCCCGGGGCAGTCGATGTGCGCGTAGTGGCGGTTGTCCGTCTGGTACTCCACGTGCGCGATGTTGATTGTGATACCGCGCTCTCTCTCCTCGGGCGCCTTGTCGATCATGTCGTACGCCGTGAACTGCGCGTAGTTCGCCGTCGCCAGGCACTTCGTGATCGCCGCCGTCAGCGTCGTCTTCCCGTGGTCGATGTGTCCGATCGTTCCTATGTTCAAATGCGGCTTCGACCTCTCAAACTTCTCCTTCGCCATTGTTCAATTCCCTCCTCGGAAAAATCATTAGTACACTTAAAAAACAGAGTAACCTTGTGCGTTCCTAGCCCTTGAGCACCTTTTCAGCGACGTCCGCGCTCACGGGCTCGTAGTGGTGGAACTGCATGGAGTACGCGGCTCGTCCGGACGTCTTGCTCCGAAGATCGGTCGAATACCCGAACATCTCGGCAAGGGGAACAAAAGCGCGGACTATTCTCGTGTTCATTCTCATGTCCATGCCCTCGATACGCCCTCTCCTGGAGGAGAGATCGCCGATAACATCGCCCACGTAATCTTCGGGCGTGACGACTTCGACGGACATTATGGGCTCCATCAGAACAGGGCCGGCCTTTCGCATCGCTTCCTTGAATCCCATGGATGCGGCGATTTTGAAGGCCATTTCGGAGCTGTCCACTTCGTGGTAGCTTCCGTCCACGAGAGCGACTTTGACGCCGATAACGGGATATCCGCCGAGGACGCCGTTGTTGAGAGCGTCTTCAAGTCCCTTGGCGACAGCGTTGATGTACTCCTTGGGAACGACGCCGCCTACGATTTTGTCCTCGAATTCGAAGCCCTTGCCCTCTTCGAGCGGCTCGATCTCGAAGACCACGTGACCGTACTGGCCGCGGCCGCCCGACTGGCGGACATATTTGCCCTCGGCCCTTGCCGCGTTCTTGATGGCTTCGCGATAGGCAACCTGCGGCCTGCCCACCTTGACGTCGACGCCGAACTCTCTCTTCAGGCGGTCGACGATGATCTCAAGGTGAAGCTCTCCCATCCCGGAGATGATCGTCTGGGACGTCTCCTCGTCGGTGTAGGCCCTGAACGTCGGATCCTCTTCGGAAAGCGCGGTAAGCCCCTTCGTCAGCTTGATCTTGTCGTTCTTCGTCGCAGGCTCTACGGAGAGGTGGATCACGGGTTCCGGGAAGACGAGCTTCTCAAGAAGAAGCGGCTTGTCCTCCTCGCAGAGCGTATCTCCCGTCTTCGTGCTCTTGAGTCCCGGCAGGGCGACGATCATGCCCGCCGTGGCCTCTTCCAGCTCCTCGCGCTTGTTGGCGTGCATTCTCAGGATACGGCCTACGCGCTCGCGGTTGCGGGTGCTGGAGTTGTAGATGGGGGTTCCCTTCGAGAGAACGCCCGAATAGATGCGCGTGAAGACAAGACGGCCCACGAAAGGATCCACGGCGATCTTGAACGCAAGAGCGGTAAAGGACTCTTCGGTACTGCTCTGCCTCAGAACCTCCTCCTCCGTGGAGGGCTCCACTCCCTTGATAGGAGGAAGATCCACGGGGCTGGGAAGATAGTCTACGACGGCGTCGAGCAGAAACTGAACCCCCTTGTTCTTGAACGCGGAGCCGCAGATGACAGGAACGATCTTCAATGCGACCGTGCCCGCCCGGATAGCTTTCTTTATCGTCTCGGCGGGGACGTCCCGTCCGTCGAGATAGGCCTCCATGATCTCCTCGTCGTAATCGGAGAGAAGTTCGAGCATGGAGTCGCGGGCGGCCTTGACTTCGTCGACCATTCCAGAGGGGATCGGCACGAAATGGGGGTCCGTCCCCAGATCGTCGGTATACTGGATCCCACGAAGCCCCACAAGGTCGACCATACCTGTAAAACTGTCCTCGACGCCGATCGGGATTTGAACGGGAAGCGGCTTGGCGCCAAGCTTTTCCTTGATGCCCCGGACGACGTTCTCAAAATCGGCGCCGACACGATCCATCTTGTTCACGAAGGCAACCCTCGGCACATGATACTTGTCCGCCTGACGCCAGACGGTCTCGGACTGCGGCTCGACTCCTCCGACAGCGCAGAAGACGGCCACGGCGCCGTCGAGCACCCTCATGGAACGCTCGACCTCGACGGTGAAATCCACGTGCCCGGGCGTATCAATGATATTGATGTAGTGATCGTGCCACATGCACGTCGTAGCAGCGGAGGTGATGGTGATCCCCCGCTCGCGCTCCTGATCCATATAGTCCATGGTGGCGGCGCCTTCGTGCGTTTCGCCCATTTTGTAATTTTTTCCGGTGTAGAAAAGAATACGCTCGGTGGTCGTCGTCTTGCCCGCGTCAATATGGGCGGCGATTCCAATGTTGCGGATTCTCTTCATATCAAGTTTTTGCATTTCCTACCACCAAGCCTCGTTTCCTGCAGAGCACTGCATCTGTGAGATTCCGTCGTTGACTGTAAAACTACCAGCGATAATGGGCGAATGCGCGGTTGGCCTCCGCCATCTTGTGCGTATCTTCTTTCTTCTTGATGGAAGCGCCTTCGTTTTTGCAGGCATCCATAAACTCCCTGGCAAGCCTGTCCGCCATGGGCATCCCCTTCTTGCCGCGGGCGTAGTTGAGAATCCAGCGGATGGAGAGCACCTGCGCTCTCTCCGCGGGAACTTCCACCGGGACCTGGTACGTGGCTCCGCCGACGCGGCGGGGACGAACCTCGACAAGCGGACGGACGTTGTCCATGGCCTTCTTGAAGACTTCGAAAGGCTCCGTCTGAAGCTTCTCTCCGGCGATATCGAGAGCGGTATACATGATACGCTCCGCCACGCTCTTTTTTCCCTTCCGCATCAGGCTGTTGATGAACTTGCCCAGTGCGGGGCTGCCGAACCTGGTGTCCGGCGTTGCTTGACGCTTCTTGACATGCCCCTTACGCGGCATTGGTCAACCCCTCCTCAAAATAACAGAAAAGCACGCCGAGAACCCCTACTTGGGTCTCCGGGCGCCGTACTTGGAGCGGGATCTCTTCCGATTCTCCACGCCTCCACAGTCGAGTGTTCCCCGAATGATGTGATACCGCACTCCGGGAAGGTCTTTCACTCTTCCACCGCGAACGAGCACTACAGAGTGCTCCTGCAGATTGTGGCCGATTCCCGGAATATACGAGGTAACCTCGATACCGTTGGTGAGGCGGACTCGGGCGACCTTCCGCAGAGCCGAGTTGGGCTTTTTCGGGGTTACCGTGTACACCCGTGTGCAGACCCCTCTGCGGGCGGGATTTCCCTGGAGCGCAGGCGAGTCGCTCTTGCGCTTTTTCTCCTCCCGGCCATGCCGTATAAGCTGATTGATCGTTGGCACGCAACTTCCTCCTTCCGTCTGTTCTTCGTATTCTGGGCGAAGTTCGTTCGATTCCCGAAAAAGGTTTTTCTCCGTCTTCGGACACCCCGTCCATCTATCCTGTTATTCCCGCCGCCGAAGCACCCCGAGTTATGGCGCAGGCTCTTCCGAGCCGGACCATGCTCTCGACGAACTCGACGGGGATTTCCAAGCGCCGCGCTTCCTCTTCGAGGTTTTTGACAACGGACGGATCCGCATCCTCGGCGAGAAAAAGTTTCCGCAACCGTCCGGCTTTCAGCATTCGCCGAACCTGCCGCTCTCCCGTCACTCTGTTCGGCACCGCGAGTTCGTTCAAAGACAATAGAATCCCTCCCGTGCCAAAAGCACCACGGAATAATAACAAAAAGGCGGGAGCGATGTCAAGCACAAAATTCTCCCGCCTTTTCGAGTATTGCTCTTCACTTCAGACTACGACGCACAGAACGAAGCTTCAGCTCTTTACTCCCGTCGGTGCTGGCCCCGTACCGCCTGAAAACGCTCGACTCCCGTTCCCGCAGGAATGAGGTGGCCGATGATGACGTTCTCCTTCAATCCTTCCAAAGGATCGACGTCTCCCTTGACTGCGGCTCCGGCGAGCACCTGCGCGGTCTGCTGGAACGACGCCGCGCTGAGGAAGCTGTCGGTTGCCAGCGCCGCCTTCGTGATGCCATGGACGAAAGGCTTCACCTTCGGACCTTCGCGGAGCTTCCGGACGAAGGTCACCCGCTGGATGATCTTCTTCTCCTCTTTCCGCTGCCCTCCCATGGGGCGGACGACGAGTTCCCTGATTCCCCGCCCCGAAGCATCCATGGGATCCGTGCTGGTGGAGAGCTTCTCTATTATTCCCTGGTTAACCTCCTGCCCGGCCTCGGCAAGCGTGTTTCCTCTCATGTCGACGACTGGTTCCAGGAGAATCTTGCCGTAGACTCTGGCGGAGAGGAGTTCCCGCAGGAAACGGTCTCTTGAGAAGACCGTCCCTTCGATTTCGACGGCGCCTATCCTGCCTTCGAGGATTCCGCGGATGACCCGTTCGTCGACGAGCTGCGGAAGGTCGGACATTGCGTTTCCTTCATTGTCGATAGCTCGGGAGAGGGGTTTGCCCCACTTCTCCTTCAGGCTCTCCTCAAGAATATCGAAGAGATTGACGCGTTCCACCGAATGCCAGACCATCACGTTCTTCACGTCGCGCTCCCTGCAGACGGCGGCGTCCTCCGCGGTGAAGACCCTGTCGGCGCGGGCGAGAATTTCTCCCTCCGCAACGATGTCCTCGGCGATGTACGCCGCGTCGACCAGCTTCTCGAGCAGGGCGTCGTCCCGCACCAGCAGCGGCGTGGGGTCGTTCGCCGTGACGATGGCGAGCTGTCCGAGCGTCAGACGAGTTCCGGAGGCGATCTCTTTTTCGTCGCCGGAGCGGAAGGGTGTGATGAGTTCCAGCCCCTCGAGCTGCTTCCGGAACGCCGCCTCGCCGACGACGAGGTTGAAAGAAGCGCCCTCGGCGTCCGTCAGTACCGCCGATGAGATGAGCATTCCGGGGCGGAGAATCGTCCGGACGGCCTCTTCGTCGAGCGGCCTTCCTATGTATTTCATCACCGACTCGTTCATCTTCTGCGTGCCGACATCCTTCAGGATCATGCCGGAAAAGATTCGGACGGCCTCGTCGATGTTCCGCTCGTTTTCGCGGGCGATCTCCGCCGTCTCGGCGTCGATGTCGTCGGTCCAGACAAGGTCCCCCGCGACGAAGGAGGTATCCCCCTCCTCGTTGATCTTCACGCGGTTGACCGGAGCCACCTTCCGGAGGATGACTTCGATGTGCTTGTTGCTGATCGACACGCCCTGCGAGCGGTAGACGTCCTGTATCTCGTCCACGAGCGCTCGCTGCACCGCCTCGATGCCCTCGACCTCGAGGAGCTGCTGCGGGTCGAAGTTCCCCTCGGTGAGCTTGTCGCTCCGGGTCACGACGTCTCCCTCGCGGACAAGCAGGTTCTGGTTGATCGGGATGTTGTACGTGATCTTCTCCTCGCCGTCCCCTGTCGGGTTCTCGGCGGTGATGATGACCTTCCGTTTTCCTTCCATGACGCGGACTTCCGTTACTCGCCCGTCCACACCCGCGAGGAAGGCGACCTTCTTCGGACGCCGGACCTCGAAGAGCTGCTCGATGCGCGGAAGACCCTGGGTGATATCCTCTCCCGTGAGCCGGACGCCTCCCGTGTGGAAGGTCCGCATCGTGAGCTGGGTTCCCGGTTCGCCTATGGATTGCGCGGCGACGACGCCGACGGCCTCTCCCATGGGAACTTCCTTTCTGGTGGCCAGATCCATGCCGTAGCACACCTGGCAGATGCCGTGCCGCAGCGCGCAGCTCAGCGGGCTGCGCACCCAGACGGATTCGATGCCGACCTTCTCGATGATCCGCGCCTTTTCGTCGGAGATGCACTCGCCGGATCGCGCGATCGTGATGCCCGTCTCAGGATGCACTATGTCATGCAGCGACGTTCTGCCGTAGATTCGCTCCGAAAGCCGGATCATTACCTTGCCGTCCTGCATCAGCGGCTGGATCAGCACCCCCTGGTCGGTGCCGCAGTCGTGCTGTGTGATGATCAGGTCCTGCGCCACGTCGACGAGACGCCGGGTGAGGTAGCCCGACTTGGCGGTCCTGAGGGCGGTGTCGGCAAGTCCTTTTCGGGCGCCGTGCGTCGATATGAAGTACTCGAGCATGTTCATTCCCTCGCGGAAGTTCGCCGTGATCGGGTAGTCGATGATGCGCCCCGAAGGGTCGGACATCAGGCCGCGGATTCCGGCCATCTGGCCCATCTGGCTGCGGCTTCCTCGGGCGCCGGAGTCGCTCATCATGCGGATGGGGTTCGTCCGGTCCATGTGATCGACGATGCTGTCCGCTATGGCGCGCGAGGTCTCCGACCACAGGCTTTCCTTCTGGACGAGATACTCGTCCGAGGTGAGGATGCCCATGTTGTACTCGGACTTCAGCTCCTCGTCCTGGTCCATCGCCTTCTGCGTCAGGTCCTTCTTCTCCGGCGGAATAATGATCGACTGCACGCCGAAGCTGATGCCGCTGATCGTGGCCCAGTGGTACCCCAGAGACTTGACGTTGTCGAGCATGGCAACCATGGAGACGCGGTCGACGAGGTCGAACGCCTTGTCGAGAAGATGGCCGAGGTCCTTCTTGCCGAGCTGCCTGTTGATGAAACGCAACGGCTCCGGAAGGCGACTATTGAAGATGACTCTTCCCGGAGAAGTTTCGATCCATTTGCCCTCGCCTTCCCACTCGTCCTGCCGACGAAGGAAAATCCTGCTGTTCACCTTGGTGACGCCGTGGTGGAAGGCGGCGAGCGCGTCGTCTATGTCGCTGAAGTGCATACCGTCGCCGGCGAGCCCCTCGTGCATGTCCGTGAGGTAGTAGATGCCGAGCACGATGTCCTGCGTCGGCGTCATCACCGGACGTCCGCTCGCGGGCGACAGGAGGTTGTTGGCCGAGAGCATGAGCAGTCTCGCCTCGGTCTGCGCCTCGATGGAGAGCGGCACGTGGACGGCCATCTGGTCGCCGTCGAAGTCGGCGTTGAACGCCGTGCAGACCATGGGGTGAAGGCGGATGGCCTTGCCTTCCATGAGCACGGGCTCGAACGCCTGGATGCCGAGACGATGGAGCGTCGGCGCGCGGTTGAGCATAACCGGGTGGTCCTTGACGATCTCTTCGAGAATGCCCCAGATCTCGTCGCGTCCACGCTCGATGAGTCGTTTCGCGCTCTTCACGTTGGGGGCGAGGTTTCGCTCGACGAGCTGCCGGATGACGAACGGTTTGAAGAGTTCGAGCGCCATCTGCTTGGGCAGTCCGCACTGGTAGATCTTCAGGTGCGGCCCGATGACGATGACCGAGCGGCCGGAGTAGTCGACGCGCTTTCCGAGCAGGTTCTGGCGGAAGCGCCCCTTCTTGCCGCGCAGCAGGTCGGTGAGGCTCTTCAGGGGGCGGTTTCCCGCGCCCAGAACCGCCTTCCCCATGCGGCCGTTGTCGATGAGGGCGTCCACTGCCTCCTGGAGCATGCGTTTTTCGTTTCGGATGATGATCTCCGGCGCCTTCAGCTCCTGAAGCTTCTTCAGACGGTTGTTCCGGTTGATGACACGCCGGTAGAGGTCGTTGAGGTCGGACGTGGCGAAACGTCCGCCGTCGAGCTGCACCATGGGGCGCAGGTCGGGCGGTATGACCGGGAGCACTTCGAGAATCATCGCGCCGGGCGCGGCGTTCCCCTTGCGGAAGTCCTCGGCGACCTGAAGGCGCTTGATGAGCTTGCGCTTCTTCTGCCCCGCGCTTTCGGAGACCTCCTCGCGGAGCGCGGCGACGAGCTGCTCCATGTCCATGATCGAGAGGAGCGCCTGCACGCCTTCCGCGCCGATGCCGGCGGAGAATTTCTTGTCGTACGAGACGCAGAGATCGTACTCTCTCTCGATGATGATGTCGGCGTACATAAAGGGGGAGAGCCCCGGCTCGATGACGAGATAGCAGGGGTCCTCGACCGTGATCGCCTCCTTCTGGGCGGTGAAGCGCCCCGGGTACTTCTGGTTGTACGACTTGCACTCGCTCTCGGAGAGCATGTCGCCTTTGGAGAAGGGAAGATGCACGGCGGCGGTGACGATGAACGCCTCCGCGTTGCCGATCAGCGCGCGCTCTCTCTCGAAGGCGCCGCCGAAACGATCCTTGAGCCGTTCGATCTCGCTCGCGGAGACGATGTCGCCGTCCGAGAAGAGGGAGCCCTCCGGCGCCGCGACGAGCTTGAACGCCGTCTCCACCTTGAAGAGTTCGTCGCCGTACTCGGTCTTGTAGCGGGAGACCTGATTGGCGGATACGACGTCGCCTTCGTTCACGGGAACGTCGTCGACCGTGACGATTCTGTAGGCTTCCTCCGCCTTGAATTTTGGGTCGTAGTGCATGTGGATGCGCACTTCGCTCTCCGAGATGATGGCATTCTTCCGGGCGAGGTCCGTGCGGCGTCCTTCCATGACGACCTTGTACGCCTGCTCTCTCTGCCGCGTGGGCGCGAAGTAGACGACCTTCTCGAGATCCTTCGTGGTGCAGCCGAGCAGCAGGCTCAGTCTGCTGGGGATGCCCCGGAGGTACCAGATGTGGACTACCGGCGCGGCGAGTTCGATATGCCCCATGCGCTCGCGCCGCACCCTGTTGTCGGTGACCTCGACGCCGCACCTGTCGCAGATGATCCCCTTGAACTTCGGACCGCTGCGCTTGTACTTGCCGCACGCGCATTCGAAGCTCTTCGTGGGGCCGAAGATGCGTTCGCAAAAGAGCCCGTCCTTTTCCGGCCGAAGCGTACGGTAATTTATCGTTTCGGGCTTCTTGACCTCTCCGCTGGAGAGTTCGCGGATTCGCTCGGGGCTGGCGAGCTTGATCCGCACACCCAGTATCTCTCTACGGGTCATCAGTTGTCATCCCCTTCTTCTTCGATGGACATTCCTTCAGGGAGCGCCTCGCCGAAAAGCAGATCTTCGGAGATCATCCCCTCGACTTCATCTTCGTCTTCGAAGAGATTCTCCTTTTCTTTCCTCTTCCGCTCATCCCCGCCTTCCGCATCTTCTCGGAGGACAACTCTCTCCCGGGGAGCGCGGCGGGGGGACGCCGCATCCTCTTCGTCCTCGTCCATCAGGAGTTCGCCGATCGAGCCGTCGCTGTACTTCACCTCGACGTCGAGTCCCAGTCCCTGCAATTCCTTCACCAGAACCCTGAAGCTCTCGGGAACTCCCGGTTTCGTCAGGTTCTGCCCCTTGACGATGCGTTCGTACGTCTTGAGGCGTCCGCGGATATCGTCCGATTTGACCGTGAGCATCTCCTGAAGGATATTCGCCGCCCCGTACCCTTCGAGCGCCCAGACTTCCATCTCTCCGAAGCGCTGACCGCCGAACTGCGCCTTTCCTCCGAGGGGCTGCTGGGTGATCAGGCTGTACGGCCCGATCGAACGAGCATGGATCTTGTCGTCGACAAGGTGGATAAGCTTGAGCATGTACATGCATCCGACGGTGACTTTTTTCTCCATAGGAGCGCCGGTGCGGCCGTCGTAGAGCGTGATCATTCCGTCGGAGGTGAGTTCCGGATATTTTGTTTCCGCGACGCCGTTCAACAAATCGAATATCTCCCCTTCGTTGGCGCCTTCGAAGACCGGCGTGGCTACTTTCCAGTCGTTCTGCATGGCGACGAATCCCATGATGGTCTCGAGCACCTGGCCGAGATTCATCCGGCTGGGGACGCCAAGCGGATTGAGCACCACGTCGACAGGCGTGCCGTCCGGCAGGTAGGGCATATCCTCCGCGGGAAGGATACGGGAGACGACGCCTTTGTTTCCGTGACGTCCGGCCATTTTGTCGCCGACTGTGATCTTGCGGAGCTGCGCGACGTAGATCTTCACGACCATGTTCACGCCCGGACTGAGCGCGTCCGGGCTGTCGGCGCGGGTCATCTGCTTCACCGCGACCACCTTGCCGCGGGCCCCGTGAGGCACCTTCAGCGACGTATCGCGCACTTCGCGCGCCTTCTCGCCGAAGATGGCGCGAAGGAGCTTTTCCTCCGGAGTCTGGTCGGATTCGCCTTTGGGCGTCACCTTGCCGACGAGAATATCTCCGGCGTTCACTTCCGCGCCGACGCGAACGATCCCTTCCTCGTCGAGGTTCTTCAGAACATCCTCGCCAACGTTCGGAATGTCGCGCGTGATCTCTTCGGGCCCGAGTTTGGTATCTCTGGCTTCTATTTCGTACTCTTCGATGTGGATCGACGAGTAGAAGTCCTCCTTGACGAGACGCTCGCTCAACAGGATGGCGTCCTCGAAGTTGTACCCTTCCCAAGCCATGAAAGCCACCAGGACGTTCCGTCCGAGCGCGAGTTCTCCGCCTTCGACGGCTTGACCGTCGGCGACGATCTCCCCTGCGGAGACGGTATCGCCCTTCCGGACGAGGGGTTTCTGGTGAATGATGGTCCCCTGGTTCGAACGACGGAACTTGATCATCGGATAGACGATCGTCTCCACGCCGCTCCGGATTTCGATGCGGGTGGAATCGACGTATTCGACCGTTCCGTCCTTGCGGGCGACGACGCACGAGCCCGAGTCCTTGGCGATGCGGTGCTCCATTCCCGTGCCGACCACGGGGGCCTCCGGCGCTATGAGCGGCACCGCCTGACGCTGCATGTTCGATCCCATCAGCGCTCGGTTTGCGTCGTCGTGCTCCAGGAAGGGAATGAGCGCCGTAGAGGACGAGACGATCTGCTTCGGCGACACGTCGAGGTAACTCACTTCTTCGCGCGGAACCGTGACGATGTTTCCCTGATACCGCGTAAAGCACTCATGGGTCGTGATCATGCCTTCGTCGTCCACGGGGGTGTTCGCCATGCCGACGTAGACATTGTCCTCTTCGTCCGCGGAAAGGAAGACGATCTCCCCCGTCACCCGACCGTTCACGACCTTCCTGCGCGGCGTGATGAGAAAACCGTACTCGTTCAAACGGGCGTAGGTAGCGAGCGAGGTCACGAGACCGATGTTCGGGCCTTCGGGCGTCTCGATCGGGCAGACTCTGCCGTAGTGCGTGTAGTGCACGTCGCGGGCTTCGAATCCGGCGCGCTCGCGGGAGAGACCTCCCGGACCGAGCGCCGACAGGCGGCGGCGGTGCGTCACTTCGGCGAGCGGGTTGGTCTGGTCCATGAACTGCGAGAGCTGCCCCGACCCGAAGAATTCGCGAAGGCTGGCGGCGATCGGGCGCACGTTGATCAGATCGCGCGCCATGGCTGCGCCGAGATCCGGGATCGTGGTCATCCGTTCCTTGGCGATGCGCTCCATGCGGAGCAGACCGATGCGTATCTGGTTGGCAAGCAGTTCGCCGACGGAACGCACTCTTCGGTTGCCGAGGTGGTCGATATCGTCTCCGTTCTTCTCCGGGTCCTTCAGCTGGAGCAAACCGTTGATGATCTTCGCCAAATCCTCGAGCTGAAGCAGCCGGATTTCCTCGGAAATCTCCAGGCCAAGGCTGCGGTTCATCTTGTAGCGCCCTACGCGGCCCAGATTGTAGCGCCTGGGGTCGAAGAAGAGCGTATGCACGTACTCGCGCGCGTTTTCAATACGCGCGGGTTCGTTGGGGCGAAGCTTCCTGAAGAGTTCGACCATCGCGTCGTCGGCGTTCATCGCGTTATCCCGCTCGAGCGTGAGGGCGACGGCGGGATCCGAGTCCCAGACGCGGACCTTCGTTCGCCCGATATTCCAGAGCGCTTCGAGGTGGTCCTTGGTGATGAGGCGGTTCCTCGGCAGGAGCACGCCGCCCTCCGGGTCGAGAACCGATTCCGCCGAGAGCAGCCCCCTGACGTCCTCCTCGGAGACGTCCTTCTCCACGGTGCGCGATCCGAAGAGTTCAAGCACCCCTTCGTTCGTGGACGCGCCGAAGATCTTGAGCAGCAGGGTCGCCGGTATTTTCTTCCGGTTATCGATATTCACGCTGATCGGCTCTCCCTGGGCGAGGGAGAATTCGAGCCATGCTCCCCGCTCCGGGATGATCTTGGCGGAATACTCCTCCTGTCCGGGGATCTGCTCGTCCTTTGTGAAGTATATTCCCGCGGAACGGGCAAGCTGGTTCACGACGACACGCTCCGTTCCGTTGATGATGAACGTGCCTCTCCCCGTCATGATGGGGAAATCCCCGAGGAAAATCTCCTCCTCCTTAAGCTCTCTGGTCTTCCGGTTCACCAGACGGATCGTCGCACGGACGGGGCGGGACCATGTAAGGTCGCGCTGACGGGCCTCCTCCTCGTCGGTAGAAGGGTCGTCAAGAATATAGCGAACGAACTCGAGGGCGAACGAGCCGTCGTAGCTCTCTATGGGAAAGATTTCCTGCAGCAGCTCCTGCAGTCCCTGGCGGGACCGCATGTCCGCTTCCCTGTTCTCCTGATAGAACCAGTTGTAGGAATCACGCTGCACTTCGATCATGTCGGGGATTTTGACTAAATCCCGGGCACGTCCAAAGGTCAACCTCCGGCGCTTGCTGCTGACGGGGACAAATTCGGCCATGAACCTTTTGACCTCCCTGAAAAAAATATGGGGAAATTGGTGCTGACAAAGAGTAAAGATAACAAAAAGGTCGTACTATGTCAACAGACATAGTACGACCTTTGAAGAAAAGGTTGCCCTTAAATTTTTGATGGTGCCGAAGCGGGGACTCGAACCCCGACAGGCTTTACGCCCACTAGAACCTGAATCTAGCGCGTCTACCAATTCCGCCACCCCGGCCTCAAAACTACGCGGGTAATTGTAGCAAGGGGAAAGGCCTTTGGCAAGAGCGAAAAGAATTTTCCCCTGAAAAAATCACTCTTTCATCGAAGCCCGCGTCAATCTGTCGCGGAGTGCGCGCATGATGCCCGCGTCCGACGAGGGCCACTGCGCCGCGATGAGGTCCGCCCCCTCCTCTTCGAACGCGCGAAGCGCGTGAAAAAGGCCCCGCGCATAGTTTTCGGGGGAGTCGAAGACGATGCGCAGCTCCGGATGCGCTATACCCTCACCCAGGCTCGTTTCGGGAGCGTGCATGCCGACCCACGCTATCCGGCGCTCTCCCGTTCCGCTCTCCCTTGCCGCACGGACGATCCGTCCGGCGTCGGAATCCAGCAGCAGCGGCACGCGCGGAGCATAGTGGCGGTACCTCGTCCCCGGAGACCTGTGCGCGGCGCCGCCGGAAAGAAGTACCTCGGCGCCCGTGCGGGTTTCTATCTCCTCGACGGAGCACCCTCCCGGACGAAGGAGAACGAGATGTTCGCCGGTGACGTCGAGCACCGTCGACTCGACGCCCACCGAAGTCGGCCCTCCGTCGAGTATCAGATCGACGGCGTCTCCAAGATCGTCGGCCACCGCGGAAGCGTCCGTCGGACTCGGCCTGCCGCTCGAGTTCGCGCTCGGAGCGGCGACCGGCACGCCCGCACCCGCGAGCAGCGCGAGGGCGGCAGGGTGCGACGGCATGCGGACGGCGACGGTGTCGAGTCCCGCCGTGACCTCGGAGGGTACGGTTCCTCTCGACGGGAGGACGAGCGTCAGCGGCCCCGGCCAGAAGAGTTCCATGAGCCGCCGGGCGTTCGGCGAAACGCGGGCCACATCGTCGACCGCCTCGGGGGCTGCGAAGTGGAGAATGAGCGGATTGTCCGCAGGACGTCCTTTGGCGGCGAAGATCTTCGCGGCGGCCCGGGGATCGAGGCCGTCCGCGCCGAGACCGTACACCGTCTCCGTCGGAAAGGCGACGAGCCCACCGAACCGGAGGATCGCCGCAGCTTCCTCGATAGTCTCCGGCGCCGGATTCCACGGATCGACGCGGAGAATGCGCGAACTCATCGCGAAACCTCCGGAGCGCGGAACCGTGCCCGGAACTCCCTGCGAAACTCGGGGAAGGTTCCTTCCAGGATGGCGGAGCGCATCCGCTCTCCGAGCCTGACGAGGTACCGGAGGTTGTGCCAGCTGCACAGTCGCATCGCGAGAATCTCGCCGGCCCTGTAGAGGTGTCGGAGATACGCGCGGGTGAATGTACGGCAGACGTAGCAGTCGCACTCCGGGTCGACGGGAGAAAAATCCCTCTCGTACTGCTTCTTCTTGATGTTCATCGCGCCCTCCGGCGTGAGGAGCGTGCCGTTGCGTCCGTTGCGGGTGGGCAGCACGCAGTCGAACATGTCGATTCCGCGGGCGACGCCCTCGACCAGGTTGTCCGGCCTGCCGACGCCCATCAGGTAGCGGGGCTTCGACGAGGGAAGCACGGGAGCGAGCACGTCGAGTATCCGGTACATCTCCTCCGCAGGCTCGCCGACCGAAAGACCGCCCACAGCATACCCGGGGAAATCCAGGGGGATCAGTTCGGCTGCGGAACGGAGCCGCAGGTCCTCGTGAACGGAGCCCTGTACGATGCCGAAGAGCGCCTGGTGCGGCGCCTCGTCGATTCCTCCGGCGTGGGCGTCGAGAGAACGGCCCGCCCAGAGGGTCGTCCTCCGTACCGCTTCCTCGGCCTCCTCCCTCGAACACGGATAGGGGGCGCACTGGTCGAAGCACATGGCGATGTCGCTTCCGAGGTGGAGCTGGGTCTCCATGGACCACTCGGGCGACATGACGTGCGTCGATCCGTCGAGGTGCGACTTGCAGACCACGCCTTCGTCCGAGATCCGGCCGAGCGAGGCGAGGGAAAAGACCTGGAACCCTCCGCTGTCCGTGAGGATCGGGCGGTTCCAGCGCATGAAGGAGTGCAGCCCCCCCGCTTCGCGGACGAGGTCTCCGCCCGGACGCAGATGCAGGTGGTAGGTATTGGAGAGGATGATCTTCGCGCCGATCTCCTCCAGTTCGAAAGGCGCCATCGCCTTGACGGTCGCCTGCGTGCCCACCGGCATGAAGGCGGGCGTCGGAATCTCTCCGTGCTGCGTGATCACGCGCCCGGCTCTCGCCCCGGTGACGGGACAGACCGCGTCGAGGACGAAGCGCAGCGGAGATGTCGCGCTCAGCATGTCCGCTCCTCCTCCGCCGGTTCTCCGCCCCACCCGAAGAGGCGCGCGGCATTCGTCTCCATCGCCGCCGCGAAGGAGGCGAACTGGACGCCCCGTATCTCGGCGGCCTTTTCGTAGACCATCCTGACGTACATAGGCTCGTTGCGCCTGCCGCGGAAAGGGTGCGGGGTCAGCCAAGGCGCGTCGGTTTCGAGCAGGAGATGCTCCTCCGGTATCCAGCGGAAGAGCGTGCGCAGCGCATCGTTCTTCGGAAATGTGAGCGGCCCTCCGAAGGAGAGAAAGTAGCCCATCGCCAGGAAATCCCGCGCATCCTCCTCCGTTCCGGAGAAACAGTGAACGACGGCCCGTATCCTCTCACCGCGCTCCTCGCGGAGGATGCGGCGCAGATCGTCGTAGGATTCGCGCCCGTGGATGACGAGAGGTTTGCCCGTCTCCGCGGCGAATCGTATATGCTCGCGGAAGCTGTTCCGCTGCTGGTCGCGCGGCGAATGATCGTAGTGGTAATCGAGCCCGGTTTCGCCGATAGCGGCGACACGCGGGTGAGCGGACATCTTCCGCAGCTCCTCCGGGATTCCCCTTCCCTCAACGGAGCATGAAGGCTCCGTCGAGGCCTCGTGCGGGTGTATCCCCACCGCTGCGAACACCCCGAAAGAGGCGAACTTTTCCGCGGCCTCCACTGCGCGCCTGCTCGTCCGCATGTCGCTTCCGATGACGAGCATGCGGCGCACCCCGGCCTTCGCTGCGCGCTCCACGACGGCGGCCGTTTCGGCCCCGAAGTCGTCCTCGTGCACGTGACAGTGCGAATCCACCAGGCCGCCGGAAAGAGGGGCTCCGCTACGCCCTCCGGCGATGTCCTGCGGAAAGTGTCTTCTTTTTTCCATCCTTTTCATCCTCGTCTTCTCTGTCCGTTCGTTTCGCGGCATGCCGCGGATACAGGAATCGGAGAGCCTCCCCGGCTTTCCGGAGAGGCTCTCCGTCGGTAGTTCAGGAACCGGAACGCTCCGCCGCGGGAGCCTCCGGACGCATGCGTTTAGCTCACGCGGCTTCCGAGAGGTATATCCCTGTCGGGGGTGAGCAGCGATAGCGTCGTTTTCTTTCCGTCGCCCGCGGCGAGCAGCATGCCGTTGCTCTCCACGCCGCAAAGCTTCGCGGGCTGGAGGTTCACCACCACCACGATCTTCTTGTGCAGCAGCTCGCTCGGCGTGAAGAACTCCTTGATACCGGAGACGATGGTCCGTGTCTCGTACCCCAGGTCGACGGTCAGTTTGTACAGCTTCTTCGACTTCGGTATTTCTTCCACGTCGACGATCTGCGCGACGCGCAATTCGACCGCCCTGAAGCTGTCGATAGGCACCGTCTCTTCGTGGACGATCTCCGGGGCCTCCGATGCCGCCGGAACGGGCGCGGGGGCAGGAGCGTTCACCCCCCTTGCCTTCTTCCATTCGTCGAGGTCGATGCGCGGGAAGAGCACCTTCCCCTTTTTCACCGTGAGGCCCGGGGTCCGCTCTCCCCACGTAAAGCCGTCGAAGCGCATGTGAACCGGCTCGCCCTTCTGCCCGAGCTGCTCCCAGATACGGGAGGCGGTCTCCGGGATGAATGGGGCGACGAGCATGGCGCTCAGCCGGAGTATGTCGTAGAGCGTATTGAGCACGACGGAAAGCTCTTCGGTCTTCCCCTCCTTGGCGAGCTTCCACGGCATGGTCTCGTCGATGTACTTGTTCCCCCGAGAGATGAAGCTCCAGACGGACTTCAGCGCGTCGTCGAAGGCGAAGTCCTCTATCTTCTCGTCAACTTCTCGGAGCACGGCTTTCGCTCTCTGTTCGATCTCCTCCTCGCGCTCTCCCCCGGTTCCGAAGGCGGGGAGCGTCCCCTGGAAGAAGTTGTCGATCATCTGGAGAGTCCGGTTGAGCAGGTTTCCCAGGTCGTTGGCAAGGTCCGAGTTGATCCGTCCCACCATCGCGCTTTCGGAGAAATCGCCGTCGAGGCCGAAGGGAACCTCGCGGAGCAGGAAGTAGCGGAAGGGGTCGGCGCCGTAGCGCTCCACCATCTCGAAGGGATCCACGACGTTCCCCTTCGATTTGGACATCTTCTCCCCCTCGACGGTCCACCATCCGTGGGCGAAGACCGAGACGGGAGGGTTGACGCCGAGCGCGAGGAGCATGATGGGCCAGACGACGCAGTGGAAGCGGATGATGTCCTTCCCGACGAGGTGGCGCACCTCCGGCCAGAACGTGTCGAACTTCTTCCTGTCGTCGAGATAGCCGCATGCCGTTACGTAGTTGATCAGCGCGTCGAACCAGACGTACACCACGTGCGCGTCGTCGCCCGGCACAGGTATCCCCCACTTCAAGGTGGTCCGGGAGATGGACTGGTCGCGCACGCCTCCCTTGAGGAAGCTGACGATCTCGTTGTACCGGCTGCGGGGCATGACGCCCTTCAGGTTCTTTTCATAGTAGGCCAAAAGTTGGTCGACATACTTGGAAGCGCGGAAGAAGTAGCTCTCCTCCTCCATCATCTGGAGGGGGCGTTTACAGTCGGGACAGGTCTTCTCCTCGCCCATGCTGCTCTCGGGAACGTAGGTCTCGCAGGGGACGCAGTACCACCCTTCGTACTTCCCTTTATAGATGTCGCCCTGGTCGAGGAGCTTCTTGAAGATGGACTGCACCGTCCTGTAGTGCCGCTCCTCGGTGGTGCGGATGAAGTCGTCGTTGGAGATGTCGAGCGCCTTCCAGAGGTCCTGGAAGTTGAGCACGGTCCGGTCGGCGAGTTCTCGCGGGGTGAGCCCCTTGGCTGCGGCGCTCTGCTGGATCTTCTGTCCGTGCTCGTCGGTCCCGGTGAGGAAGAGGACGTCGAATCCCTTCATCCGCTTGTACCTGCACATCGCGTCGGCGGCGATCGTGGTGTAGGCATGGCCGATGTGCGGGATGTCGTTGACGTAGTAAATCGGGGTGGTAAGGTAGAAACTCTTTTTCTCGTTCATGTATGCGATACCTCCTGCAAAAATTCTGCTCCTTCACGAGGACGGACGGCGCCGGAGCGCTCTCCTCCGCCCGGCGGAACCAGGCCGACGGAGCGATCCTTCACGGAGTATCGCCGGACGCCTGGAAAAGAAACGATTTGACTTCGTTTTTCGATACAGAATACTCCTCCGCGAGTATTTTTACAACCTCTCTGGACGAGACTCCGTTCGCCGCGAGCGTTTTCGCCCGCTCTCTCCAGTCGGGAAGGTCGGTGCGTTCGCGCTCTCCTGCCGCGCCTTCGACGACGAGGACGAGTTCCCCCTTGACGCCCTCCCGTACCGATTCGGCGAGGTACGAAAGGGTTCCGCGCCGCGCCTCTTCGTAGATCTTGCTGATTTCCCGGACGAGCGCGGCCTTCCGGTCGCCGAGAAGTTCCAGCAGATGCAGGAGATGTTTTTCCGCCTTGTGCGGCGATACGTAAAAGACGAGCGTCCAGGGCAGGGCGGCCGCGGAGAGGATCGCCCGCTCGCGCTCCCCCTGTTTGTCCGGAAGGAAGCCGTAGAAGAGAAAGGGGTACGGCGGAAGCCCGGAGAGAACAAGCGCGGGGACGAAGGCCGTCGGGCCGGGGAGCGCCGATATCTCGATTCCTTCGTCGATGCATCTGCGGATGAGTTGATACCCCGGGTCGGAGATCCCGGGAGTCCCCGCGTCGGAGATGAGCGCTCCATTCTCTCCGCTGAGCAGACGTTCGAGGAGCGCCTCCGTCTTCCCCTTTTCGTTGAAAGCGTGGTAGGCGACAAGGGGCTTCGAGACGCCGTAGCGGCGCAGCAGGGGCAGAGAGGTGCGGGTATCCTCGCAGGCGATGAAGTCCGCCTCGGCGAGCATGCGCACCGCCCTCGGCGTCATGTCCTCCAAGTTTCCCACAGGAGTGGGGACTAAATAGAGCACGGCAACCCCTCCTTCGTGTAGGCGCTTAAAAACTCGCCGGTATACTGTCCCGCGGCGTCGTGAATGAACAGCGGAGGCTCGACGATCATGCCGGGACGCCCCCCCCGGAGCGCCTCGACGAGCACCACCGAGGCCTTCCGCTGCGGAAGGGGGTGGACCCATCGGGCGCGCTTCGGCTCGATTCCTTTTCCAGAAAGGCAAACGAAGAGTTCGCAGGCCCGCTCCGCCTTGAAGACGAGATACAGCCTCCCCCGGTTCCTGAGAAGGTAGCGGCAGGCCGAGACGACCTCCTCCAGCGAGCACGCGACCTCCTGTCTGGCCACCCGCTCCGAATGCGAGGCGGAGAGCCGCCCTCTCTCGGAAGCTTCGTAGGGAGGGTTCGTGATCACCACGTCGAACGACTGCGCCGGAAGGAACGTGCGGACACGGCGAACGTCGCCCTCCAGGAAGGAGACCCTGTCCGCGAGGCCGTTTCGCCTCGCGTTCCCTTCGGCGAGCCGCACAAGCTCACTTTGGATGTCCATCCCCAGTATGGAGGGGATCGAGGAAAAGCGATACGCCGTGATGAGCGAGATCGCTCCCGTGGCGCAGCCGATCTCGAGGACATCCTTGCCGCCGCGTGCTCCGGAGAACGTGTCGCGCACGTAGGCCGCGAGCAGGATGGTGTCGGCGTTCACCCTCGGTCCCTTCTCCGGCTGGTCCAGAGAGAGCGACCCCATCAACAGCTCGTCCCGCGACACCGGAAACGGCGCTTTTTCGGAGATGTTCACTGACGCGCCCGGAGCGCCGCGACTGCGGGCGCACGGCGCGCTTTGAGGTCGGCGCCGGGCTCCACCCAGTCCTCGACGCGTATCCCGACAACTTTCGAGAGTCCGGGCTCCGCGAGCGTCACGCCGTAGAGAATATCGGCCCGTTCCATGGTGGCCCTCCGGTGCGTCATTACTACAAGCTGGATTCCGCTGCCGGAAGCGTTTTCCCCTTCCTCGAACGCCTCCTCCGCGGAGGGGCGGGCGTATTCTCGCGCCAGTTCGCCGAAACGGAGCAGATTCGATTCGTCGAGCGCCGCGTCCACCTCGTCGAGGACGGCGAGCGGAACGCCGGCGACCTCCATCGAAGCGAAGAGATAGGCGATGGCGGTCAGCGTCTGCTCTCCTCCCGAGAGCTGAGCAAGGTTCTGAAGATGCTTGCCGGGCGGACGTGCAACGATCTCGACCCCCCGATCCCATGCCGCGGAGTTGCCGCGCGTTCCGGCCGTTTCGGCGGTTTCATCTTCTTCGCCCCCCTCGGAAGAGCCGCTCTGCGGCGCCAAAAGTTGAAGGCGGGCCTCGCCGCCTCCGAAGAGCCTCCGGAAGAGCGCGTCGAAACGGATGTTGATATTGTCGAGGGCTCCCGTGAAGACGACGCCCACGTGACGGTCGGTCTCTTCGATGATGGCCCGCAGCTCGTCCATAGCGGCGCGGACGTCGGAGAGCTGCTCGCCAAGAAAGGCGATGCGCGCGGCGAGCGACGTATCTTCGGAGAGCGCTCCCCAATCGACAGGGCCGAGCGCACGCAGATCCCTTTCGAGCCTGCGGACGGCGGAAGCTATAGCCTCGCCTTCATCTACGCCGGGCGCCAAGGCCGCATCGTAGGGGTGTTCGTCATCCCAGGCCTCGATCAGCCGCCTCAGCTCTTCCGCGAGGTTTTCACGCTGCTGGACAAGCGCGTCCGCCTTGGTCCGCAGCGTTCCCGCACGTTCGACGGCGGCCCTGCTGCGCGCCGATACCTTTGCGGAACGGGCTGCAAGCGCCCGTTCCTTTCCATGTACGCGGTCGAGTTCTCCCAGGATCTCCCGCAGTTCGAGAAAGATGCGGTACTGCTCCTTCCCTCGCTGCGAAAGACGCCGCCGCTCCTCCTGCTCGCGAAGGGAGGCGGCGCGTTCTTCCTCCAGAAGCGACCTCCGCCGTTCGCCTGAGCGGGCCAACTCTTCGCCGGCGCGCTCGCGCAGCGCCCGCACGCTCGACAGCCGCTCTTCGAGGAGTACACAGGCCCCTTCGATCTCCTTGAGCCTGGCGGGAAGCGCGGACACGTCCGCGTTCTCCGCCGAAGGAACGACCGTCGCCATCAGCTCCTTCATCTCCGTCTCGATCGCCGAGATGCGCGTTTCCCAAGCGGACGCTTCGGCGCCGCCCGTCGCGTGCTCGTTCGCAAGACGGTCGCGTCGCGAACGTTCCATCTCCAACTCCCTGCGCTTCTCCTCGACCTCTTTTTTCGTCTCGCGCAGCAGCCGTGCCCATTCGTCCTTCTCCGCCGCACGGGCGCGCTCCAGCGCCTCCTCTTCGGCGAGAGCGCGCGTCAGTTCCGCGATGCGCCGCTTCAGCGTCTTCAGTTTTTCTTCGGACTCGACGATCCGGCTTCTCCGCTCGATAGCGCCTGCGGAAGATCGTGCGCGTCCTCCGCTGACCGTTCCCGACGTCGCGAACACTTCTCCGTCGAGTGAAACTATCGGAAAGGAGGCCCCCCGGTTCACCAGGGCGGCCCCGTCGTCGTAGCGCTCGACCACGAGGAGATCGCCGAGCAGGTGCATGACGGCCGGTTCCCACTCCCGATCGACCGAGACCAGGTCCATGGCCCACCCCACCACGCCGCTTTTGGGCAGGGAGAACCTGCTCTGGGGAAAGCGCGGGCGGCTCCGTTCGAGCGGAAGGAAGGTCGCTCTTCCCGCGCGCCGTTCCTTGAGCATATCGATGCAACGCCCCGCCTCGGCGAGCGTTTTAACGAGCACCCAGTACTGACGACCTCCAAGATACGCCTCGAGCGCCGAGGTGACGCGCTGAGGACAGGTGAAGGCGTCCGCGGCGACCTTTACCGGAACCGGAAGTTTCCCTAGTCTGTCGGCCGCGGTGAGAAAGCGCACCGGCTCCGGATACATAGAATCCTCCGCGCTTCGAAGATCCTCAAGCGCCCCTTCGAGCGAGGAAGCCTCCTTGCGAGCCGACTGGAGCGCCCCTCCCGTGGTCCGGCAACGGGCGAAAATATCGCTGTGCGCCTCGACCACCTCCGGCTCTTGCTTTTCCAGCATCAAGAGCCTTTCGGAAGCGTCGCGCAGCGCTTCTTCCATGGATCGTGCGCTCTCCTCGGATACGGCAAGATCCGCGCCGCACGATTCGAGAAACGAACGCCGGGAGACAAGACGCGACCGCAACGTCTCCAGCTCGCCGGAAAGGGCCGCGAGGGTATTCGTCGTCGCGTGTTTGCGTCTCCGGTCCGCATCGATCGCCTCGTGCAGTTCTCGCACCCGCCTCCGGAGAAGTTCCCGCTCCGCGGCGAGCGCGCCGTGCTCGGACTCCAGGGCGGCCTCTTTCCGCTTCAGATCGTCGCTCTCCGCCATCAGCGACTCAAGACGCGACACGACGCCGGTCTGCTCTTCGCCAAGGGAGCGGCGGCGAGTCAGTATCTCCCGTATGGAGGCGGCGCCGGCGAAGCAGCTCCTCCTGAGCCCTTCGCGGCGCGCGACGAGTTCATCCCTGTCCCCCAGAAGGCGCTTCACCCGTTCTTCCTGTTCTCCGCACCGGCGGACGGAACGAGTGTACATGGCCTCCCACAGCTCCTTCCAGCGCAGGCGGAGCGTCTCTTCCTCCCGAAGGGCGCGCAGCTCGTCCTCAAGAAGCGCGCTCTTCTCCTCCAAGAGGCGACGCCTGAAGAAGTAGTACCCGCGCCTTTTATCGTCCAGCTCGTCGGTGAGCTTCTTCGCGGCCAACGCCTTTTCGACGGCAGGGGCGATCTCTTCGCGCCGGTTCGAGAGTTCGGCGGCGAGCGCGCCGAGGCGGAGCGTCTCCTCCGAGGCCGCGGCGAGCTTCTGGGAGGTCTCGTTCCGTTTTTTGCGATACTGGTCGATGCCGAAAAGGACTTCCAAGTGGGCGCGGCGCTGCGCGGGGCGCTGATGGATCGCCTCCGCGACCTCCCCCTGCCCGATGAAGGCGAACTGATCTCCTTCGAGATGCCAGAGCCGTTTCACCTCGTCGAGATCGGAGAGGCGCAGTCGCTCCCCGTCGACAGTGAGCACAGTTCCCGTTTCCGGCGAGTAGCTTCGTTTCAAGATACACTGCGCGGCCCCGCGTGCACGGTCTTCCGCACGGCCTGCGAGCATCGATGAACGCAGCAGAAGGGTTACCTCGGCGCGCGAGGCCGGGGGGAGCGTCACGCTCCCGGAGAAGAGCAGGTCCCCCTGCTTCACGATCCGGAGACGCTGGGAGCCCGCTTCGCCCAACGCCCAGCGGAGCGCGTCGAGCAGGTTGCTCTTGCCGCTTCCGTTGGGTCCGACAATGGCCGTGAATCCCGGAGAGAGGAGAAGTTCCAGAGAGGCGCCGAAACTCTTGAATCCCTTAAGATGAAGACGTTCGATATACAACGATTCGCGCCTCCCGCTTCTCCATCTGCTCGATGCGCCGTTCGACCTGGTCGACGCCCCCCTGCGCCTCCAGCCGGTACTTGCTCCACGCGAAGTCGGGAGCGGCAGCGATGAAGATCCTCCGTCCGAGTTCGGTCTCCCAGAGGGAGAGGTACGTCTCGAAGATGTACTGGGCTACGGCGGCGTTGGCCTCCAGAAGCAGCGCTTCCGCCCTGTTGGCGAAAGAGACCTTCCTGAGGAACCGCTTGATCGACATCGCGACGGTATCCTCGCGGAAAACCCAGCCGCCTCCGCCGCACGCGGGACAGCTTCGGGTGAGCGTGGAGCGGATGTCGGGGCGCGCACGCTTTCGCGTGATCTCGACGAGTCCGAGCTGCGAGACGCCGAAGACGCGCGCACGGTATCTATCCGGCTGAAAGACGTCCTCCAGCCTCCGGAGCAGTCGGGATCGGTCCTCCTCGAAGTCCATGTCGATGAAGTCGATGACGACGATGCCGCCGATAGCGCGCAGCCTGAGCTGGCGGGCTATTTCGGACGCGGCTTCGAGGTTCGTCTCCAGAACGGTATGGCGGAGATCGGTCTTTCCGATGTACTTTCCCGTGTTGACGTCGATGACGGTGAGCGCCTCGGTGTGGTCGATGATCAGATAGGCCCCCGACTTGAGCCAGACCTTCCGTTCGAGAGCGGCGTCGATCTCCTTCTCCACACCGTAGTGTTCGAAAAGCGGAACGGTTCCCTTGTACAGCGACAGATCCGGAGGCTCTCCGCCGCACAAACTCGACAGATGCCCCCTGACGTTCTCGAACTCCTCCGGGCCGTCCACGATGATCTCGGAAACCTGCTCGGTGAGTTCGTCCCTCAGCACTCTCCCCAAGAGCCCCAAATCTCTGTACAGGAGGCAAGGAGCGTTCTGCGTCCGTCCCGTATGCTCGATCTCGCGCCACAAGGCAAGGAGCGTCTCCACGTCGTGGGCGAGCGATTCGTCGTCCACGCCTTCGGCAGCGGTCCTGACGATAATGCCGTAGTCTCCGCGCAAGTCGCGTGCGATGGCCTTCAGCCGTTTTCGTTCGTTCTCGTCGAGTATCCGCTTGGAAACTCCCGACTCCTGTCCGCCCGGTACGAGCACGACGTACCTTCCCGGCAGGGAGATTCGGGAGGTCACTCTCGCCCCCTTGTTCTTTCTGGCGGTCTTCGTCACCTGGACGAGCAGCTCCTTGTTCGGCTGAAGATCGAGCCCTCTCGCGTCGTTGAGGTACAGAAACGCGTTCCTTCCGTCGCCGAGGTTGACAAAGGAAGCGTGGATGCCCGGAAGCACGCTCTCGACTCTGGCTTTGTAGATCTCGCCCGCCTTCTGCCGCTCCCACATGCGCTCGACGAAAAGATCCGCAAGGCGGCCGTCCTCGATGATGGCCACTCGCGTCTCTTCCGGATCAAGGCAGTTCGCGATGATTTTCCTGTCGGCGTTCCCGGCGGCGGACACCCCGCGCGAGCCAGGCCTTCCCTCCTGCGGGTCGACATCCTCCCGCGCTTCCGTGCGGCGAACTACGGCGTCGCGCCCTTCCGCCCGCCCGCTCCTGGCCTCCGCATTCTCTGACAAACAGAACTCCCTCCTCTTCGGAAAAGGATTTTCAACGGAACGCGCTTCCCTTTCGCTAGCAATCGCGAAAGAGAGCATTCCGCCGTCTTTCTTTATCGACACTCCGAGGAGCTACACCCCGCAACCGGAGTCCGCTCCCCGGACACATCCTCTTCAGCATCGCGCCCCGTCCCCGTCGCGAAAGGCGGCGTCAGCGGGAGCACACACGGCGCTCCGGTCTCTTCGGAGACTCCGAGCCGCCCTACGACCTCCCGGAGAAGAAAGATATCGGGCCACCCCTCTATGATACCTCTTTTTTGAAGCTCCTTCACGAGCACTCCGGGACTTCTTTGCGCCGGATTCTCCAGAATGCACCGGACGCTCCATGAATCGGCAGGCTCGAAAAAGAGCACTTCCCCCCGGTCTTTCAGCTCCCGCAGAAAGGACTCGAGCAACGGAATACCGGAAGGCTCCCGCCGAAGGGCGAGGAGGCACGACGAAACCTCGCACCACTTGTTGAGCGATCGCGCTTCGGCCGATCCGGGCTCGCCGTTCACCCGGCAGGCGCCGGTGAAGAAGAAGCCGGGGGGAAGCGCTCGGTCCCACGCGAGAAGATCCTCGGCGGAAAAGGAGTCCAGACGGACTTCGAGCGGCTCGCTCAAAGCCGGAACGCCCACGGGAAGCTCCGGCCCGAGGCTGATGCGCGGACGCGGGGAGAAACCTTCCGAAAGCTGGAAGGAGATTCCCGCGCGGTTCCCGCTCCTGGAGAAGACGGACGGTATGGCGATATGCGGGATGAAGCACGCTCTCCCGCGCTTCGCATAGGTCAGGCGTATTCTAAGCACGGACGTCTCCCCCTTCCACCGGGGAAAAACAGGCGCCGCAGGCGAGGCAGGCCGCGCCGCATACGGAACACACGCCGTCCTCGCGGCAGTCCGGCGAGAGCGCTCCCTCCCGTGAACGCAGGCGTTCCCTCCGGAGGAACTCCTTCGAGACTCCCGCGGAGATGTGATCCCAGGGAAGCCCCTCTTCCAGGGAGCGTTCGCGCGCGACATACCAGTGCGGATCGATACCGGCCTCCTCGAAGGCCTCCATCCAGCGGGAAAACGAGAAGGTCTCGGTCCAACCGTCGAAACGCGCTCCCTTCCTCCACGCGGCGAGCAGCACAGGGGCCAGCCGTCTGTCCCCCCGGGCGAAGACGCCTTCAAGAAAAGTCTGCTCCGGTTCGTGGTACTTCAGGGAGATCTTTCCCCTGCCGACTTCGTTGAGACGGTTCTTGACGTACCGGCCTCTCCGCCGCAGCTCGTCGACCGGAAGCTGAGCCTCCCACTGGAAGGGGGTATGCGGTTTGGGGACGAATCCGGCCACCGAGACCGCAACCTGCACTCTCTTCTTGATCCCCTTGCCGATGGAGTACGCTCGCTCGGTCAGGCGGACGATGCCCTCGAGGTCCTCTTCCGTCTCCGTGGGCAGCCCCATCATAAAGTAGAGCTTCACCCTGTCCCACCCCTTGCTGAACGCGGTCCGGAGAGACGTTTCAAAGTCCTCGTCGCTCACGCCTTTGTTGATCACGTCGCGAAGACGCTGCGTTCCCGCCTCGGGCGCGAAGGTAATCCCGCCGCGCCGCATAGATTCCATCTCCGCCGCCAGGTTCACCGAAAAGGCGTCCATACGGAGGCTCGGCAGGCTCAGCTTGACGTTCTTCGCGGCCAACACAGGGGAGAGTTCGCGGACAAGTCCGGCAATGCCCGAATAGTCGCAGGATGCCAGGGAGAGGAGGCCGACTTCCTCCCACCCGGTCTTCTCCACCAAAGAGACGATCCGCTCCGCAAGAGGGCGGACGGAGCGTTCTCTGACGGGGCGCGTCACCATGCCGGCCTGGCAAAAACGGCAGCCCCTGGTGCATCCGCGGAAGAGTTCGACGGCCACCCGATCGTGGACGATCCCTCCGGACGGCACGAGAAGCGTCTCGGGGAAGAACGCGTCGTCCAGAGAGTCGACGATGCGCCTCCGCACGGGGAGAGCGCTCCGGCTTCCTTCCGCAGAGCGAAATCGTACGCCGTCGACGCAGAAGTCGCATTCCACGAGCGACGGAACGTAGACGCCCTCGATCTCCGACAGCGCGCGCAGTTTCTCGCTCCGCGAAAGTCCCTTCGTTTCGGAGAGGCGCGCGATCACCTCGGGAAGAAGCTCTTCGCCTTCGCCGACGCAGAAAAAGTCGATAAAAGGGGCGATGGGCTCGGGAGCAAGCGCTCCGACCCCTCCCGCCGCGACCAGCGGATCGCTCTCGCCTCTGTCCGCGGCCAGCAGAGGAATCTCCCCCAGGTCGAGCATGGTGAGGATATTGCTGTAGCTCAGTTCATACTGGAGCGTGAAGCCGAGCACATCGAAATCGCGGAGGGGGCGGCCGCTCTCCAGCGACGCAAGAGGCGTCCCCTGCGCGCGCATCTGCTCCTCGAGGTCGGTCCACGGACAGTAGACTCTGTCCGCGTCGCCGCAGGGAAGCCCCTTCAGGAGGAAATACAGGATCTGGAAGCCGAGATAGCTCATCCCTATCTCGTACACATCGGGGAAAGCAAGACAGAAACGCACGACGGAGCCTCCGTCCTCCTTCGGAGGGATGATCCCGTACTCGCACCCGGCATAACGGGAGGAGCGCTTCACATTGGAAAGAAGCGGCCACATTCCGTCGTTAAATTCGAAGAGAGCCGATTGAACGGCTCCCTCGCGCGGGACGGAAAGGCTCTCCGGCGCCGCTTTGTTCTTCCTGCACCTCATAAAATACAATTCCCCCTCGAAATACCTTTCCGGCCGTACCGGATCCGGAACTCTCCAACTTCGCGTCCTCCGCGAAACGTAGCGATTATGTATAGCTTTTCAGCGTGGAAACGTACACGCTCTGCGCCAGACCGAGCGCTATGGAAAACGAGAGCAGCGAACTGCCCCCGTAGCTGACGAGCGGGAGGGGAAGCCCCGTAATGGGCAGGAGCCCCATGCTCATCCCGATGCTCTGCAGCATCTGGAACCAGAACCACGTAGAAACGCCGGCGATCAGGACCTTGGCGCGCGCGTCTTTGGTCCGTAGTCCCGCTTCCACGAGACGCCAGAAGAGAAGTCCGAAGAGCAGGAGCATCCCCAGCGCGCCGACGAAACCGAACTCCTCCGAGAACACGCCGAAGATAAAATCCGTGTGCGGTTCGGGAAGAAAACGAAGCTTGCTCTGCAACCCCTCCATGAAGCCTGTTCCCAAAAGCCCTCCGGAGCCCACGGCGATCCGAGACTGGATGACGTTGTACCCTGCGCCGAGCGGGTCGCTCCAAGGGTCGAGAAAGACGCGGATACGCGCCTTCTGATACTCGCGCAGGAAATGCCAGGCAAACGGGAGTAGCGCGGTCGCCGAAGCCATCAGTCCGGCGGGATATCTCCACGGAGCCCCGGCGGCGACGAGGGCGACGAAAGCGATTACCCCGTAGACCATCGCACTGCCGGCATCGGGCTGGATCAGAACCAGAATTCCGGAAAGCGCAGGTACGGCGAGGCCTCCAAGAAACGAGGCGAAATTCAACGGAGGGTATCTGCACAGGTGTTTCGCAAGCACCAGAACAAGAGTGATTTTCACGAACTCCGTCGGCTGGAAACGGAAAAAGCCCAGGTCGATCCATCGCTGCGAGCCCTTGACGGTCATTCCGAGCGCTATCACGCTTAAAAGCAACAGCAACGAAACGCCGTAGAGGAGGTACGCCTCCCGCAGAAACCGTTCGTACCCTATCTTCAACGTCGCAAGAAAGGCAACGACGGACACGGCGCCCCAGAGAAGCTGCCTTGTCGCATAACTCGACCCTCTTCCGTCGAAGCCCGCTCCGGCGCTGAAGATGGAAAGGACACCGAGGGAAAAGAGCAGAACGACCGAAAAAAGCTGAATCTTGTCCAACCCCGCGATACTCTCGCCAAGAGAACGTTTGGTTTCTTCCATTATGTCGCTCTATCCCTCGTACGCCGCGTTCCGGCTTGCCGCAGCGCCATATCCTCTCCGAAGGAAGGTCTATGCTCTGTCGCCATCTCGCACCGGAGCGACTCCGCGCTTGATGCGGATCACAGGGATGTTCGCCACGAACGCAACGGATCTGTCCGCACGGTCGAAGTCCATCTCGATACGGGATGTATCGATATCCATGTACCTGGTGATCACCGCGATCATGTCTTGCCGAAGGTTGTCGAGCATCTCGGGAGAGATGTCCGCACGGTCGTGTATGAGAACGATCTGGAGACGCTCCTTGGCCGCCGTCTTCGACCCCGTGGAGCAAAAAAACTTTTTAAGGAATTCCATCGCCATACCCCCTCTCCTCTCAGCTCTTCATCCCGAAAAGCTTTCGGATACCCGCAAAGAGACCTCTGCCGTTCTCCTCGTCGAACTTCGGGAAGGGGACGTCTTTTCCGGTCAGACGCATAGAGATTCTTTGAAACGCGAGCGCTGCCGGCGATGCGTCCGAAAAGGTGAGGGGTTCCCCGCGGTTGGCCGACTTCACGACGCTGTCGTCCTCGGGGACGACGCCGATGAGTTCGATCGCAAGGATATCGAGCACGTCGGTCACGTCGAGCATCTCGCCGTCGCGGACCATCTGGGAGCGGAGGCGGTTCACGATCAATCGAATCGGGGCCTTCCCCATCGATTCGAGGAGGCCGATGATCCTGTCCGCGTCCCTGACGGAGGGTACCTCGGGAGTCGCGATGACAAGAGCCTCGTCGGCTCCCACCGCCGCATTCCGGAAACCGCTCTCGATTCCGGCCGGACTGTCGATCAATACATACTCGAACTCCTCCCGGAGCAGAGCGCACAACTCTTCCATCTGCTCCGACGAGACGGCGTCCTTGGTGCGCGTCTGCGCCGCCGGGAGCAGGAAGAGGTTATCGACGCGCTTGTCCCTCACGAGCGCCTGATTCAGCCTGCAATTTCCCTCGAGAACGTCGATGAAGTTGTAAACCACTCTGTTTTCGAGCCCCATCACCACGTCGAGGTTCCTGAGCCCTATATCCGCGTCGACCGCTACGACGCGGCGACCGGCGCGCGCGAGCGCTACCGCTAGGTTCGAAGTGGTGGTCGTTTTTCCCACCCCTCCCTTTCCGGAGGTAATCACAATAACACGAGAATCCACAGCCAGATCTCTCCTTCCCTCCCGATCGTCCTTCAGGGCGATATCGGGGGATTATAACTTCAACTCCCTCACTACGAGAGAATCTTTTTCCAGACTGATCACGACGGCCTTGCCCCACCACTCAATGTCGGCGCCGAGCGAGGAACAGAGTTTTCCTCCCAGACGAACCTGCCGCGCTTCGAACTGCCCCGCGGAGATGCTGAACTCTCCCCCGTGCATTCCCGCGTGAACCACTCCCTTGAGTCTGCCGCGCACGAAGACATTCCCGGAGGCGTATATCTCCGCTCCTTCGTTCATATGCCCGAGGAGCACCACGTCGCCGTCGTGTTCCACCCTCTGTCCGGAGCGCAGGGACTGAATAAGGACGAGGGAATTCGGGCCGTTCTCCCTCTTCTCGCTCTTTCCCGCGCTCGGCTCCCCCGTGGAAAAGCCCGAAGAACGAAGCAGGTCGAGCGTATCCGCGTTGTAGGACATCCATGACAACACGCGAAAATCGCCCGTCCATACGAACTCGGAGAGAAGACGGAGCAAAAAGGCGCGGGAAAGCGTTCTCCCCTGGAGGTCGAGAACAACCCCGATGCCGCGTGCCAGGCGCGCCGCATCCCCGGAGAAGCGATTCAAATCCTCCAGGAGCGAGTCGTCCGGAACGGACTCCGGAAAAATCATCCGGACGCCGTAGCCCGTTCCCTTCAGCAGAATCTCCGACGGGCCCCGATGCTCGGCCGCCCCCTTCGGACTTTCGAGAGATTCCACAGTTTCAGCCACAGTACCCCCTCCTTAAGGCAAACCAACGTATTCGTCAGCCTCTATAGTATCTGTCCCGCAGGTAGTTCTCCGATATCCGCCGACTCGGGGGTTCTCTACGGGTTTTTTACTCTGGATTCCGGGACCAGTAGATAAGAAAGAATCTCCCCGACTATCGGAGAGGCTACGGAACCTCCGTGAAGACCTGCCTCCAGCATAGCGACCGCAACATACTTAGGGTTGTCCATCGGAGCGTACCCAACAAAAAGCGCATGATCGTCTCCGTGGGCGTTTTGCGCCGTTCCGGTCTTCCCGGCGACGGTGATGCCGAAGCCTCCCGCCTGTCGGGCGGTACCCCTTCGAACGACATAATCAAGCCCCTTGCGAATGATATTCAGCTGCGACGGAACGATATTCAGTTCGGCAGCGTGCTTGGGCGCTCTCTGCGCCAGACGGGGGCGAACCAATTTCCCTCCGTTGGCGATCACCGCGTACATCGTCGCGAGCTGCAGAGGCGTCGTCAGCAAAAACCCCTGTCCTATGGAGTAATTGACAGTATCTCCCCGGTACCAGGCCTCCTTGAAGCGCGCCCGTTTCCAGTCGGGCCCCGCGATAACGCCCGCCGCCTCTCCGGGGAGATCGATCCCCGTCGGCCGTCCTAGCCCGAAAAGGCTGCCCCACTTTAAAAGACGTGTGATTCCGAGCTTCAGTCCGACCTGGTAGAAATACACGTCGCATGAATACTGGAGCGCGCTCGTCAGGTTCATGGTTCCGTGGCCGGAGCGCCTCCAACAACGAAAAGTCCGGTTGCCCAGAGTAAACGCTCCACCGCAGAAATAGGTAGTGGACGGGGTGACCTCTCCCTCCGCGAGCGCCGCAAGCCCCACGAGGATCTTGAAGGTGGACGCCGGAGGATACAGCCCGGCGATGCTCCTGTCGAGCATCGGCTTCTGCGGGTCTGAAAGCAGCGCATTCCACTCTCTCGCCGACACTCCCCATGCAAGAGGATTGTTGTCGTAGGAGGGGGATGACGCAAGTACGAGAATATCGCCGTCGTGCACATCCATCACGACCAAAGCCCCGCGGTACCCCTTCAGAAGATCGGTCGCCAGCCTCTGCGCGCCGAGATCGAGCGTCAGGTGAAGATCTTCTCCCCTACCTGCGGGGTATGTGTCTATCTGTCGAATTTTCCGGCCTCTCGCATCGACTTCCACCGATTCGCCGCCGGGCTTTCCGCGGAGAGTTTCCTCGTACTCCTTCTCTACTCCCGTTTTTCCTATTTGATCGCCTCCGACGTAACTCTTCCCCTCCATCTGCCGCAGCTCGTTTTCGTTGATCTCTCCGACGAACCCCGTCACATTGGAGGCGACGCTGCCCGTAGGGTAGGTCCTACGCAGCACCGGGATCGGGAAGAGCTGCCGCGGAAACTCCGGATCGGCCACCAGATCGGCCATCTGGGCAAGCGTGATGTTCGAGACGACGCGCACGACCCTGTACGGCGCCCAGAACTGGCGTTTGACGTCGCGCCGCAGGTCCTCCTCCGTCATCGGGATGCCGTGGCGGGAGAGAAGCGACGCCAGCTTTCCGACCATATCCTCTCTCTCGATATCGAGAGGGTACCCCATGATGTCGAAGGTCGTTACATTCGCGGCAAGCGGGACTCCGTTCCGGTCGAAGATCTCCCCTCGTATCGGGGCGAAGCGGATAAAACGGAGCCGATTGTTCGCGCCGAGACGGACGTACGTATCTGCGTTGACTATTTGAAAAAAATACAGTCCCCCCGCAAGGAGAAGAAGTGTAAACGCGAGAAAAAATCTCCACAGGACGAGGCGCAGATTCATTTCGGAACGCTGGTCAGACATCTTGTTTTTTCAACCTCCACGCATAGGCGGCGCAAGCAAGAAGCACCAGGGGCACGATGTGGCTCTGCTGGAGAAGGTATGCCTGCCAGAGCCCGATTCCCCTCGCGCCCCAGAGAAAGATGCGACCGAGAGCGACCGGCATGTTCGCCGACCAGAGCAGAAAACCGAAGAGCGAGATCGTCCTTCCCGATACAGGGATGGAGTGCCACACCCATCGAACGAACATGAGCGTCGATACGTAGAACAGGGAACTCACGCCCGGAAATCCGGTCCAGCGGAGATCCCAGAGGACGCCTCCGAAAAACGCGGCCCAGAGAATGCGCACGCCGTCCTCCGAACGAAAAAGCGAAAGAAAGACGAGAGCGAGCAAAAAAATCTCCGGGATCAGTACCTTCCCGGCGCCGAGAACCCATAAAAAATCCTGCGCGTACCATGAAAGAAGATAGATCATGAACCCGGTCTCCCTGTGGAGGAGCTTCCCTGCGAGGACGGATGCAAGCCAAGGATCTCCAGGGCATAGAGCTGCGACAAGGAAGCGCCCGGAAGAACTCTCCACGCCGTATACCCGTCGCTCGTCTCTCTGCGCTCGTCGGCAAGGCTACCCAGCGGAATACCCGGAGGAAGAGCCTCGCTGACCATCGCGGTGCTGACACGCATCCCCCCTCTGAGCATCCTGTTCTCCGGGACGTACAGCAGCCAGACTCCCCCGTCGCCGTCGCCGGCGACGACGCCGAGATCCCTCGTCTCTTCGATGACCACCGGAATCATCAGCGACGAGGAGGAGAGCAGCTCGACCCATGCGAAACCGCTCTCCGCACTGCTGACTCTTCCCGCGAGGAATCCGTTATGCAGCGCGGGCGCCCCGACGACGACGCCGTCGTCGCGCCCCTTGTTGATCCGAACCTCGGACCACCAGGAGAGCGGCTCGCGCAGCGTAATACGCGCATACCGCACGAAACCGTCCAGCTCCCTCCTGAGATTACGGGCGTTCTCCATCGACCAGACCAACCGAAGATGTTCGTTCTCCTCCTTGAGCGATTTCAGACGTTCCTGCAGTCCCTGCCGCTCGGCGAACCACACGACGAACTCCCTTGCCGTCGTCTCGATGAAGACCGCCGGATATTCCGGGTAGCGCAGAATCGCTCCGACGAAATCAACGGCCCCCTTGAAGAATTCTCTCCGGGGCGCCGCCGCAAGGAGCAAAAGACTTGCGGCGAGTGCCAGAAGCCCGTGAATCCATTCTCTTTCCCTGTGTTTATCCGTCATGAGGCGACTCTCCGCCGGACGTGCCGGTGAATTATTTGGAACCCTTCTCCACCGAGAGGAGCACCTTTTTCATGTCTCCCAGGTTCTCCAGAATCATCCCCAAGCCGCGGGCAACCGCGAAAAGCGGATCCTCCGCCACGACGACCGGAGTGTTCATCGCCCTGGAAAGCCGCTCCGCAAGGCCTCTCAGAAGCGAGACCCCTCCGGAGAGGAAGATTCCCTGGTCGACGATATCCTTGGCCAGCTCGGGAGGCGTCTGTTCGAGCGCGACCTTGACCATGTCCTCTATCCGCAAAAGGATCGGTTCAAGCGCCTCGCGGACCTCGACGGAGGTGACGACATCGGCCTTGGGAAGGCCGTCGGCCAGGTCCCTCCCCTTGACGGCCATTTCAAGCTCCGTTTCGAGAGGGAGCGCCGAACCTATCGCTATCTTGACCTCCTCGGCGGTCGTCTCGCCGATGAGCAGCGCGTATCGCTGGCGGAGCATGGCGACGATCGCGTTGTCCATCTCCTTCCCCGCTGCGCGGAGAGAGTTGGTCACCACGATGCCTCCGAGGGAGAGGACGCCCACTTCGCTCGTCCCTCCGCCGATATCGAGAATCATGCTGCCCCGAGGCTCCTGGATCGGCAAGCCGACGCCAAGGGCCGCCGCTACAGGCTCCTCGATCACGTAGGCCTCCTTGGCCCCTGCGCCGAGAGTGGCGTCGATCACGGCTTTTCGTTCGACCTCCGTCACCTCCGCAGGAACGGAGATCACAACGCGCGGATGGGAGACGAACGGTTTGCCGCCGTTGGCTCTGCGCAGGCAGTGACGGATCAGCTCCTCGGTCATCTCGAAGTTCGCGATGACGCCGTCCTGAAGGGGCCAGATGGTGAAAACTCCTCCGGGAGTTTTGCCCGCCATCGCCTTGGCCTCGCGTCCGACGGCAATCACCTCGGTCGCCCCTCCTCTTGGGCGCTTGCGTATGGAAACGGCGGAGGGCTCGCTGATGACGATTCCCCGCCCCTTGACGTACACCACTATATTGGCTGTCCCGAGGTCGATACCGACATCGCCGCCGAACATTCCCGAAAGATATTTGAACACCTGTTTCAGTCCCCGCTTTCTAGGGCTCTCCGGGGAGAGCGATACCCCGACTCTCACCGTTGGCCACGACATAATGTCCTAAAAGTTGTATATCCAGTATTTTTGCCCTCCGCGAAAGAAAATCGGTCAGCAGACGATCTTCGCGGCTCGGCAACAACGAACCGTCCGGATGATTGTGCACCAGCGCCAGCCCGTACGAATCCATCCGAATCGCTCTCCTCAGAAGGTATTTTACATCAAGATAGGCGCCTTCCGCTCCTCCGAAGGATATCTTGTCGACATGAATCACGGAGCCGTTGCGGCGGACGTGAACGGCGAAAATATACTCGCGCTCGTCGAAGGCCAGATCCGCTGCGATCTCGTCGACGCTCCGCCGCCAGTCCTTTCCGTGCCCGGGATCTCGTCTCGCAGCTTCGAGGCGCTTCCCCAGCTCCATGGCGGCCAGAAGAACGCACGCCTTCGCGTCGCCGAGCCCCCGAAAGCCCAGCATTTCTTCTTCGGTAGCCCGCGAGAGGCCCCTCGTACCGCCGAATTCGTTCAGCACGTCGACGGCGAGTTCTAGAACATCTTTCCCTTTGCTCCCCGTCCTGAGCAGCACCGCGAGCAGCTCGGGGACCGAGAGCGATTCCGCGCCCCGGAGTCGTATCCGCTCCCGCGGCATTTCCTCTTGAGGCAGCGAGGCCAGCTTCACGCCGTTTCCTCCGGCCAGAACGGATTATGGTTGCGCTCCGCTTCTATGCTGGTTTCCGGACCGTGTCCGGGCAGAACCCGAAGGGCGTCGGGAAGGGAGGCAAGGCGTACCAGCGATTTATGCAGTTTTCCCACGTCGCCTCCCGGAAGGTCGGTTCGTCCGACGCTACGCGCAAAGAGCGTGTCTCCCGAAAGCAGAAGATCCGAATCTCCTGAATCCGAGGGCTCCGAAACCAGGTAGCATACGCACCCCGGCGTATGTCCGGGTGTTTCAAGAACGGAGATCGTCATTCCGCCGATGTGCAGCGTCTCTCCGTCGTTCAGAATGGAGAACGCGTCGGTCCCCCTGAAGTCGTACCCCATCCACTCCGCCGCGTTCCGGTCGGGAGAACGAAGCATTCCCGCGTCTCCCGCCCCGATATAGACGGGCGACGAAACGGTTCCGAGCGCTTCGGGGACGCCGCCCACGTGATCAAGATGCCCGTGGGTGAGGAGGATCGCTTCGATGACGATCTCCTTCTTCTTCGCGAACGCGAACAGTTCAGCCGCATCACCGGCAGGATCGACTATAAAACCGGTTCCGGAGGTATCCCAGACGAGGTATGTATTCGTCCAGAGCGGCCCCAGAGGAAATCGTTTGTAGTTCATCGAGAATCCCTTCCTTTTCCGCACACTTTATACTGCTGCACACAGAGAGGTTTTTCCGCCGGAGTCGGTCCGGAATGCGGCGCCTCATCTTTCAACGATGAGCGTGACCGGCCCGTCGTTCGCTATCTCGACAAGCATGTGCGCCTGAAAGACGCCGCTCTCGACATGCACGCCTCTTTTTGCCGCCGCGCTCTTGAACTCCTCGTACATGCGGTCGGCATGGCGGGGTTCCCCGGCGCCCACGAACGACGGTCGCCGCCCCTTCCGACAGTCTCCGTAGAGGGTGAACTGCGAAACGGCAAGCATTTCGCCCCCGACCTCGAGCAGCGACCTGTTCATTTTTCCCTCGTCGTCCTCGAAGATGCGCAGGTTGACGATCTTCTCCGCCATCCAGTCCGCATCCTGCGCACCGTCGGCGTCGGAAACGCCGAGAAGAACGCACACCCCTTTCCCAACGGTCCCTTTCACTTCCCCGTCCACAAGAACCCGTGCGGAGGAGACTCTCTGCACCACTGCCCTCACGATACGCGTCACCCCCGTGATACCTGGATCATGCCCTTGACGGCATTGAGCCTGGCGACTATCAGATATAAGTGTTCAAGGTCGCGGACGCGAAGCTCCAGCTTCATCCGCGCCATATTGCCTCCCACGACTCCGGCCTTGATCCCCGTCATGCTTCCATCGCCGGCCATGATCGCCTGAGCCACGTCGCCGAAGAGTCCTCCTCTGTCGAGCGCCTCGATCTTGAGTCTGGCCGAAAACCTGCGGTTGCCGGTGGTTCCCCAGGAGACGCCGATACGCCGTTCCTCCCGGGCGTTCTTCACATTTTCACAGTCGGCCCTGTGCACCGTGATGCCCCTGGTCCTCGTGGAAAACCCGATGATCGGATCGCCGGGAACGGGCTCGCAGCAGTTCGAGAGGACGACCTGGACGCCGTCGGCCCCCTCGACCACAATATCGGAATCGCCCTTCTTTCCGGTGAAGGACGTGTGCTTCTCCGGCTCGGCGGGAAGAGGCTGCACGGGCGCCGGCTGCGTCTGCGCCTGAGTCTTCCCAGCAAGACGCTGCGCCACGAGCGAGACGCTCTGATGGCCGTTTCCTATGGCGGCAAGAAGCTCCTCGCCGTTCGAGTAGGCCGTGTCCCTGGCTATCTTGTTGAGCAGGGGAAAGAGTTCTTCGAACTCCTCGAACTCCGGAGTTCCGCGCCTCTTGAGTTCTCGTTCGAGCAGATCCCTGCCGCGCTGCATCTTCTCCAGACGCTCCGTCTTCTCAAGAGCGCGGAAGTAGGCGCGGATCTTGCTCCGGGCCTTGCTGCTGCGGGCGATCTTGAGCCAGTCTCTGGACGGAGCGCCCTGAGGCGACGTGATGATCTTGACGATATCTCCGTTTTGCAGTTCGTACCCCATGGCGACAATGCGGTTGTTCACCATGGCGCCCACGCATCGCGTGCCCAGCTGGGTGTGGATGGCGAAGGCGAAATCGAGCGGCGTCGATCCCCTCGGAAGGGAGACGACCTCCCCCTGAGGAGTGAAGACGAAGACGTCTGTCGAGAGGACGTCTTCCTTCAGGCGCTCCAGGAACTCCGACGGCTCGGAGCCGTCATGGTCGGCCTCGATGGCCTGACGGATCCACGTCAGCTTGGCGTCGAGGTCGTCGAGGGAATTTCCCCCCTCTTTATAGCGCCAGTGGGCGGCGATGCCGTACTCGGCCAAGGAGTTCATCTCCCAGGTGCGTATCTGGACTTCGAGGGGCTCGCCGGTCGGCCCCACCACCGTCGTGTGGAGCGACTGGTACATATTCGACTTCGGGTTGGCGATGTAGTCGTCGAACTGACCGGGGATCGGTTTCCATATCGTGTGGACGATGCCGAGAACCGTGTAGCAGGCGGCGATGTCGTCCACCATCACGCGGAGAGCAAGCAGATCGTAGAGCTGCTCCACGGGCAGTTTCTTTCTGTTCATCTTCTCGTAGATGCTGTAGAAGTGCTTCGCGCGCCCCTTCACCTTGCAGCGTATCCCCTCTTCTTCGAGCCGGGCGGTGAGAATTTCGAGCGCCTTCTTGATGATGGTTTCCCGCTCGGGGAGCTTTTTTCTGACCCGGTGCCTGATCTCGTAGTACATCTCTGGGTCCGCGAATTTGAACGCGAGATCCTCAAGCCCGCGTTTCACCTGGTAGATGCCCAGCCGATGCGCGAGCGGCGCGTAGATCTCCAGCGTCTCGCGCGCGATGCGCAGCTGCTTGTCCTTCCTGAGGGCTCCCAGTGTACGCATGTTATGGAGCCGATCCGCCAGCTTGATCAACACGACGCGGATGTCCTTCGCCATCACGACGAACATCTTGCGTAGATTCTCAGCCTGGTAGTCCTCGAACGTCTTGAAGGGGAGCTTTCCGAGCTTCGTCACCCCGTCGACCAGGGTCGCCACGGGAGCGCCGAACGCGGCGACGAGCTTCTCCATCGTGATGTCGGTATCCTCAAGAACATCGTGCAGAAGGGCTGCCATCAACGTGACGTTGTCGAGCTGCATATCCGCGAGAATGGAGGCGACGTTGATGGTATGAACGATGTACGGGTCGCCCGTGGAGCGGCGTTGGTCCCTGTGGGCGTCTCCCGCCATCACGAGCGCCTCGCCCAGTTGCATCAGATCCTCCCTGGAGAGATAGATAACCGCCTTCGACCAGAGTTCGTGCCATGCGAACTTGACCGAGATGGCCCGCTCCTCCTCCGGAATACGCCCGATGTAGCTGTCCCGCAGCTTTCCCGAGGTTTTCCTGTCGAGCCCGGCCGTTCCTCCCGCACGCGCCGCAACGCCCCCGTCCGTTTCGGCATCGGGCGCATGGGTGCGATCACCCTCGAGACGCTCGGGGTGCGTGCGGCTTTCAAAGATGCTCTCGGTCAGTTTGCTGGGATCCATGTTCTTCTCCGCTCCATCCGGACCGCGGCTTCAATGGGACATTCGGCGCATCGGACTCCATTACCGCATAGTCGACTACGTACTGAAGACGCTCCTCGCCGCGCCAGCAGTCGAGTCGGGGCCGATAGACCCATCCTTCCGCCTTTGCGAGGACATCCTTGTCGTTCTCCCCGTTGAAGGCGAGGAGACGGACGCCTCCGGCGTCTATCTGGAGATGTTTTCCGTCCTTGCCGAGGGGCAGCATTCGCTCCCTGCCCTTCCGGGCAAGGAAGAACATCGGAAAAGGGTTTCCGTTGCCGAAAGGACCGAGTCTGCTCGTCTCCTTCCAGGATTCGAGGGAGATTTCGCCGGGAGCCATGGCGATGGCCGTCACGGAAGGCTCTTCGACCTTCATCGATGCCAGGGACTGCTGCAGTTCGCGGCGTACGGAGTCCCAGTTTTCCCTGGAGACCGAGAAACCGGCCGCGTACTTGTGCCCTCCCCATGCGTCGAGCTTCCAAGAAAGCGTTTCAAGCAGGCCGACGGCGTCCCCTCCCTCGGGAACGCGGAGCGTCCCGCGTATGCCTCCGTTCACCGGAGCGGCAAGCGCCACCGGAGCGCCGGTCCGGCTGCATATCC
This sequence comes from Synergistaceae bacterium, assembly GCA_018436725.1. Classification (GTDB taxonomy): domain Bacteria; phylum Synergistota; class Synergistia; order Synergistales; family Aminobacteriaceae; genus JAAYLU01. Next base: position 52,557 of record JAHDKT010000037.1, on the reverse strand, counting down.
TGCTGGCCACGCCGCTCAGTACCCCGACGGGCCACGTCTCGCCCAAGATGACATTCACCCCTCCAGCGAGAATCTCTTCGGCATCCTTCGAAATCTTCAGCGAAAGCGACTGCCTCTTCCGATTGAGCGATATCAACGTCTCTACAGATTCATCGACGTTCGACGCCCCGAGCAGCACGTTCACCGCAGTATCCGCGAAATCCATCCGGCCGGCGGCGTTGAGACAGGGAATGACTTTCATAGAGAGCATCTCCTCGGTGAGAGTGCTCTTCGCCTGAGCGATTCCGAGCCTCGAGAAGAGACGGGCGAGTCCCGGACGCGGCGTCGTCGAAAGAACGTGCATCCCTCTTCGGACGAGCGCCCTGTTGAGGGGGGTCAGCGGCATGCAGTCTGCAATCGTGGCGAGCGCGACCAGATCCGTCATTCGGGCGAGCTGTTTCCGCGGATGCAGGGAATGCTGCCATGCCCATGCCCAGAGAACTCCCGTCGCGCACAGAGCCCGTCCCTCCGCTTCCCGCCCGGCGAACGCGCCCGTATGGGGATTCACCACGCTTCCGTGCAGGGTAGCTCCCTGTTCCGGAAGATGGTGATCGACAACGAAGACGTTGACGCCGGATCGGGCAACCTTCTCCAGGATTTCGCCGTCCTTCGTGCCGCAGTCCACCACGATCAGCGTATCCCATCCGATCGAGAGCAGGCGGTCGAGCACCTGTTCGTGGAGTCCGTACCCTTGCTCATGGCGATGAGGGATGAAAAAACGGGCCTGTTCGGCCCTGCCCCGGCACATCTCCAACGCGAGCGCCGCCGAGGAGACGCCGTCCGCATCGTAATCTCCGTACACGAGCACCCTGCCAAGGTTCGGGAGGTTCCGCCATCGCTCGGCCGCCTCCTCCGCGTTCTCTCCGAGGAAAAGCCTCTCCAGCATCTCCTCGAGAGACGCGGCTGAGTCGAGAAGGGAGTTCGCGTACGAGTACGGCTCGCAGGGAAAAAACTGAGCGCTTTCCTCGACAGTATTCGCCGCAGGCGACTGGCTCCGGCTCTCCAGTACGGCGGCTGTAAGAAGGGAGCACCCGATACGACCGGCAAGCTCCAGCGTCGACGAATTCGGCTGAAAGAGACGGAGCGACGAGGAGCGACAGAACGCCGTCACCGGACGCCGTTCCTTTTGTGCGGCGCATAGTCGCTTGAGAGCCGCAGTTCGTAGTGTTTCGAATCGGGCAGAACACGTTTTCTCACTGTTTATTCACACCCCATAGAGAACTCTTTCGACGGCGAAGGTCCGAACGGACCATGCGAACAATCATTTACATAATGCGAACCGGCATCCGGCGAACGTCTCCGGAAGATGAAGATACGCGTCAAGGAGACTGAACCGGCGTCGCTCCGCAGAAAACCGCGGAGCCGGCTTCCGAAATTCGGGCCGCTCCGCTTTATTTCTTTTCCTTCTTTTATTGTAGTCGGTGAGGATGGAGAAGTAAACTCCCGAACGAATCTACTTCTCACCATCGGTTTCGAGTCCGGGCCAGAGCGGAGGAATCTCCTCCTCCGGGAACTCGGCAAGCTTTTTGCCCACGGACGCTCGTAAAAAATCGTCCACCCAGCGGAAAACATCGTGCCGCGCTATCGACTTCCGCAGAATGCGCATGCGCCGCTTTTTCTCCTGCTCGTCCATGGAGAATCCCTCGGCGATAGCCGATGCGACCGCGTCGACATCGTAGGGGTTCACGAGCAGCGCCCCCTTGGCGAGCTGAATCGCCGCTCCGGCGAACTCGCTCAGCACGAGCGCCCCCTTCCCGTCCGCCTTGCAGGCGCAGTACTCCTTGCAGACGAGATTCATCCCGTCCTTCAACGAAGTGACGAGGGCCATCTCTGCGCCCCGGTAGAGCGCGGCCAGCTCGGACCGCGAAACGGAGCCGTAGCGCCAGTGCACGGGCACCCAGCGTGTCGTCGAGTATTCGCCGTTGATTCTGCTGATGAGGAGTTCTATCTCCTGTTTCAGGTCGAGATACTCGCCCACCGACTCCCTGCTCGGGACGACCACCTGCATCAGGCTGATCTTTTCACGAAGCTCAGGGTGAAGCTCCAGACATCGCTGAAATCCCCGCAGGCGTTCGGGGATTCCCTTCGAGTAATCGAGCCTGTCCACCCCGAGGATGTAACTTTCGGCGAACATCTCCCGACGGATGTCCTTCGCCCGCGCGACAACTTCCTTGACGGAGGCCAGAGCGGCAAACGAACGAAAATCGATGCTGATAGGCAGCGCGCCAACCAGGAGGACGCGTTCTCCGATGCGCGCGCGCACCACGTTCCCCCTCCCCGAGATCCGTAACTCCGGAAAGAAGACCTTCAGGCACTCCAGAAAGTTCCGCCTGTCCCTCATCGTCTGAAAACCGACGAAAGCATAGTGGACAAGCTCGGAAAGTATTTCCTTTCTCTGCGGCATCTTCATGAAGATATCCACGCTGGGAAAGGGGATATGCATAAAGAACGAGGCCTTGAGCGAGGGCTTCTTCTCGTGCAGCATCTTCCCGAGCGGAATCAGATGGTAGTCGTTCACCCAGATGAAATCGCCTTCCTCCGTATGCTTCAGCAACACTTTCGCGAACTTTCTGTTCGCGCTCAGATACCCCTCCCAGTAAGAGGGATTGAAGTCGCACCTGCTCTGAAGATCATGAAAGAGCGGCCAAAGCACGGAGTTCGAAAATCCGGAATAGAAGGAATCCACATCCTCCTTCGTCAGCATTACCGGAAGCAGCCGGTAGCCGCTCTCCTCGGAAACGGGACCGAGAATGTCCCGGAGCGTCGCCAGAGGAACGTTCTCGCGCGTTCCTGCCCACCCTATCCAGAACCCGCCCTTGTTTTTCAGCACCGGGCTCAGCGCGTTGACGAGCCCTCCCGATGCAGGACGCCCGATCAGCTTCCCGTCTTCCTTCGAGAGAGAGACCGGAAGGCGGTTCGATACCACAAGCAGACGTTCTTTCTTTTTCATCGTGCCGAATCCCTTCTTTCCTTGAAGGCCCTTTCGACCGCCGCTCCCGCCTCCGAGAGACCCGCCGGAACGAAGGCCGCTTCCACTCGCCTCTCCGGACCGCGCCGTTCCCACCCATGGCGCCCCCACACTTCGAGTGATATATCAAGCAAGGCGGCGACCTCTTCGACGCGTCTCCCCGAGAGGACGCTCCCCCCCTTTCGGAAGGGAGCGGGCGTCCCGTCGTAATCGCTCGCCGGGAGAGGAACGCCTCTGCTGAAAGAGCTGAAAAAAGACGCCGTCTCTTCGAGCCCGTCGCACCTCCCGCTCAGAGCCATCTCTCCCACTCTCCCCCCGACGAGTTCAGCGCGATCAGGAGCGAGAGGTAGCGGCGAAGCTGCCCGGTGATAAGAAAGTTCTCAAGGACGTACTGGCGGGCGTTCACTCCCATTCGCTCGCGTTTCCACTTGTGGGTCAGAAGATAACGAATCCGGATGGCCGCCCCTTCGGGAGAACGCACTCGAAACCCGTTGAAACGGTTGATGATCTGCAGGCGGATACCGCCGACATCTCCGCCGATGACAGGCTTCTTCTTCCATAACCCCTCGGTGACGGTCAGACCGAACCCCTCCTTCGTCGATTTCTGCATCACCACGGCGGCTCCCGACTGCAGCGCGTTGATCGTCCTGTGCGCATCCGCGGGAAGCAATAGCACATGGATGTCCGGATCGCCGGCCGCCGCTTCCTGAACTCTTGCGAGAACCTCTCCGGATTCCGGATCGTCGGTCGCGCCGCCTCCGGCGAGGACGAGTCGTATATCCACGTGTTCGCGGGCGATCCTGTAACTCTCTATAACACCGAGAGGATCCTTGAAACGGTCGAACCGCGAGACCTGCAGAATGACCGGCTTGTCCATCGGAATGCCCAGTTCTCCGTACGTCTTCGTAATCTCGCTTTTGTGCAGCGCGATATTTTTCTCGCTCAGCGGATCGATGCTCGGCGTGATCAAATACTGAGGATGCGGGAGCGGCTGTGCGAAGTCTGGCAGCGAGAAAATCGACGCGTCGTACCCCTCCACGTGCTTCTTGACGAAACGCCAGACCGAACGATTCGGCGAGCTGACGTCGATATGGCAACGCCATATCCACTTTCCCTTCCTGTTCGGGAAGTATCCGAGCAGCGGCGCGGGTTGAGGGTCGTGAATGAAGACGTAATCGGCATCCTCCAGCACGTCGTTCAGTTTCGCCGCATTTGTGCGGTTCGTTTCGACGTATGCTTCGATCTGTCTTTCGGGCAATCCGCCGGGCATCCCCTGCAGCGAGTTGTGGAGGGTTTTGGTGCAGGCGAAAAAGTCGGGGTTCCCTTCGACGACCTCCCAGGAGACGTCGAGACCCAGTTCTTTGGAGAGCGGTATCATCGAGGAAAGAATCTCCGCGACGCCGCCTCCTTCCTTCGTCGAATTCACATGAACGATCTTCTTTCCGCGCAGCATATCGGCGATGACCATCAAGCTGTCCATAGCGTGGAAGCCGACCACTTCTCCGTACTGTTTCAGCATCTCGGACATCGTCATTTCCCCCTTCCGCGAAGATTTTTCTCGAGAAGGGAAACGACCTGCCCCTTCAGCTCTCCGAGGGAGAAAAGATACGAGTCGATCGCGGCCAGCGACTTCCGCAGAACTGCCGTCTCGTCGCCGAACTGTTCGAGCCAGATGGTGAAATCGTCCTTTCCCTCGGGAGAGCGTCTTCTGCCGTCGATAAAGTGATGGAAGAAGCTCTGACGGCTCGACGTCTTCACCGCGAGCGGGAAGTCCTTCAACGAGGCGATCTCGCGCCCCGTGTCGAACATCATCTTTGTGCAGGCGATGAAATAGAACTCTCTGTCGCTCTTCTTCCAGCTCATAAAATCGCCGTTCTCAAGGCGCGCGTCGAGAATGTCCTCCAGGATGGAACGAATTTCGCCGAGATCCGAACACCCCACAGGATTAATCGCGCTCAGTGCTTCCGCGAGTTCCATATCACCCAGACCGCTGTCGGCCCACGAGGCGAAATCATTGTTGAACTCCGATTCTGCGATATGAGGGCGAAGCATCCTCCCCCAGAAGTGATAGTAGATCGAGCTGATGGGAACGTGCGGCAGCGACGTGCGGAGTTCTCGCACCGACTGGGCGCGCACCCCCGTGCTCAGCGTAAGGAGTGCGCACTCCATGAATCGGAACGGAAGTTTCTTTCCGTATTCTGTCATTCCAGGTTCCTCCTTTTTCGGCCTTTCTCATCTCCTTTGCGTACGGGCCATGATAGTATTGAAAGAGTATAACACATAAACACCTTGTTCTACAAATTCTTTCCCCTAACAGGAAGGCTCGCCCGTAACAGGCGAGCCTTCTGAAAGAGCGTTTCTTGCTGCATCCGGAATATTCGTTTACGCCTTCTGCGGCGCCTTGATCCACCACTCGGCGAGCACTCCGGAGGCAATGTAGATGGAGCTGTACGTGCCGACGGTTATGCCGATGAGAAGGGCGAAGGAGAAGCTGCGGAGAACGGGACCGCCCCAGAGGAAGAGCGCGATGACGGGCAACAGCGTCGTCAGGGACGTATTGATCGTCCTGGAGAGCACTTCGTTGATGGAATTATTCAACAAACCAAGCATTCCGTTTCCGCGGAGCGTCTTCCAGTTTTCACGCACCCTGTCGAGCACGACAATCGTGTCGTTAAGCGAATAGCCTACGATGGTGAGGATCGCCGCGATGAACGGAGAGGAGATCTCCATACCGGTGAGGCTGAAGACGCCGAGCGTGATGATCGCGTCGTGCATCAGCGCGAGGACGCTCACCACGGCGAAACGGAACTGGAAACGGACGGTGATATAGACGAGGATACCGGCAAGCGCAAGAAAAAGGGCGACGAAAGCCTCTTTCCGAAGTTCGGCCCCGACCACCGGGCCGACCTTTTCAAGACGGACGGTCTTCATGTCCGGATACTTGGCTCGAAGGGCGTCGACAACCATTTTCCGCGCTTCGTCCTCGTTGGCGCTGATACGGATGATCACGCCGACATCGCTGTAGGACTGGATGACGGCATTCCCCTGCCCGACCGAAGCCAACGCCTCGCGGACTTCGGCCACGGAAACGCTCTTCGCGAATTCCACCTGCACGACATTTCCGCCGGTGAAGTCGATTCCGAGATTCAGCCCCTTCGTGGCAACCAATCCGAGGCTGACGACGACCAGAACCAGGCTGACAAGGAGCGCAGCCCTGCGATGTTTCATGAAGTCGATGAACATGATTTTCATAGTCTTACTCCACCTCTCTCAGGATCGGGGCGCCAGGAAACTCGTCGCCCGTCCGCCCATGAACACCTGGAGAAGAGACCGTGTGACGAGGATGTTGCAGAAGACGCTGGCGATGATACCGACGCTGAGCGTCACTGCGAATCCCCTGACGGGGCCGCTGCCGAAGTAGAAGAGCACCGCCGCGGCGATAAGCGTCGTGACGTTGGCGTCGAATATGGTGACAAGCGCCTTTTTGAATCCGGCGTCGATGGCCGCGAGAGGCGTCTTACCGGCTCGTAGCTCTTCTTTCATCCGCTCGTAAATAAGCACGTTGCCGTCAACAGCCATACCTATGGTGAGCACGATACCGGCGATGCCGGGAAGCGTCAGCGTGGCCCTCAGCGAGATCAGTCCCGCGAAGACGAGAAGAATTGTCACCGCGAGAGCCGCGTCGGCGGCAACCCCCAGGAGGCGGTAGTACAGCAGCATGAAGAGGAAGACAAGAGACGCTCCCAGAAGGCCGGCGCGAATACCAGAGTTGATGGAGTCCTCTCCGAGGCTCGGTCCCACCGAACGGTTTTCGATAACGTCGACCGCCACGGGAAGCGCGCCCGCCCGGAGCATGATGGAAAGACGGCTGGCCTCAGCCGCGGAGAAGCGGCCGGATATCTGGGCGTTACCGCCGGTGATCCGTTCCTGAACTACCGGAGCGGAGATCACGACGCCGTCGAGAACGATGGCGATCTGGCGTCCGACGTTTTCCGCAGTAGCGGTGTCGAAAAGCTTCGCGCCTTCCGAACTGAACGTAAGCGCCACAACCGCTCTTCCGAGGTTGTCGTACTGCGTCCTGGCGTCCACGAGATCCTTGCCGCCGACCAGTACTCTCCCGAGGAGGAAGAATCTGCCTTCGTCGGCCTTCGCGACTACGCCGCCTTCGATGGACGCCGCCTGTTGCTCGAGTTCCCCTTTCTGGGCCTCGATCTTCGCAACGGCATCGTTCCAACGGGCACGGGCGCGTTCGAACTCGGCGTCGCTCTCGTAATTCTTCCGCTCGGCGGCGGGAGGAACCGGCGACGTCGCCGCCGCCACCTGGCGGAACTCGAGAAGCGCCGTCTTCCCTATCAACTCGAGCGCGGCGTCCGGATCCTGAATACCGGGAAGGTCGACGATGATCCTGTCGGCTCCCTCCCTCTGAATAACGGGCTCGGCCACACCGTACTGGTCCACGCGGTTCCGGAGCACAGCGAGAAGACGTTCGATACTGTCCTCGGTCACCTTGCTGTCTTCGGTGTCCTTCGCCTGAAGCACGATGTGCGCGCCGCCCTTCAAATCGAGCCCCAAGTTGATCCTTCCCTGAATGGGAAAGACCGAGAAAAGGGCCGCAAGCACCACGATGGCGACTATGAGAAGCCGCCAGCGGTCTCGTCTCAACATAAGATTTCCCTCCGTCGTGTTCGCAAAATAGGTGACTCATTCCCCCGCGAGAACACTCCCGCCTTTTCGAACATCGGCAGGACGCGAGCGGGGGGGCCGCCTCCCGGCGGCCTCCCCGTCCCCCCTCCGCGCCCGCGCAGAGGCGGGGTCGAGGGGGCGCAAAACAGACCGAACCAAAAGGTCAGTTCTTCTCCTCTTCCTTCTCCCGGGCCGGCTCCTCCTTCGGAGCAGGGTTCGCAGGAGCGCGCTTCGAAGCCACCGCCGACTTGAGAAGACGAACCTTCACGCCGTCGGCTATTTCCACGACAAGGCTGTCGTCGCGAACTTCACGGATGGTACCGAAGAAACCGCCGATGGTGACGATCTGATCGCCCCTCGTAAGGGACGAGAGCAGCTCGTCCTGAGCGCGCTGCCGCTTCTTCTGGGGACGGATGATGAAGAAGTAGAAGATGACTACGAATATCGCAAGGGGGAAGAGCATTCCCATAAGACTTCCCTGTCCTCCCGCGCCGCCTGCTGCCTGTCCGCACTGCTGTTCCAAACAAAACGCCTCCTTGATATTAAGTTACAGGGTGTGGCCCGCTTTCTCCGCGTGGCCGAAAACAACCCCGATATTCTATCAAAAAAATCGCTACCGCTCCCGATGTTTCAGATAAAAGAGCAGTTTTTCCAGTTCTATCGAAATATCCACGCTATAGAGCAGCACGCTGTCCGGGACGGAGAGCGTCACCGGGGAAAAGTTCAGGATCCCCTTCACCGTTCCGGCCGTGACGACCCTGTCGACAACCGACTGCGCCGCTCCGGTCGGCACGGTGATGATGACCACCTCGATGCCTTCCTCGCGCAGCACCCGGGGCGCGTCCTCTATAGCGTAACAGGGCGTCCCCAGGATATGCGTACCGATCTTCGAAGGATCGACGTCGAAGAGCGCCTTGACGTGAAATTTCTCGCTCTGAAACGCTCGATATCCTAGAAGCGCCTCTCCGAGCTTCCCCACCCCGGCCAGACCGATGGACCACAGTCTGGGAGACGCGAGAATGCCGCCGATATGCTTGAACAGACGATCAACATGATACCCCACTCCGCGCTTGCCTATCTCGCCGAAGTACGAGAGGTCCTTACGCACCTGACTGGCCTTGAACGAAAGCATCTCTCCCATCTCTTTGGAGGAAACGACTTTCTGTCCTTCGGCCGCAAGCTGCTCAAGAAGGCGGTGATACTGGACAAGACGCTCGACAGTGGGCTCCGCTATCTTCGTATCCTTCATGTGCGCACATCCTTCAAAGTAGAGGACCGGAGAGGACCTCCGGCCGGCGGGATCATTCCTTCCAGGCGACGACTTCGATTTCCACAAGCGCCCCTTTCGGGAGCGCGCTTACCTCGACGAAGGAACGCGCGGGCGGCTCTTTCTCGAAAAATTTCGCGTACACGCCGTTCACTACGGAAAAGTCGTTCATGCTGGTCGCGAAGACGGTCGCTTTGATCACGTCGGCAAGGCGGTACCCCGCCGCTTCAAGGACGGCTTTCACATTCTTCAGAACCTGTTCGGCCTGCTCTCCTACGCCGCCCGGAACAAACTGCCCCGTCGCCGGATCGATGGGAATCTGTCCGGAGCAAAAAAGAAAACTGCCCGCCCTGATGGCCTGGCTGTACGGGCCGACCGCCGCAGGCGCGTTGGTTGTGGATACGATACTCTTCAAAAGGAACGCCTCCTTAATAGTGTTTGTTTCCTACCTGTTCGGGTTGCCGCGGAACTGCGAGAGGCGCGCATACGGCGCCCTGTCGAGTTCCTCGGCGATCCGAATGAGCTGGTTGTACTTCGCTACCCGGTCGATGCGCGCGGGCGCCCCCGTCTTGATCTGTCCGGCGCCCGTGGCCACGGCGAGATCGCTTATGAAGGAGTCGTCGGTCTCTCCGGAGCGGTGCGAAATGACCGTCGCGTAGCCGTAGCGCTTGGCGAGCGCGATCACGTTGAGCGTTTCGGAGAGCGAGCCGATCTGGTTGAGCTTGATGAGAACAGCGTTGGCCACGCCTTCTTCGATGCCCCTCGACAGCTTCTCGGGGTTGGTGACGAAGAGATCGTCGCCTACGATCTGGATCTTCGATCCTAGCCGTTTCGTCATGACCGACCACCCCGCCCAGTCGTCCTCCGCCATGCCGTCTTCGATGGAGAGGATCGGGTAGTCCTTGCAGAGCTGCTCGTAGTAGTCCACCATCTCCTCGGAGGAAAAGACCTTCTTCTCTCCGGCGAAATGATACTTTCCGTCCTTGAAAAATTCCGAGGCGGCGGGATCGAGCGCGATGGAAATGTCCTTGCCGGGCGCATACCCAGCCTTCTCGACGGCCTCGAGGATCAGGTCTATGGCCTCGCGGTTGCTCTTCAGATCGGGGGCGAAACCGCCCTCGTCGCCGATGGCCGTGCTGTAGCCGCGCGCGTGGATGGCCTTTTTCAGAGTGTGGTACGTCTCGACGCCCATGCGCAGCGCCTCGGCGAATGTCTCCGCGCCGTGGGGGACCAGCATGAACTCCTGGATGTCGACGTTGTTGTCCGCGTGCGCTCCTCCGTTGACGACGTTCATCATCGGCGTCGGCAGGGAGAAGGGCCCGAGTCCGCCGATCCACGACCACAGCGGAAGATCGTGGTCGTCGGCCGCCGCGCGGGCTACCGCGAGCGATACGCCGAGGACGGCGTTGGCGCCCAGCGCGCCCTTGTTGGGCGTTCCGTCGAGTTCGATCAACGCGGCGTCGACCTCCGACTGATCGTCGGCGTCGAACCCCATCAGTTCAGGAGCTATTTTTTCGTTGACGTTGTTCACCGCGTTCAGAACACCTTTGCCCAAATAGCGCTGCCCGCCGTCGCGAAGCTCCACCGCCTCGTACGTTCCTGTGGAAGCCCCGGATGGGACGGCCGCTCTTCCGGAAGCGCCGCTGTCGAGCCATACTTCCACTTCAACCGTCGGATTGCCGCGAGAGTCGATTATCTCTCTGCCGTGAACTCCGATAATACTGCTCATTGCACCTCAACTCCTTTTCAAGTACGTTCTCCGCCGGAGAAACTGCAACGTTCTCCGGACGACCCACGAAAGTTCGCGTCATTCGCCGAGGGCGAAGCTCTTTGCAGCGACCTCCCTCGGCGAATGCGCGCGGCTCCGGTCTACCAAGGTTTTTCCGATGGATCCACCCGTCGCTCCTCCCTCAAAGACCATGCCACCTCGGACGGCATTCGTTTCAGCGCCGCCTCGTCGTCGCAAAGCACTTCAAGCGTGAGCAATCTGGACGGGTAGGCTATCTCAAGGACGTCGCCCCGTCGGACCTCCGCAGCGGGTTTGCACTGTCTCCCGTTGATGCGTACCGCGCCGACGTCGATCATCTCCCGGGCGACGGTCCTCCGTTTGACAAGCCGCGCAAGCTTCAAAAATTTGTCCAGTCGCATCGTTTCGCTCCTCCTGACACAAGACCACAGGGAAGTATATCAAAAAAACCACCTGAATTTCAATTCTTTCACAAAGTCCCTTTGCCTCTTCCGCTTTTCAGAATTCTTGCCAGCTCTTGAAAACGGAGGAGTTCTTCGTTGGAAGCCGTTCCTCTGGAGAGCTTCGTCTTCAGCACTCCATACTCCCGCCTGCTCTTCCGGACAGAAAGTATATCCAGAAGAATAGGCCAGGGGTCGGCAGTTCTCTCGAGTTCGTCGCAGTAACCTCCCCCGGCGGCGATAGCCTTCATAGGGAAAGAATCTCCTATCTCCAGCCAATAAAGTTCCAACTCCTCCGTGGAGGACGCGGAGAGGAGCGCGGAGGCGACGGTCTGCAAACGCCCGTCGGAAAGCAGCGAGATGATTCCGACCGGATCCGCGGAACGCCGCAGGCCGGAATCCCTCCACAGAAGCGCGCAGAGCGCCGACTCGACAAGGTCCGGGGGACTCTCGTCTCTCTCCGGGAACTCGGGGACGGACTCCGAAACAGACTCGCGTACGGGCTCTCTCCCCTGAGTGGAGAGTTTCTTCCGCTGTTCCTCCAACATGGGGATGAACTCGTGATGGAGCACGCCGAGCGCCGACTCGACCGCCGGAAGATACGGCGAAGCGTCCACCGGGGAGAGCATCGCGATCCCGTTGATTATGTCCTCCGACGCCTTTCGCCTCTTTTCGGGGGTGCGGAGCATCTCCCTCCGAAGATGGATGTGATGGAGCACCAGGGGGCGTGCGGTTTCGAGCGCCCTGGAGAAGAGAGTCTTGCCGTCCGGAAGGGAGAGCAGATCGTCCGGATCCTTTCCCTCGGGTATTTCGACGACCCGGACATCGAGCCCCGCTTTCTGCAGCACATACATTCCGCGGATGGAGGCCTCCTGACCGGCGATGTCGGAGTCGTAACAGATGTAGCAGCGGTCGGTGAGGCGGCGGATCAGCAAGGCCTGCTCCTCCGTGAGGGAAGTGCCCAGGGAGGCCGCCGCCTCCTCGAAGCCGTTCAGGTGGAGGCGTATGGCGTCCATGTACCCCTCCACGAGAATTAGTCTGTCTTTCGAGCGAGCCGCCTCCTTCGCCCTGTTGAACAGGTAGAGCGAGCGTCGCTTGCTGTAGAGCACCCCTTCGGGGCTGTTGATGTACTTCGCGCCTTCGCCGTCGAGCAGTCGTCCGCCGAAGGCGAGCAGACGCCCGGAAATATCCCTGACCGGGAATATGATCCTTCCGCGAAAACGGTCGTACGGCCCGTTTCTCCCTTCCAGCACGAGCCCCGCGTCGAAAGCCTCGCGAAAGGAGACGCCTTCGTTGGAGAGCGCCTTCCACAGAGCGTCCCAGGAGGGGGACGCCCAGCCGAGTTCGAAGGTCCGCCACGCTTCCCGTTTGAGATTTCGCCGAGCGAGATAGGCCGCGGCAGGCTCTCCTTCGGGTTTTTCCAGCAGAGAACGGAAGTGGGAGCATGCTTTCTCCATAATATCGAAGAGGCTGCGTTCCCTGACGGGGCGTCCGCTCTCGGCGGCGAGCCGTATTCCTGCGCGCTCCGCGAGCAGTTCAAGAGTCTCCCGGAAGGAGAGGTTCTCCTTCTCCATGATGAAGGAGAAGACATCCCCGCCCTGTCCGCAGCCGAAACAGTGGAACGTCTGACGCGAAGGGGAGACGTTGAAAGAGGGCGTCTTCTCGTCGTGGAAGGGACAGAGGCCGAGGAAGTTGTTCCCCGCCTTCTTCAGACGGACGTAATCGCCGATGACCTCCACTATATCGAGCCGGTCCTTCACGCGGCGGACATCGTCTGATCGCACGAACGGCACCTCCGAAGAAAAAAATAAGGGGGAGGTCGCCCTCCCCCTCTCGCAGACATTGTACTCTCTTTTTCCGATTAGATGAAGAGCGGAGCCAGCACGAGCGCCACGACCGACATCAGCTTGATGAGGATATTGAGGCTCGGACCGGCGGTATCCTTGAACGGATCGCCGACCGTGTCGCCGACGACCGCGGCGGCGTGCTCGGGCGTCCCCTTGCCTCCAAGGTTTCCCTCTTCGATGTACTTCTTCGCGTTGTCCCAGGCGCCTCCCGCGTTGGACATGAAGATGGCGAGCATCACGCCCGTCACGATCGATCCCGCGAGAAGACCGCCGAGGGCCTGAGCGCCGAGCCCGAAGCCGACGGCCAGCGGGGAGAGAACCGCAAGCAGGCCGGGGATGATCATCTCTTTGAGCGCGGCGGCGGTGGAGATGTCCACGCACTTCTCGTACTCGGGACGTCCTGTCCCCTCCATGATTCCGGGGATCTCGCGGAACTGACGGCGTACTTCGTCGATCATGGCCTCGGCGGCACGGCCGACGGCCTGGATCGAGAGAGCGCTGAAGAGGAACGGAAGCATTCCGCCGAGGAAGAGGCCGACCATGACCTTGGGGTCGTTCAGGTCGATGGCGGTCAGCTTGACGGAGTGCGCGTACGCCGCGAAGAGGGCGAGCGCCGTAAGCGCGGCGGATCCGATGGCCAGGCCTTTACCCATGGCCGCAGTGGTGTTGCCGATGGCGTCGAGCTTGTCGGTGATCTTGCGGACCTCGGGTGGAAGGTGGCTCATCTCGGCGATGCCGCCCGCGTTGTCGGCTATGGGGCCGTAAGCGTCCACGCTGAGAGCCATTCCGGTGATCGAGAGCATGCCGACGGCAGCGCAGGCGATGCCGTAGAGTCCGCCGAAGTAGTAACTGACAAGCGTCGCGGCGCCAATCAGGAGCACCGGGACCACCGTGGACTTCATGCCCACCGCCACCCCCTCGAGGATGACCGTCGCGGGACCGGTCTTCGACGCGTGCGCGATATGTTTCACCGAGGCATAATCGCCCGACGTGTAGATTTCCGTGATGAAGCCGATGAGGACACCCACCGCCACGCCGGAGAGCACCGCCCAGAAGAGCGAAAGGCCGCCGAACATGAGGAACGAGAAGATGAACGAGCCGACGATCATGATACCGCCGGTGATGAAGGTCCCCTTACGCAGCGCCGCTGCGGGGTTGCCCCCCTCTTCCACCTTGACGAAACGCGTGCCGGCGATCGCCGCCAGAATTCCCACGCCTGCCATGACCATCGGGAACGAGACGCCCTTCCAGCCGAAGAGAGAGAGGCCGAGCGCCATCGCCGCGATGATGGAGTTCACGTACGACTCGAAGAGATCCGCGCCCATGCCCGCGATGTCGCCGACGTTGTCGCCGACGTTGTCCGCGATGACCGCAGGATTCCTCGGGTCGTCCTCGGGAATGCCCGCCTCGACCTTTCCGACGAGGTCGGCGCCGACGTCCGCAGCCTTCGTGTAGATACCGCCGCCGACGCGCGCAAAAAGGGCGATCGAGCTTGCCCCCATACCGAAGCCTGTGATGAGGTTAGGGTCGCGGAAGATCGCGTAGCAGAAGACGATGCCCAGCACGCCGATGCCGACGACCGACATTCCCATCACGCTGCCGCCCCTGAAGGCCGTGAGCAGGGCTTCGTTCATTCCCCGCGTGGCGGCAAGAGCCGTTTTGCCGTTCGTCCGCGTGGCGACGATCATTCCGGCGTACCCCGCAGCCGCGCTGCACAGACCGCCGACGATGAAGGAGAATCCGGCGGCAAAGCCTATGAAGTACATAAGAAGCACTCCGACGACCAGAAGGAAGGGCAGCAGCCACTTGTACTCCCTGTAGAGAAATGCCATGGCCCCCTTATGGATAATCTCCGAAAGTTCGAGCACACGCGCGGTCTTCTCCACCATCGCTTCGTCTGACGATTCCTCATGAACATCGGACGCTTTGAACCAGGTGCATCCGAAAACAGTCTTCTGACTATACGTCAGATAGGCGTAGCCCAAAGCCAGTACTCCCGCAGCCGTGACGAGCAGCGTCAACAAAAAAAGCAGCATTTCACAGACTCCCCCCAATAGAAAAATATGAGAAAAACACCCTACTTCCGTCCCCTCGCTTCCAAGATCGCGCGGCAGTGGCGGCAGAGAACGATTGACATTATAGTAATCCTAAATGTAAAAAACAAGGTTGAATTTCTAAAAAGACGAATCATTGTTCTCTTTCGAGATGTATATCGGCCCCCTCACGCAGGGATTCGATCCCTTTCAACGGTAGCAGCAGCCCGGCGATGCTGCCGCGGATCATCTCGGCGACGAATGGTTTGAGCGGAAGTCGTTTCCCCCGGACGGACACCTTCACGCAGTTCGTCTTCGAGAACCGGCAATGGAAGACGTAGAGCCGCTCCGCCAGAAGGCCTTCATCGCCCGGAGCGTAGAGGAAACGTCCGTCTCCCTTGCGGGCGGTCCTGTCGAAACAGGCGAAAACCCCCTTCACTCCGCCGGGACGACTCTCCGGAGCCCCTACCCATATTCTGGGCATGGGAACGTTTTTCGCCCCTTCCACGACGACGATGTCCTTTTCCGGGAAGAGAGCGGTAAACACCGCCCTGTCCGGAGCCGCGGCGGGCGCTTCCATCCTGAGGCCGTCGCGCCCCCAGTAGGCGCAAGGTATCCCCGCGGTTTCGACCGCGCCGGTATCCGTTTCCGCAGGGGAGAGCACATCTCTATCCGTATGCTTGATAAAGCCCAGTCTGAGTCCGCGGTCAGAAAGACGGGCCAGCAGAGTTCGCGCAAGCGAGGTCTTTCCCGAATCCTTGAACCCGGAGACCGCTATCAACAGAGGCATGCTCTTCCTCCTTCCGTGCGTCCGTTCGTCGTACGTCCCTCCTCATCGACTGCGGAGCGTTTGCCTCCGCAGTTCACCGCGAAACGAAAAGCGTCTTCCACATCGTCCGGTAGCTTTCGAGCAGAAAGACGAACAGCGTCACCACAAGTGGCCCCATGAACAGCCCGAGAATGCCCCATGCCGCGAGGCCGCCGATGACGCCTATGAAGACGATGAGCAGATGCACCTTGCCGCCTCCCGAGATGAAGAGCGGGCGCAGCAGGCTGTCCACCATGCTCACAACGAGCACCCCCCACGCGAGGAGCGCTATGCCCTGCGTCATCTCAGACATATAAAAGAGATAGAGCGATCCCGGAACCCAGACAAGGGCGGTTCCAAGAAAGGGGATCATGGCGAAAAGCGCCATCAGAGCCCCGAAGAACATCGGGCTCGGCAGGCCCACCGCCCACCATCCGACGGCTCCCGCCAGCCCTTGGGCCAGCGCGGTGACGATAACCCCGTAGACGACGGCCTGGAGCACCTGTTTTGCACGCATGAAGAACGCCGCGCTCTCCTTCGCGGGAAGCGGCATGATGTCCTTGAGGTATTCGATGATCATATGCCCGTCCCGGATGAGAAAGAAGCTGACTACTATGATGACGGCCAAGTAGTAAAGAAAGGTGAACGTGCTCCCCAGAACCGCTCGGGAAGCGGCGACGGCCGTGGCGGCAGCCCACGCCGCCGCCTGCTGCAGTCCGGTTCGCAACAGCGGGTAGCGCTCCATCCACGGGTGCATCCTCTCGACGATCTGCTCCGGAAGGAATGCGGCCAGAGCCCCTTCGCCCGAGGACTCCATCCCGGCGATCACATCGGCGACCGTCTCGTAAAAGCGGACCCCTTCGCGGGCGGCCACGAACCCGGCGAAAAGAGAGGGGACCACGAGCAGAAGCACGATAATCCCCGTGGCGATCGTGGCGGCCCAGTTTCCCGATACGCTCCTGGGAAAGAAACGGTCCCGCATCCGTTTAAAGACCGGGTAGACGGTGAACGACAGCAACACCGCCCACGACAAAGGCTTGAGCAGCGGTACCGAGACCGTGAACGAGAGGTAGGCGAGCGCAAGAAAGATGAAGAGAAAGGGAAGAAACCACCCTTTCCCCATCTGCGACTTCTGTCCGTCTCCGGAAGAAACGCCTTTCCCGCCCATCGCGGTCGCCTATTCCCACTCGATGGTTGCCGGCGGTTTGCTGGTCACGTCGAGCGCGACCCTGTTGATCCCGTGCACCTCGTTGCAAATCCTTCGCGATGTCCTGTCGAGGATCTCCCATGGAATCCGGACCCAGTCGGCCGTCATGCCGTCGTGCGACTCCACCGCGCGGAGCACGGCCGCCTCCGAGTAGGTGCGGGAATCCCCCATTACGCCGACCGTCCTGACGGGAAGCAGCGCCACGAAGGACTGCCACACCGTGGAATGCCCCTCCCACTTCGCAAGCTCCTCGCGGAAGATCGCGTCCGCCCGGCGCAGCGTGTCCAGGCGCTCCCGCGTGATCTCCCCGAGGCAACGGACGGCGAGGCCGGGGCCGGGGAAGGGCTGGCGCGCCACGATCTCCTCCGGGATGCCGAGCATGCGCCCCGTGGTGCGGACCTCGTCCTTGAAGAGATCGCGGAGAGGCTCCAGTACGAGGAGTTTCATATCCTCGGGCAGGCCGCCCACGTTGTGGTGGCTCTTGATGACCGAGGCGTTCTTTCCTTTGTGTCCGCTCTCGATGACATCGGGGTAGAGCGTCCCCTGGAGCAACCATTTCGCTCCCCGTATCTTTTCCGCCTCCGCTTCGAAGACCCTGACGAAGCGCTCGCCGATGATCTTCCGCTTCCGCTCGGGATCCGAGACTCCGGCGAGCGCTCCGAGAAAGATGTCCGTCGCGTCGACGTAACGCACCTTCAGATTGAGCGCCCTGTACTGATCGAGCACTTGCTCCGCTTCGTTCAAGCGCAGCAGACCGTTGTCGACGAAGATGCACTCCAGTCGGTCGCCGATGGCCCGTGCGGTGAGCACCGCGGCCACGGACGAATCGACCCCTCCGGAGAGGCCGCAGATCACCCTGTCGGTTCCGACCTTCCGGCGGATTTCCTCCGTCATGATGTCGATCCAGTTGCCGAGATCCCAGTCCGGCGAGCATCCGCAGACCGTGAAGAGGAAGTTGGAGAGAATCTCCGTTCCGAAGGCCGTGTGCACCACCTCCGGGTGGAACTGAAGCCCCCATATTCGTTTCTCGGGGTTCGCCATCGCGGCAGGAACGCCGTTCGCGGTCTCGGCGACGCAGCGGAAGCCGGGCGCAAGGCGGTCGATGTGGTCGCCATGGCTCATCCACACCTCGAAAGAGCCGGACGTCCCGGAGAAAAGCGAAGAGTCTTCCTTGACGGAGATCCGCGTCCGCCCGTACTCGCGCGATTTTCCGGACGTGACGTCTCCCCCGAAGAGCTTCGTCACGAGCTGCATACCGTAACAGACGCCGAGAACGGGAACGCCGAGTTCGAAAAGCATGCTCGATACGGTCGGCGCGCCCTCGTCCGAGACGCTCATGGGGCCGCCGGAGATCACCACGCCCGACGGGGACGCGCTCCGTATTCTCTCCATGGGAGCGTCCCACGGCAGAATCTCGCTGTGCACCTTCAGCTCCCTGATTCTTCTCGCGATGAGCTGCGTGAACTGGGAGCCGCAATCGAGTATGACTATGTTGTTCACAAGTCCATTCCTCCTGAAATAAATAAAGGCCGAGGCGAAAAAGTACGCCTTCAACGCCCCGAATGTATCTTACCAGAAAGCTCCCCGACGTTCCACAGAAGGAAACAAGAAGAACGATGAAAAATCATGCGCCTCTCTCCTCTCACGCCCCGTTTTCCGGCACGGTCGTCAGCAGAAAGGCGCCGTTCCCCTCCAGAACGACGGAACCCTTCCGGGCGGGGACGAAGACGCTCCTCCCCTTCTCGACTTCAAGCCTCCACCCTTGTTCGGTCAGCACGCCCGAACCGTTGATACAGAGAATCGAGACGAAGGTTGTTCCGTCCGTCGGGTATTCGCAAACTCCCGAAAGATCCAGAAGCTCGGCGGAAAAATAAGCGCAGCGGGCAAGGCGACGAAGCTTTCCGCCGGGGAGCGCGACGGGGACGCCGCTTCCCGGCGGTTCCATGCAGGCCGGTCCCCGCTTTGCGACGTCGAGAGCCTTCGCGACATGCAGCGGCCGCTCTTTTCCATCCGGGCCGCGGCGGCCGTAGTCGAAGACTCTGTACGTCGTGTTCGAGTTCTGCTGGATCTCGGCGATCACAATCCCTGCGCCGATGGCGTGGACCGTTCCCGCCTCCATGAAGAAGACGTCGCCGGGTTCCACTGACATCTTGCGCAGTACATCCGTCACCGTGCCGTCCTCTATCCGGCGCGCCAGCTCCTCCCTGGAAACATCACGTTCGAAACCGCAGTAGAGAAACGCCCCCGGCTCGCGGTCGAGCACGTACCACATCTCCGTTTTTCCGGCGCTCCCCTCCATGCGCATAGCATATCCATCGTCCGGGTGCACCTGTATAGAAAGGGGTTCGCGCGCGTCGATCAGCTTGATCAACACGGGGAGTTCTCCTTCCGCGGCGCGGCCGCTTCCCATGGATTCCGGGAACTGCCGAAGAAACTGCGACAGCGCGACTCCGGCGAAGGGGCCGTCCGCGATGCGACAGTCTCCGTCCGGGTGCGCGGCAAGCTCCCAACTCTCGGCGAGGGGGGACATGTCGGTACGTTTGTTGAACTGCGTCCTGAGTTTCGTCCCGCCCCAGAGATAGTCCTTGAAGACGGGAACGAGTGAAAACGGATTCATACATCTTCTCCCTTTCCCCCTGTGAACGAACGCCGCCCGGCGTTCATTCGTCGAACAGCTCCGACTCGACGAACGCGCAGAGGAAATGATAGATCCTCAGGTGATGCTCCTGAACGCGAAACGTCCTTTTGTCCGGAACACGGATGCAGCAGTCGGAAAACCGCGCGAGCAGCCCCCCGTCCGATCCTGTCAGGGCGACGGTTGTCGCGCCGCGGCTCTTCGCCGCCATCAGGGCGAAACGGATGTTCTCCGCGTTTCCCGACGTGCTGATGCCAAGCGCGACATCTCCGGGGAGCGCGTATCCCATCGCCTGCTGCGCAAAGGCGAATCGTCCGTCGGCGTCGTTGGCGAAGGCGGTCATCAGCGCTCCGTGACTTCCGAGGGAAATCGCCGGAAGCGCTCCCTGCAGCGCCGCGGCGATCACGCGCCCTTCGTCCCCCCAAAGGCGGACTAACTCACTCTTCGCATCTTCCAAGAGGGGACGCTTCAGCAGAAACCCCTTCATCAACTCGCCGACGATGTGCTCCCCGTCCGCCCAGCTCCCGCCGTTGCCGCAGACCAGCAGTTTGCCGCCGCCGCCAAAAGCGTCTCTCAGCATTTCTCCCGCCTGCAGCGCGCTCTCGCGAATGCCTTCCAGAGCGTCGCCCGGCGCGAAGATCTCCGCGACGATTTTCGATGTACGTTCTTTCATCGCTTTTTCCCGCCCCCGTGCTCCCAATAATACACCGCGACGGACAGAGCCGCCATATCTCCGACGGATTCCGACAGTTCGCAGGGAAGCACCGTGCATGCTTTCCGGGAGTCGGAAAGCGCCTCCTCCACGATCACCCGCTCGGCGGCGGGCCAGATGAGATCGCGGCATCGTGAGAAGATGCCTGCGACGACGATACGCTCCGGGTTGAAGAGGTCGATAAGCATCGCGAGCGCGCGTCCGAGCTGGGCTCCGGAGAGTTCGAACACCTCTTTCGCCGTCGGGTCCCCCTCGCGCGCCGCCCTGGCTGCCGATTCCGCAGTCAGCGACTCCAGGCCGGCGACATCCGGGCACAAAACAGAGGGTTTCCCGTTCTGAATATCCCTCAGGGCATAGGTCCTCGCGATCTGGGCGATGCCTCCTCCGCTGCAGAACGCCTCGTACGACCCAATTTTTCCGTATCCGACAGGGCCGTGCGAGGCGATGCGGACGTGCCCCGTCTCCCCGGCGGCGTCGCATGCCCCGGCGTAGAGCCTGCCGTTGAGAATCAGTCCCGCGCCGAACCCGGTGCCGAAGGTCAGGAAGATCATGTGTTCGCACCCTCTTCCGGCGCCGTACCGCCACTCCGCGAGCGCGCCCGCGTTGGCGTCGTTGCAGAGCCACGCAGGAAGTCCCGTCTCGTTCCGGAACCGGTCGACGACTTCTATGCGGTCCCACCCCGGCAGGTTCGGAGGCGACAGGATCAACCCGGCCTGGCTGTCGAGGGGATTCCCGCAGCTGATTCCTATTCCGGCGACCGTTTCCCCCGCCGGAATCCGCGCTCCGCACTCTCGAACGTCTACGAGCAGTCCGTCGAGCATCTCCGCAGGCGAGTGCTCCGCAGTCTTTCTGGGCTCGCACTTGTGCACGATGCGCAGCGTATCGCCCCCTGCCTTTCCGAGGCATACGGCGCACTTCGTTCCTCCGATATCGACGCCTATCGCGTACATTTCCATCCCTCCACGCTCACAGGACCCTCGCAAGAGGGCTCCGTACTGCGGAAGGCCCCCGCCCTTAGGGGACGGGGGCCTTCTTCAAAATCCAGTACGCTCCTTCTACAGGTCGTTCTTCGTCAGAACGGAGACGCCGGTGTCCACGTACGCGGGACCCGCAGGCTCCCCGGCAAGCGCCCTGGCCGCCGTCTTCACGCCTTCGTACCCCATGACGTCGGGGTTCTGCGCCATCGTGGCGACGAGGAAGCCGTTCTTGATCAGGCCGAGAATCATATTCGACTTGTCGAAGCCCACGCCGATGACCTTGCCGCCGGCCTCCTGGATCGCGTTGCCGGTTCCGACGGTCGATCCTTCGTTGGCTCCGAAAATGCCGACGCACCCCTGGGTGATGTAGTTGGAGGCGATGTCCTTCGCCCGCGCTGCGTCGCCGTCGCAGTACTGAGTTTCGAGCAGTTCGAACTTCGTCCCCGCGAAGGCCGCGCGGAAGCCCTTCTCGCGGGCGACCGTCGACGCGGTGGCCGCGTTGACATTGACGATGCCGATTTTTCCCTCGGAAACTCCGGCCGCTTCGAGCCCCTTCAGCATCTCTTTGCCCGCAGTAACTCCGGCGGCTTCGTTGTCCGTCGCCAGCGTCTGAATCGCGGGAAAATCCGCAGGAGAGTCGACGTAGACGATCTTGACGCCCGCCTCGGAAGCCTCTTTGAGCGCCGCGCTGATCGCAGTCGGCCCGTTCGCCGCGACGAGAAGCACATGCGCCCCGCCGGCAACCGCGTTGTTGACCGCTTCAATCTGCTTGGCGTCGTCCTTCACATCGGGAGCGAGCCACTTGTAGTCGATATTGCCGAGTTCCGCCACAGCCTTTTCAGCCCCGGCGTTCACCGTCACCCAGTGCTGGTCCATCTGATCCATGGTGATGAGATACACCTTATGCTTCTCCGCAGCCGCCGCGCCGGCGACAAACAGTCCCGCCAGCAAAACGCATCCCAGAAACACCGCTACCGTTTTTTTCATTCGTCCGTTCCCCCTTGAAGATATGATGTGAAGCAGTTGTATCGAAAGAAGCGCAGAGTTCCGTCCCTCCCCGGAAGCGCCGCATCGGACCGCCGGCGGTTCCGGGAAGAGAATCAGCCCTTCGCCTCTTCTTTCCGTTCCTTCTTTCTGCGCCGCTTCTCGCTTCTGACGACGACGTCGAGAAGAACCGAGACGACCACGATCACGCCGATGACGATGTTGCGGATCGCCACGGGGGCCCCTGCGAACTGGAGTCCGTTCTGCAGCACGCCCCAGATCGAAGCGCCCATCACCGTTCCGAGCAGCAGCCCCTGTCCTCCCAGGGTGCTCACGCCGCCGATGACCGAGGCGGCCACCGCGTACAGTTCGTACATGTTGCCCGCGTCCATCGTTCCCATGCCGCTGGTGGCGCAGACGATCAGTCCAACGACGCAGGAGCAGAATGCGCTGACCATGTACGCGGCCGTCGTCGAGGCGACGACGTCGACGCCCGAAAGACGCGCCGCCTCCTTGTTGCTCCCGGTGGCGTAGATGTGCCGTCCGAGCCGCGTTCGTGAAAGAAGAAAGTTGAAGACCAGCCAGAGAGCCAGCGCGATCCAGATCGTGTTGAAAAAGCCGCCCAGCCTGCCGTAGTAGAAGAAGTTTCTGAAGCCCTCGGCCGCCGGGCCGATGGAGTCGGTATTGTAGTTGTTGTTCACGATCTGCGCGATGCCGCGCGCGATGGTCATCGTCCCCAGCGTAGCGATGAAAGGAGGCAGCCTGAACTTGGCCACAAGGCAGCCGTTGAGCACGCCGACCATCAGGCAGCAGACAAGCGTGACGGCTACGGCGGCCCAGGGGTTCATCCCCTTCGTCATCAGGGTCGCCGAGACCATGCAGCTCATCCCCACCACCGAACCGATGGAGAGGTCGATATTGCCGGTGATGAGAACATACGACTGGCCGATGCCGATCAGGAGTATCGGCGCTATCTGGCGCAGCAGATTGCCCACATTCCGCCCGGAGAAGAAGATCGGGTTCAGAATGCCGAACACCACGCAGAGTATCACCAGACCGAACGCGGCGGTCACAACCTGCCCCATGCCTCTCGCCGAGAAAAACCGCGCGAGACGGGAGGGGTTTCTCGAATCCATGCCCACAGTCATCGCTCCCCGTGTAGAATGATCAGTCTCCGGCCGCAAGGCCGAGTTTGTCCTCGAAGCGCGTGGCGTATTCGAGGATCTTCTCCTGCGTCGCCGTGCCTGCGGGGAACTCTCCCGTCACGCGGCCGTCGCACATCACGATAATCCTGTCGGCGATACCGAGAATCTCGGGCATCTCCGACGAGATGAAGAGCACGCCGAGACCTCTCATCTTGAGGTCGTTCATAAGATGGTATATCTCCGCCTTCGCCGCCACGTCGATCCCCCTGGTCGGCTCGTCGAAGAGCGCCACGCGGAAGTCCCGCGCGAGCCACTTGCCGACCACCAGCTTCTGCTGGTTGCCGCCGGAAAGGCTGTCCGCGTTCTGTTCCGCGTTCGAGAGCCTGATCGAGAGGTTCTTCACCGTCCGCTCCACCATCTTCCGCTCGCCTCCGCTGTTCACGGTCGACAACAGCCCTTTGAGGATATCGAGGTTCGGAAGGGCGACGTTCTCGCGGATGCTCAGCTTGGTGCAGAGCCCGTCTTTTTTTCTATCCTCCGGCACGAGGACGATACCGGCCTCGATCGCGTCCATCGGTTTTTCGATGCGCAGAGGGTGGTCGTCGAGCAGGATCTCCCCGCCGTCCTTCGGGTCCGCTCCGAAGAGCGCGCGCGTCATCTCCGTCCGGCCTGCGCCCATGAGTCCGGCGACGCCGACTATCTCCCCCTCGCGCAGTTCGAAGCCGACGTCCCGCACCTGACGTCCCGCGTTCAGCCCCTTCACCCGAAGTATCGTCCGCCCGAGCGGCGCTTCCACCCGCGGAAACTTCTCCTTGATCTCGCGCCCCACCATGTTCGATATGATCTCCGCCATGGTGGTGTCGCCGAACCGGGTGGTCGCGATGTATTTTCCGTCGCGGAGGATGGTTACTCGGTCGACGATGTGCTGCAGCTCTTCGAGCCGGTGCGAGATGTAGACGATACCGCACCCCTGGTCGCGCAGCGAACGAATGATATGGAACAGATCGTTGATTTCCTTCGAAGTGAGCGCGGAGGTGGGCTCGTCCATGACGAGGATCCGGGCGTTCGTGGAGAGCGCCTTGGCGATCTCCACCATCTGCTGCTTCGAGATGGGAAGGGTTCCCACCGCGGTATCGGGGGCGATGTCGATGTTCAGCCGGGAGAGCACCTCCGCGGCGCGGATGTTCATCTCCCTGTCGTCGAGCATTCCCGAACGGAGCAGTTCCCTGCCGAGGAAGATATTCTCGGCGACGGTGAGGTGCGTGCACATGTTCAGCTCCTGATGGATGACGGCGATGCCCAGCTCCTTCGCCCGCTTCGGCGTCATCTCGTCGATCTCCTCCCCGAAGACCCGGAGGGTTCCGGCGTCGCGGGTGTAGATGCCGCCGAGGATCTTCATCAGCGTCGATTTTCCGGCGCCGTTTTCGCCCAGGAGCGCCAGCACCTCCCCGCTCTTCAGGCGCAGAGAAACGTCGTCCAGCGCCCTGATTCCGGCGAAAGACTTGCCGACGCCTTCAAGTTCGACTATGTATTCCGACACGCCGCCACCTCCGCTCCCTGCGCAGATGCATTCATACCCGGCGCAGGCGTTCTGTTCCTATTCCCGATATCGAGTAGAGAAACGCGCGTTCATTCCATTGAATGAAATAACGCCGTCGAAAGAGCAAATACGTCTCCCTTAATTTTCATCCTTCATAGTGTAGCACACGGAACATCCTTCCATCAACGAGCATCCTCTCTTGCGCCGCGGAAAAAAAGATGCTCGCGAAAAAACAGTCGTTCAAGGAACAGTGCGTTATACTCTTCTTGTGGTTTTCCAAGACAAAAAAAGGAGGAACGCAATGATGGCCGACAAGAACATCGAGGATTTTTTTGAAGAGGTACGCGCTTCCGCCGACCTTCAGGGTACCTTGGAAGCCCTGCAGGAGAGTTGCGGCAACGACCTGCTGAAGATGTACGTCGCATTGGCCGAGAAAAAAGGTTATGCCTTCTCCGAAGCGCAGCTCCGGGTTGCTTTGGAGGAAAAGGCGGGGGAGATGACCCCGGAAGGCCCCTTGGACGACGAACAGATGGAGTCCGTTGCCGCGGCAGGGTGCCCGTACTGCATATTTACCCGCGGCAGCTACTGCTTCTTCACCAAGTGACAACCGTACGAGAAACGAATAATGCGATACGCACGATAGCGGCGGGAGCGCGTTTCCTGCGCGAAAAGTCGGCGTATTGCAGCGCTGCCGCCGCTGAAAGCGCAACGCCCGAGCCGTGGAATCCCGAGAACCGCGAACTGCTCGAACGATGGATTCGGCATGCGGGAGGAAACGGCGGCGAACGCGCCTTTCTTACTCGCCTCGGAGCGGAAGGCATTGAAGAGCGAACGCTTCAATGCCTTCTTTCTTCGGAGAACAGCGCCGGATTCGAAGAAGCGTTACCCGAATGGGCGCTTCGTCTGCGGGAGATCCTCGCGCCGTCGCCCCCATGGACTTCGGAAGAAGAAGCGTCGCTTCCTGCCGATTCCGAACCTTTTCTCGAGGCATTGAAACCTTTTCTTCTGTTTGCGGCTCGCACCCTACGAGAGCTTCCCGGAAGGAAAGGGAAAAATACACGACTCCCCCCTTCCGTGAACGACGAACTCTTGGCAGGATTGGCGAAAAGATTGACGTGGATCGGCGAAAAAACCTATCGGGCCGAAGTCCACCGTAGACTTTCAGCGGCGTACCCGTTGCGGATCATTCTCGGCCGTCCGCTGCCTGAGGAGAGCACCACAACGGAAGCGAAGAGGTTGGCAGCCGAACTGCGAGCGGGGGGCTGGCTCGATCTGCTCCGGACCTATCCGGTGCTCGGCCGACGACTTTCCGAGACAACGGGAGATTGGGTAACATATACGGCCGAACTCCTGGATCGATTGAAAAAAGATTGCTACGAGCTGAAGCGGGCCTTCGGCTTTTCCCCGTCGCTCGCCGCACTGAGCGGGATAGAGACCGATGCGTCCGACCCCCACAACGGGGGCCGGACCGTGGCAGTTCTTCGCTGGAAGACGGGAGAGCGTCTGGTCTACAAACCGCGAAGCGGAGGAATCGATCAGGCCTGGCGTCGTTGGATCGCATGGGTCGAGTCGGCGGGGTTGTCGTGCTGTCCGGTTCCGGCGGTGCTGGACGGAGGCGATTACTGTTGGGTCGAACATCTTACCCCGCGCCCCCTGTCGCACAAGGAGGACGCCGAACTTTTTTATTATCGATCCGGAGTTTTATTGTGCATATTCTACGTATTGGGAGCCAACGACTTCCATATGGAGAACATGATCGCCCATGGTTCGTACCCTGTGCCGGTGGATCTGGAAACCATCCTCGTCCACCGCTTTCAACCTTTCGTTCGGGAGGACGACGGGACGGGCGCGGCCCGGGATGCCATGCGCACGCTTATCGACTCGGTGCTTCATATCGGTCTTCTGCCGATCTGGGTTACCGACGGCCGCGGAAATGCGGAGGATATCAGCGGGTTGACGGGGTTCGCTCCGACGGGAAGCAATCTTCCCGTCCTGGAAGGGCGTTCTCTGGAAGCCGACGATTACCGGGCTTGCTTGTGTCGGGGATTTGCGCACGCGTACGCCTTTTTTTTACAGCGCCGGGAAGAATTGCTGGGAGCGGAGTCTCCGCTTGCGTTCTTCGAAGGGCTCGTGTTGCGTCCGTTGCTGCGTCCTACCCGAGTGTACGGGGATCTCGCCGAGCGGCTGCGGCATCCTCGTTCTTTACGCGGCGGAATACAGTATTCTCTGGAGTTGGAACGCATGGCGGCCGCCTATTTCCTCCACGAACCCGGAGACCAGCTCCGCCGGCTTGGGAGCTGCTTCGCGAGCGAAGCCGAGGCTCTGGGACGGGGGGATGTCCCCATATTTTTCGCCCTGGCCGAAGACCGCGCCCTCCGGGATGCGGAGCGCGTACTTCACCCCTGTTTTTTTCAAGAAAGCGCGCTTGAACGCTGCCGAAAGATCATCTCCGGTTTAAACGAAGCCGATCTTTCAGTTCAGAAACGCTTCATCCAGACGGCCTTGGCGATGCGGCGCCACTCGCCGGCGGCGCACAGCGCTCCGGCGCCCTTGACGGACGGAACGGAAGAGAACGCGGTCTTCCTTTTCCCCTGCAACGCACCGACTGCAGAAGAGGATGCGACGCTTCAACTCCTTTCGGAAGCGGAGGCCGTTCACCGCTCTATTATGGAATGGCGCCTTCAGGTCGATACCGGGGATTGTTCATGGATTACCCTCCAAATGGAACCCTCTTCCCGAAAAATTTTCCTTGGACCGATCAACTATTCATTTTATGACGGGAGCCTGGGCCTGGGGGTCTTTTTCGCCGCGCTGTCTCGTGTTACTCGGCGGGAAGAGATAAAAAAACACGCCCTGAAGGTTGTCGCATCATGGCGGCGTACTTTACGGGACGGTCGCGCTCCCTTTCCCGTCCACCGGCTGAGTCTCGGGCTGGGAAACGGAGTGGCCGGCCTTGTACGCGGACTTGCGGTAATGGCGCAGTATTTGGAGGATGAGGCTCTTTGGGACGATCTCCACCTGCTCTGCTCCCGTATTCACGACGAGCAGATCGAGAATGACCGTCAACTGGATATTTTCGGAGGAGTCGCCGGGTTGATCCTCGCCATGGCGCAACTGCCCGTGTCCCGGCGCCCGGACCGCATGATTGCCTTGGCGGACAAGTGTGGACGACGCCTGTTGTCCGCTCGGGTACGGACAGCAACGGGGTACCGCGTTTGGGACAACGGCCTCGGCTACGCCCCTTTAAGCGGCGCGGCCCACGGGGCGGCGGGCATAACCTGCGCACTGTTGTTCCTCTCCCGTCTGACGGGCGAAATGGCCTATGCGGAAGCGGCGAAAGAGGGCATCGCCTACGAAAACGAACTCTTCGACAACACCGCCGGAAACTGGCCCGATCTCCGCTATCGGGAACACCCGGAGAAAGAGAGCGGACGCCCCTCATTCATGAGCGGGTGGTGCAGCGGGGCTCCCGGGATAGGTTTGGTCCGCCTTGCCTGTCTCCCTTGGGCGGGAGAGCTGAAAGGCATGGTACAACGGGATGTCGAAAGGGCTCTTGATTTCACTTCGTCGCACGGATCCGCAGCTGGAGATACTCTCTGTTGCGGCAATGCGGCGATGATCGATTTTTTGCTTACCGCGGGACGGAGCCTTGGCCGCAAAGAGCTTGTAGAACACGCCCGAGCGAGGGCGGTCGGCATTCTCCGGCGAAAACAGCGTACGGGCCGTTTCCGCTTTACCGGCAGCGAAGGCGGCATTGTGTTTAATCCGGCCCTTTTTCACGGTTCGGCGGGCATCGGCTATACCTTTCTGCGCTGCTGCGCTCCGGAAGAGATCGTCAGCCTGCTTCAGTAAACGAAGGACGGCCGGCTTAAAAAACGCCCCGGAGCATATGCCCCGGGGCGTTCCGCAACAGGCGTTCTTGGTACGCCCGGATTTAGTACATATCGCCCATGCCGCCCATTCCGCCCATGCCGCCGGGCATTGCGGGCTCTTTCTTCTCGGGCTTGTCGGCGACGATGGCCTCGGTGGTGAGGACCATCGCGGCGATGGAACCGGCGTTCTGCAGTGCGCTGCGGGTCACCTTGACGGGGTCGATGATTCCGGCCTCGATCATGTCGACGTAGTCGCCGCTGACCGCGTTGAGGCCGTGTCCGGCCTTCAGGCCGCGGACCTTCTCCACGACGACGTCGCCCTGGTAGCCGGCGTTCTCGGCGATAAGGTGCAGAGGGGCGGTAAGGGCCTTCAGGACGATGACGGCACCGGTGCGCTCGTCGCCGAGCAGTGTGGCGACAAACTTCTCAAGGGCTTCCACGCAGCTCACGGGGGCTACGCCGCCGCCGGCCACGATACCCTCTTCGACCGCCGCGCGGGTCGCGTTGAGCGCGTCCTCGATGCGGTGCTTGAGTTCCTTCTGCTCGGTCTCGGTCGCGGAGCCGACCTGGATGACGGCCACGCCGCCGACGAGTTTGGCAAGGCGCTCCTGAAGCTTCTCCTTGTCGTACTCGGAGGTGGAATCTTCGATCTCCTTCTTGATCTGGGCGGCGCGCTTGCGGATCTCCTCGGAGTCGCCCGCGCCTTCCACGATGGTGGTCTCTTCCTTGGTGATGCGGACTTTTTTCGCCTTGCCGAGCATGGAGAGTTCGGCGCTGTCGAGCTTGATGCCGATCTCTTCGCTGACGACCTGGCCGCCGGTGACGATGGCGATGTCCTGAAGCATGGCCTTGCGGCGATCGCCGAATCCGGGGGCTTTCACGGCCGCGACCTGCATTACGCCGCGCAGCTTGTTGACGACCAGCGTGGCAAGAGCTTCGCCCTCGACGTCCTCGGCGATGATGAGCAGAGGCTTGCCGGTCTGGACGACCTTCTCGAGCGTGGGAAGGAGATCCTTGATGTTGCTGACCTTGCCGTCATGGATGAGGATGTAGGCGTCGTCGAGCGAGACTTCCATTCTCTCGGGGTCGGTGACCATGTAGGGGCTGATGTAGCCCTTGTCGAACTGAAGGCCTTCGACCATCTCAAGAGTGGTGCCGACGGTCTGGCTGTCCTCGACGGTGATGACGCCGTCCTCGCCGACCTTGTCCATGGCCTCGGCGATGAGTTGGCCGACCGCCTTGTCGTTGGCGGAAATGGCGGCGACCTGGGCGATCTTGTCGCGGTTCTTGACGGAGATGGCCTTTTTCTTCAGCTCGTCGACGACGAGGTCGATGGCTCTCTCGATACCGGAGCGCATCAGCATGCCGTTGGCGCCGGCCGCGACGTTCTTCATGCCCTCGGCGATGATCGCGCGGGCGAAAACGGTGGCGGTGGTGGTGCCGTCTCCGGCGATGTCGTTGGTCTTGGAGGCTACTTCCTTCAGAAGCTGCGCGCCGGTGTTCTCGTACACGTCCTCGAGTTCGATCTCCTTGGCGATGGTCACGCCGTCGTTGGTGATGGTGGGCGAGCCGAACTTCTTCTCAAGCACCACGTTGCGCCCCTTGGGGCCGAGGGTCACGCCGACGGTGTCGGCAACTTTATCGATACCGCGAAGCATCGCGCGGCGAGCTTCTTCTCCGAAAATAAGAATTTTAGCCATAATCGTTTACCTCCTCAGAAATTCAGACTACTTATCGATGATCGCAAGCACGTCGCGCTCGCTGAAAATAACGTACTCGTCGCCGTCGAGCTTCACTTCGGTACCCGCGTACTTGCTGAAGATGATGCGGTCGCCGACTTTGACTTCAAGCGGAAGCTTCTGGCCGTTCTCAAGGACCTTGCCGGTGCCGACGGCGATGACTTCGCCCTCGGTGGGCTTTTCTTTCGCGGTATCCGGAAGCACGATGCCGCCCTTGGTCTTCTCCTCGTTGTGCAGTACCTTAACTACAAGTCTGTCTCCAAGCGGTTTCAGGTTCATGGTACAAATCCCTCCCAAATGTGTGTTTTACAAAATGCTAGCACTCACTTCAATCGAGTGCTAAATCGTCCGGGATAGATATTACGGATGGAGCGGCGGATTCTCAAGAGCGAAGAGCGGCGATTATTCTCGATTATTGCCTTTAAAAAGGCTGAAACAGCGTTTTTTCAACGCATACTGACACATTTTGGATGAATCACTTTTTCCAAAGCTCCCAGGAAGGATCCGGCACGAGATCAAGACCGGAGCGCTCCCCTCTCCGGAAGGCGGCAAAGCCCGCCGCCGCGATCATGACGGCGTTGTCCGTACAGCGGTTCCTCGGCGGAAGAAAAACGTTCCACTCCTTTTCATTCAGAAGCGACTCCCGGAGCGCGGTGTTCGCAGCCACTCCCCCCGAGATCGAGACCGAGCGGACTCCCGTTTGCCGAGAGGCAAGCCGCAGTTTCGTCATCAGCGCGTCGGTTACGGCTTTTTGGAAGGATGCGCAGACGTCCTCGATCGGAATCGCCGCCCCTTCGCTCCGAATCTTCTTTATCCGGGTGATTACCGAGGTCTTGAGCCCGCTGAAACTGAAGACGATCTCCGGGCTTCCTTTGAGCGGCGCGGGAAAATCGAACGCGTCGGGATTGCCCGACGCGGCCAGCCTGTCCACCACGGGGCCGCCCGGGTACGGAAGACCAAGCGCCTTCGCCACTTTGTCGTACGCTTCTCCTGCGGCATCGTCGCGGGTCCCGCCGAGAAAAACATACGTTCCGAACTTCTTGACGAGCACGATTTCGGTGTGCCCCCCCGAGACGATCATGCAGAGAAAAGGCGGGACAAGTTCGGGGGAGGAAACGACGTTGGCGAAAATATGCCCTTCGAGATGGTTCACGCCGAGCAGCGGAACGTTCCATGCGAGCGAAAGCGCCTTCGCGGCCATGACGCCGACGAGCAGCGACCCCATGAGTCCGGGACCTGCGGTGACCGCGACGAGACCGATCTGACGCCGCGGATCCGATACGCCCGCTCTGCGCAGAGCCTCCTCCGTGAGCGGGAGAAAGGCTTCAAGGTGCCGCCGCGCGGCGAACTCCGGGATGACGCCGCCGAACGGGATATGGTCGTCAAGCTGACTGGAGAGCAGCTCCGCCTCGACGATACGCCCGCCGCGAAGGACCGCGACGGCCGTATCGTCGCAGCTGCTCTCCATTCCGAGGGTAAGAACGGTCTCTTCCGCGCGGTTCATCGTATCGGGAACTCCAGCTCCGCAGTGTAGTCGCCGACGGAGACGGTGCGGGTGTTGCCTTTCACCGCGGCGAGCGGCACCGCGACCGCGATACTGGCCGAGAAGTCAGGCGGCAGCTCGCCGGTCGGGACGTAGTGTCTGTTCGTGAGAACATCCTCGGGCGTGAGCGCGTGCGAGCCTATCCTGATCATGGAGAGCTGAAGATCGAGATTTTTCACTGTACGGAAACGGATGATGAAGAGCGCCTTCTTCCGAACTTCACGGCCTCCGAAAAAGTTGATGTTGTCGCGCAGCCAGTCGGAAACGTCCGGATTCTTAACTACGGCCTGGGAAAGCGCCCCGTCGACATAGACGAACACGAACTGCGCCCTTGCGCCGATGATAAGTTCGCCGAACGCCTCGCCCTCGAACCAGAGGACCGCGCTTCTTTTTTCGAGGAGCGAATCTACCTCTCCCGCGAAGGACGAGGCGGGGGAAATCAACACGACGAACAGCAGAGCGAGCATGAGTTTTCGAAGCAGCATAATCTATCCCTCCCTTGCATTCTGTTCCTGGTTTTCGCGCCGCTCTTTTCTCCGGACGGCATCGAAGAGCCAGCGCCACTCCTGGAAGCGGAGCAGCCAGGTGACTGCGGCGTACCCCGACGCCGCGACGCAAAAAACGCCGCCGACCCATGCCACCCGAAGGAGCCCCGTAAACGCCGGCGAATACGGAAAAAGCCGCCGCCAGAGGACGACGAGCAGCGCCGTAAAAAGCAACGAAAGACACATCTTCCCCGTCCAGAGAAGAGAGAAAATGTCGAACCGCATCCCGAGCCGGCGCGAGAGGATGCGAACGCCCACCCATCCGGAGAGGCTGAAGGCAAGAGACGTCGCGAGCGCGAGACCTCCGAACGAGAGAGGCCCCATCAGCGCCAGCGAGAAGAGCAGCGTCGCCGCCACGCTGGAAAGGGTGACCGCGAACGCTTCGCGCGGAAGACTCCGCGCGTAGAGCCCCCGCATGACTACCGTGGAGAACGCCATACCCGGAAGCCCGAGCGAGTACATGGCAAGCGAAACGGAGGTCCCTTTCCACGCCCATTGGTCGAACGCCCCTCTGACGAAGAGAAGATGGACGATCTCGTCGGCGACGAGCACCAGGCCGAGCGTCGCCGGGAAGACGACGAAGAGGGTGAAGCGGAGCGAGTCGCGCATGATGTCCCGGAACTCGGCGAGATCCTCCGCAGGGCATCTGGAGAGCTGAGGAAGCACCGCCTGCGAGATCGCAATAACGAAAATTCCCAGAGGAAGTTGGATCACGCGGTTGGCGTAGTTGAGCACCGAGATGGCGCCCTCCTGCAGAAAGGAGGCGAGCATTCTGCTGATGACGGGGTTGACCTGATTCAGCGAGAGTCCCGCCGCGTACGGAAGAAAGAGGGCGAGCATCCGCCTGAGGTCGGAGTCCTTCATATCCGGACGCGCGGGGAGCAGCGCGACGCCCATTCCGGCCGTCCACCCCCACTGGAGTGCGAACTGGCAACATCCTCCGGCGAGCACCGCGATCACGAGCCCCCACACGCCGTAGTGCGATGCGAGCAGGACGGCGAGTACGATATAGACGAGGTTGCTCAGCGCCGGAGCGAGCGCGGGAACGAGGAAGGAGCCCATGCTGTTGAGCACGCCCATCGCAAGTGCGGCGAGCGATACGAAAAATAGAAAGGGGAACATCCATCGGGTCAGCGCCGTCGCAAGTTCGGCTTTGACAGGATCGAACCCCGGGGCCATAATCTTCACCAGCAAAGGCGAAAAGGCCACGCCGGCGAGCACGGCGAGGACCGTGGCGGCGAGAAGCACCGAGAACGCCTGCCGGGCGAGCCGTTCCGCGCTCTCCTTCCCCTTGGCGGAAAGCACCCTTGAGAAGACGGGGACGAAGGAGGCCGAGAGCGCCCCCTCGGCAAGGAGCTGACGTGCGAGGTTGGCGAGGGTAAAGGATACGTTGAAGGCATCGAGCACCCCCGACGCGCCGAACCACGCAGCGGTGACCACTTCGCGCACGAGGCCCAACACCCTGCTTGCAAATGTCCCCGCCATCATCGCCAATGCGTGGCGTACCATAGTATGCGTTGTCTTGGCCACGAAACAGGCCTCCTTGGTTCAGATCAATGCTCTCCACGAAAGGAGTAATCAAACGTATGCGAAATATCGTAGTATGGTGCATCGGGAATCCGCTTCTCCAAGACGACGGCGCCGGGTCGGCCCTCTTCGGTTTGCTTCAGGGGAGAGCGATAGGACAAATGAGCGTCGTAAACTGCGAAACAACGCCGGAGAACTACATCGCTTCGCTGACGCGGAATGCGCGGGGCGGTCCGGAAGAAAGCCCCGCGATTCTTCTCATCGTCGACGCGGCGGAGATGGGGCTTCCAGGAGGTTCCATCCGGAGGATGCGGCTGGAAGACTTCGGCAACATTGCCTTCGGAACCCACGGCGTCCCGTTGCCGCTACTCCTCGGCCCGTTGCTTCCGACGCTCGAAGTGATTGTCCTGGGCATTCAGCCGGCCAACCGGGGCTTCGGCGACGCTCTCTCTCCGGAAGTCTTCCGGGCTGTCGAAACACTCGCTCCTCTTCTCATGGAGAAACGATGGAACGAGGTGGAACCCTACCAGGAAAACTGCTCTCCCAGATAGAATTTCCTCGCGATCTCGCTCTCCGCAACGTCGTCAGGCGAGCCCTCGACGACGATCTTCCCTTGATGGATGAGGTACGCCCTGTCGGTGATAGCGAGAGTGTCGCGGACGTTGTGGTCGGTCAGGAGGATGCCGTACCCCTTCGCGCGGAGTCCGAGGATGATCTGCTGAATATCGTAGACGGCGATAGGATCGATGCCGCTGAAAGGCTCGTCCAACAGGAGAAAGTTCGGGAGAATGGCGAGACTGCGCGCAATCTCGACCCTTCGCCTCTCGCCCCCGCTGAGGGAGTACCCGCGGATATGCGCTATCTTCTGAAGGCCGAAGTCCTCGATAAGGCGGTCGGCGACCGTCGACGGCTTCTCCCCCGGGGGCGGATTCTCCTGGAGGACGAGTTCGATATTCTCGCGAACGGTAAGGCTGCGGAACACGGACGCCTCCTGAGGAAGATACCCCACGCCGAGCCGGGCGCGGCGGTACACCGGCAGCTTCGTCAACGCGCGGGAGTCCACCGTCACTTCGCCTGCATCCGGGTTGATAAGCCCCACGATCATATAGAACGAGGTCGTCTTCCCCGCTCCGTTGGGGCCGAGCAGCCCCACGACCTCGCCCATGCCGACGTCCAGATCGACGGAGGAGACGACGGTCCGCCCCTTATACGCTTTGCACAGACCTCGGGCCGAAAGGCTCCTGCTCATTTCTTCGTCGAACCTTCGTCCAGCTTGAAGATCAGCTGCGGCTTGCCCGTCGCCTCTATACGGTTTTGCGCAGGGAAATACACCAACGCATCGGAGCGGAGCGATCGTCCGTTCTGGACGGCGGTTACGTTCCCGTTCACCACGAGCGAGCCCCTGGCTTTCGAATAGACCGCTTTGTCCCCGCGAATTTCCGTGGGCGTCCCCCTTTTCGGGGACGAGACGAAACGGAAGGCGCCGACGGCCGTGAACTCGACGATCGCCCCGTCTTCGAGCTTCCCTTCGATCGAGTTGCACGAAAAGGAGTACCCTTCGGCTGTATCCGCATAGCGGCGAAGTTTCGCGACGGAAAAAGCATCCCCGCGCGCTCGGAGGTCATCGGCATCGATCTGCCTGCTCCCCCAGACGCCCTGCACCGTGCCCTTGAACGAAACGCCTCGCGGTTCCTGCAGATAGCCTGTGAGAATCTGCCCTTTGATATCCACCTTTTCATCTTCCCATACCCCGAGGATATGAACATCCCCGATAAGGTTGAGTTCGCCGCCGTTCATATTGCCTTCGGCTTTTCTGGCGGTCGCGACGATCCCCTCCCGGACGATCTTCACGTTCTCGGAGGCTGTGAAGTAGCCGCTTGCGGAGTCGTACTGCATGGAGTCCGCCGTCAACTTCACCTCCCGGGCGAAGCCGGCGCCGGAACAGAGCGTCAGCGCGAGAAACGCGCAGATCCATCGGAACAGTCTCATGAGGTTCCCTCCCACGAACTAATTTTCCAGTACAGCCCTTTTATTGTACAGCACGTCGTTTCTCCGGAACAGGGCAATCAGTGCAGAAAGGCCTGAGAGAGCGCGCCGACCGCTCCTTCCAGATCGCCGGCGGCGACGATGCACGCAATGACGGTGGACGCGGCGGCGATCATGTCGATGTTGATCCTGCACCCCGCAAGCACCGAGAACATCTGCGAGGGGATCTCCGGACACCCTGCGAGATGCTCTCCTTTGAGCGCCACCTTCGCCACCTCCGTGTCGAAGGTCACTCCCTGCGCTCCCAGATCGGAAGCGAACGATCTGCAGATGGAGATGGCCTCGCCCAGGAGGCTCTGCTTCACGATGAAGGCGATATCGTTCATCTGCCCCCGCATCACGCTCTGCACGATCATCTCCGCCCCGACTCCGGCGGAGGCGAGATCGGAGAAGAGACGCGCCGCCACGCCGGGTACATCGGGCACGCCGAGCACCGCGATCTTCGCGACATCACGGTCGGAGATCACCTCGCCGACCACGCAGCGGCCGAAACTGTCCACTCCAAACGTCATCGAAAACACACTCCCCTTCCGCAAAGGACGAAAAATCTCCGAACAGCCGACATTCCTGCTTACGCGTACTCCGGCGCCGTCCTCCGCGAGGACGAAGAAGCGGGATCTGACTCCGAAGCGCGAGAAGATGGAACACATCAGTTCGGCAACCCTATGCGCCTCCTGCCGTGCGAATGCGAGTACGCTCGGCCCCGAACCGCTGATCGCCACTCCTGTACACTGGGGTATACGCCGGACCTCGTCGAGTATCGCCTCGCCGCCCGGGAAGAGGCGCGCGCGGAACGGCTGATGGAGACGGTCGTCCATCGCCCAGCCCAGATTGTCCCAGTTGCCCGTCGCCCAGGAGGCCGCGAGCAGCGCGGAGCGGCTCACATTATACACGGCGTCGCTCATCGAAACGTGTTTCGGAAGCGCCCGGCGGGCCTCCTCGGTACTCAGTTCCACCGCCGGCACCGCAACTACGGCCAGAATATCGGACGGGAGCGGCGGCATACGGACGTACTTCAGGTCGCTTCCGTCCCAGCAGCTCACCACCATCCCCCCGAGACAGCAAGGAACCACGTTGTCCGGATGTCCTTCCATAGCCACCATCAGCGGCAGCAACTCCTCCTTCGGCAGCGGCCGCTCCCGAAGTTCGTTCGCGATGGCGACGCCGCCTACGATCGCCGACGACGAACTCCCGAGTCCCCGTTTCAGCGGGATGGCGTTCATCGTCCGAAGACGCAGCCCGGCCGGTTCGAGCCCCCACTCCCTGCAGGCCTTTTCGTAGCTCTGGACAACGCCGTTTTTCTCCACGAGGGAGGCGTCGCCGCTCCCCTCGCCGACGACGTCGATCTCGTACTGTCCGGTAGGGAGTATTTCAAGAACGTCGAAGAAGTTGTACAACGACAGGGCGACCCCCACGGTGTCGAACCCGGAGCCGAGATTGGCGCTTGAAGCCGGGACCTTCACCCGCAGCAGGCTCACGAGTTCAGCACCTCCATGAGCGCCTCGCGAGTCCCGTCGATCTCTATTGCGGACGGAACGCGGGATGTTGCGGCGTCGGGGTCTTTCAAACCGTTCCCCGTGAGGACCATCGCGATCCGGAGTCCGGAGGGAAGCTCGCCCTCTCTTTTCAGCTTCAAAAGGCCGGCAAGGGGCGCGCACGACGCGGGCTCCGCAAAGAGGCCGTCGGAAGAGGCAAGCTGTTTTTGCGCATCCAGGATCTCGTCGTCGGAAACGGCGAGAAACCGTCCGCCGGTAATTTCGACGGCACGCTTCGCCTTGTCCGCGCTCACCGGACGGCCGATGCGGATGGCCGTAGCCACGGTTTCCGGGGAATCGACCGGCGCGCCGCGCACCATGGGCGCCGCGCCCTCCGCCTGGACCCCCACGAGCCGCGGGAGCTTCCGAATAGCGCCGTTCTCCTTGTAGAACTCGAAACCCGCGCAGTAAGCGCTGATGTTTCCCGCGTTCCCTACAGGAAGCGTCAGCCAGTCGGGGGGTGTTCCCAGCTCGTCGCAGATCTCCCAGGCCGCGCTCCTCTGCCCCCACAGACGGTACGGGTTGACGGAGTTCACGATGGCGAACCCCTCCTGCTCCGCTCCCTCCCGAGCCAGTTCGAGCGCCCTGTCGAAGTTCCCCCGGACGGCGAGCACTTTCGCGCCGTAGATCATCGCCTGGGCCAGCTTCCCCAGCGCGACCTTTCCCGCGGGGAGCAGCACGAAGCAGGGAATGCCCGCGACGGCCGCGTAGGCGGCCGCCGAGGCCGACGTGTTCCCCGTGGATGCGCAGATGACCGCTTTCGCTCCCTCTTCGACCGCCTTCGCGACGGCAAGCACCATGCCCCTGTCCTTGAACGACCCCGTGGGGTTGAGGCCGTCGTACTTGGCGAAGAGTTCGACGCCGAGTTCCCGGCTCAGATTCCGCAGAGGCGCGAGGGGCGTGTCGCCTTCGCACAGCGACAGCATCGGCGTCTTTCCGGTGAGCGGAAGATACTTCCCGTAGGAATACAGAATGCCTTTTTTCATGGATCTCCCTCCTGAATAAAAAAAGCCCGCACCCTCCGTACTCCAGGAGACGATGCAGGCTCATCGCGGTTCCACTCCATTTCCGGACGTTTCGGACGAATGCGCGCGTCCTTGCGAACGCATCCGCCGGGAACTCCGGCAACTCGACTCCGCTGTAAGGGGCGGACCCCGGCGCCTTCCCTCAGCCCGGCGTTTCCGGGCGGACTTCGGCGCCGACTCGGGGGTGGTCTTCTCCTCGCTCCTCCGGAGAAGGGCTTCCAGCCTCGGCCCTTCCTCTCTGTCCTTCGAAAGAGGGTACTCTTCCCTTCATCGTCGTTTTATCATATCATTGGAAAATATTTTCCTCTTATACCTTCGGCGCCGGAAAGTGTCAAGAGGCCTCCCGGAAAAATCGGACAGCCGAAGGAAGAGATATTCGCAAAGGAGCGTGCACGATATGAGAACATTCGACATGGCAGGTATCGATCCGTTCACCGGAAGAGCCGGATTCACCGGCAAGTTCGTCCATTCGGAGCAGATGACGCTCGCGCACTGGGAGATCGAGGGCGGCACGGAACTCACCGAGCATACCCATCCGCACGAGCAGATCACACTGCTGCTCTCCGGAAAGATGGAACTGTGTTCGGGGAATCATGCCGCGATTCTCACACCCGGCCAGGGGATCGTCTTCGCAGGCGGCGAAACGCATGGAGGGTACGCGCACGAGGACTGCGTCGTCGTGGACATCTTCTGCCCGGTGCGCGAGGACTTCAGACAGCAGACCTCCAAGTAGGCAAAGAGAAGGGGCTGTGGCAGACGCCTCGGCGCTGCCACAGCATTTACGCAAAAACCTTTCCGTCACTTACTACGACTTTTCCGTCCAGGAGAAGCTCCGGCCGGGTTATGATTCCGTCCACATGGATGCCTGCGGATACCGAGCCGCCGAACGTTTCGTTGCTTCCCAGCGCGATGTGGACGGAACCATAGATTTTCTCGTCCTCGAGAATCACTCCGGTGACCCTTGCCTTCTCGTTCGTGCCCACGCCAAGCTCGGCGAGATTGCGCGCAAGAGGGTTCTCTCCCAGCATCGCTACCAGGCGTTCCGCGTCCTCGCCGGTCGCCCTCACCAGCATTCCCTTGCTGAAGCCGAGTCGCAGAGGGCTTCTCAGAACGCCGAGACCGGCGAAGGAGCCGTCGATGATCACATCTCCCTCGGCAGTCCCTTCGACGGGCGCGAGATAGGCCTCTCCCGTCGGGAGATTGCCTCCCTCTCCCTTGTTCCGGTAGACGCCGTCGCTTACGACCCCGTTCCGCCCCTCGACGGACATTTTCAACACGGCGTCCCCGGAACGAAGCTCCGCCGTCCGGGCCTCGGTCATGATCCGGCCGACCCGCTTCGTCAGCTCCGAAACCTTTGCATAGTCGGCGGTTATCGGACCGTTGAAGAACATATCCTCCGTGATGCCGGGCATGGTGGCCACCCGGGCCCCCTGAGCGCAAGCATTCTTTCTCGCGTGCGTATGCGTCAGCGATTTCGCAGTCGCCGCGACGACGACGTCCGAGTCGGCCATCGCCCGCGCCACGACCGGGAACGGTTCCTCTCCGTTTTTCGCAAGCGGCGCAATGCGCAGCGCCACAGCCCGCGCTCCGAGGGCGACCCCTGCCTCGAACACGCTCTCTCCGATGCGTATCGTCGTCTCGTCGTAGACCACGAGCAGCGATTCGGATGCCAGCAGCCCCATGTTCTCCGTTAAAAGACGCTTTGCTACGGCAATGAAATCCATAGTCTTCCGCTCCGGCGCTATCCGAGAAGCTCGGCCACGGTACGGGCCGCGATGCCTCTGGCCAGCACGACGGGCTTGCCCGTGATCTCGGCGACCAGCCTCCGCATCTCCCCCGTATAACCGATGCAGTCCATTACCGTGATATCCGCCCCCCACTCCTTCAGCTCCCGAGCTGCCGCGCTCGCCTGCTCCAGAGCGTCGATATAGGGGGATGAGGGGACGGCGCGGACTTCTTTTCCCACCTGCTTCCAGCGGCGTTCCGCCTGCACGACCTGCTCCGGAGACGGCGTCAGTATTCCGAGCCTTCGTCCTTCCGCCACCGCGGCGACCGCGTTGAACAGCACTTTCTGCGGGCGTATCAGCAGGCCCCCGGTTT
Organism: Synergistaceae bacterium; assembly: GCA_018436725.1. GTDB lineage: Bacteria > Synergistota > Synergistia > Synergistales > Aminobacteriaceae > JAAYLU01. The sequence continues at coordinate 11,593 of JAHDKT010000037.1, read as the reverse complement.
CAAAATCGGGGAACTCGCCGGTGCACAGCAGCAGAACAAGCTGTATACCGCTTTCGAAGTGCTCGTCGATCTTCCTGTGAATGCGCGGGGTGATGCATCGTTCCGCGACCTGGACGGACGTACCGTCCGCAAGACGCGTGACGAGGACGTAATCTTCCTTCCCTGGGGCCATCCCTGCAATCTCTTCGTGTGTGAGGCCGTCGAGCGCTCCCGCTTCCGCTATCTCGACGTCGCTCCCCAGAATGGCGGTTATCTCCGGTATGACGTCCACCCGGGGCGACTGCCCTATCGTCACCGTTCCTATCCGTTTTTTCATGAAACCTCCTCCTTCATAGACGGGCGCCGTGTCCGTACACACACGCCAGATGCGTCGCTCGGTTGGGGCCGCAGTGATGGCACTCCGTCAGGGAGGCGGGCGCCCCGCTCTCTTCCGCCCCCTTCAGCGATCGGATCAGCGTCAGGATCTCCTTCAATCGCTCTTTTTCTCCCTCGACCACGAAGGTCGAGGCTCCCTCCGCGCCGGAGAGTCCGCCCCGCCCGACGAGCATGCATCGCGCTGCCCCCAGCGACGCGAGGGCCTCCATCTCGGAGAAAACCCGCCCCGGGACGGGAACGAGCCCGACCGCCATCCCCATCGCCCACGACGAGGCCTTGCGTCCCGCGAAGTGGCAGGACTCCCTGACGGAGAAAGGGGAGAATTTTTCGAGCCCCGCCGCCACTATGCAGAGGACGCCCTCCGCCTCGAGCGCGGGAATCACGCTCCCGGGCTCGCCGCACAGATCGCGCCCCGCCATCATCGCCGCGCAGCCTTCGCGGTCGACGAGGTTCGCCCCGCAGACTGCGACATCCTCCGGTCCCATCTCGCGCCCTATCTCCGCGAGACGGCCGTCCGCCTTCTCGGGAACACCTTTCCGGAGAAGCAGCGAGTGCGCCTCCTCGACGGATGCGCTTCCCGAAGAGACGGCGCCGCGCGGCGTGATCCGGCCGGAAATCCGCAGAGGACGGCCGCACAGCTCCTCCGAGAGAGCCGAAACCGTCGTTCCGCCTTTCAGCAGGATCATCCCCTCTTCAAGAGCCCGGCGCACCTCGGGAAGGGAAGCGATCCCCTTGGCGATCAGTCGCTTCCCCTCCGTCACGGTCAGTGTGAACTGGCATTTCATGCTCTTCCGCTCACCTGCCCCCGCCCATCGTCTGCAGATGATTCATGGGGCCGTACAGCTCGACCAGGCGGGCGAACTCCTTCTCGTTGAAAAACGAGGCTTTCCCTTCGCCGAAGTCCTTGGCGACTTCGATGACGAAGCGCACCGCGAGTTCGATATCCGCTACCTGCGACGCGCCGGTGGCGCACCCCGGAACCGCGGACTCCGCGGTCAGCGCCACGCCCACGACAGGAGCTTTCGTCGCGGTGCACGGCTGCAGGATGCTGTTCAGATGGTAGACATCGTTGCCGTAGGGGGTGATATCCTGCGTGGTGATCGGGAAGACCACCGGAGCCTTGCCGGTGACGAAGCTCATCAATGAGAGCAGATCTTCGCTCACTCTGAGGATGTACCCCTCCTTCACCGTTGCCGAGATCGCGAACCCCTTGTGGTTGATTACCCGGTTACCTCTCGTGGTATCGATCGAAAGCACGGCGTCCAGTTCGTCGCTCATCTCCTCGCCGTTCGCGATGGTCATGTTGATCGGCGAATCCATGAAGGGAACGGGGTCGTGCGGACGGGTGGGGGCGTTCGGACAGATGTGCGTCGAAACGAAGACGTCCCCCTTGAGAACATCGCCGAGGCGCGCCATGCACCCCAGCTTCATGGCCGCCGCGACCGCGGACACGGCGCCGTCCCCGTCCGAAACCAGACCGATCCGTTCGGGGCGGGCGCCGATGCCGCCAAGACGGCCGACGATTCCGAGAGTCGGCGCGGTACCGCCCGAGCGTTTGCCGTCGGCGCCGGGTATCCAGACTTTCACGAAATCCGTATGCCCCTTCGGCCCCTGCACGGTCTTCACAGCGATATTGCGGGGATCGACCCCCGCCTCCACGAGAGCGGCCTTCACCGCCTCCCCCGAAACGGAGGGGCTGTCCAGCAGCTCGTACGCTTCTATTGCATATTTCATGGACATGAGAACGTCTCCTTTTTCTTTGCGCGTTATCGAAGAACGCTTTGTATGTAGGGGAGAATCTCCTTGCCGACCACCGGCTCGATGCTTTTCATCAGGTCCGGGCACCGCATCCCCTCGCCCAGGATGAGCTTTTCTGCGGGAACGAGAATCAGGAACACATCCTGACCCTTGCGAAGTTCGGCGGTCGTAACCGGGAGCCCGTCCGCCGCGTCGAGCGTCATGATCAGATCCGGGAAGGTCCCCAGACGCGCGCCCCCCCGCTCGAGCGTCATGAACTCGTTCCAGAAAGTCGTCTCGCAGTCGCCGACGACGATCTTTCCCGAGTCGAAACCGCCTTTCGTGACAAGTTCAAGCGACTCGACCGCGCCCCGCGTCACGAGGCTCCCTCCGAGGAACCCGAGGACCTCCGAGACGACCTTTTCTCCTCCGCCGGACGCCGCCGCCTTCATGCGCTCGCCCAGGCGAATCGCCTGTTTGAGGGCCCCACACGCGCCGTTCTTCTTTGCGAAAGCGGCTTCGACGGGGTTCCGCGCCACCGCGACCAGTCCTCCCGCCTTGTCCGCCGCCGCGCGGACAAGGGCCGCCGTCGCTTCAAGCTTTCCCGCCGCGTGGATTTCCACGTACAACCCCTTCTCCGGGTTGCCGCCGGCGGCGGACTGACGGGAGACATACGCAGGCTCCTTATGCAGCCCCATCGACCCCATCGTTCCGGTGGGGTGCGCCCTGCCGTTGCAGAGCGCGTCCACCACGGGAAGCCCCATAAGAGCCGCGGGTATCCAGCCGTTGGTGATGGAGCTGCCGCCGCACTCGTTGGGGATGAAGCCGCCCGGTTTCGGACAGCCGTTCGCCATCAGGATATCGATCACCCGCAAATAGTCCCTTGGGGCGACCTGCGCCTCCGCAGCCGCCGGAGCACCCACGGCCGATCCCGTGATCAGCACCGTATCGGGCGGGATGTCGTCGATATCGACAAGCCGTAGAGTTCCCAGAGAGAGCGCCTCGCGGATGTTGATCCTCCCCTTGGCCATGCTCCCGCCGCCTCCGCCGCCGAGCACCGCTCCTCCAAGAACGGCGGCTTCGGCAATCGCTTCCGTGATGATCATTTCGGACATTGCGGACCACTCCCCTCGTTCATTCCAGAAGAGCCCACGCGACCGCGGCGGCCGAGCGCACGGGATCGATCACGGGAATCTTCAGCGCACCCCTCAGAAGCGGTGCGGCGCCTATAGTGGACATCCCGGTGCAGCCAAGAAGAAGCGCCTTCGCGCCAGCCTCCTTCAGCTTCGCGCCCGCCGCGAGCACGGACGCCTTTCCCTCCGGAGCCATCAGGTCGAGCGTCGAGACGACGCCGTCGGGGACGAGAGAGGCGATCAGCCTGTCCCCCAGGATGCGCCCCACGGGTTCGGGAGCTTCCGGCAGAAGTCCGAGCACCCCCACCGGAACTTCCAGAGAACGGGCGAGGGCGGCAGAAGCACGCCCGGCGCCGATCACGGGTATGCGCAGAGAGGCGGCCGCCTCGGCGACCGCCGGGTCGCCGAAGCAGCTCACGATTACAGCCTCCGCACCGTCCGACTCCATGGTGCGCGCAAGCGCGAGCACCTTGGGGACGGCGATTGATTCGGTCGCGTCGTCATGAATACCCTCGGGCTGATCCGGTATGCACGCGGAAAGGATCTCCAGTCCGGGGAAGTGCCCCATGATGATCTCTCCATGCAGCCGGAGCAGCCTCTGGTCCGTCGTCGTCAGGACGCGGACGAGCCCGACCCGTTTCCTCGCATTCATTAGCCGAACGTCCGGATGAGCGCGTTCACGAAGCCGTAGATACCATCGCCGGCGACGAAGCCGCCGCCGTAGATCTCCAGCTCCGGCTTGTACTTCTTCTCCAACGGCCAGCGGATCAGCAGCGCGACGAGCAGGCCTATGCCGTAGATCGGGTTGTTGATCAGAAGCCCCGTGGCGAAGAGAATGCCGATGGCCCGCTTGGCGCCCCCGACGAACTGCAGAGCGGCGCCGAAGATGCTCGCGACGACCAGCTGCCTCATGATTTCGGGGTGCAGTCCGGCTTTCACCGTGGCGGCGAAGACCCGGCTGACCGGAGGAATCATGTCCAGCTTGAAGTGCATCCGCATCAGCCCCCATGTCACGAGGACGGCGATGATACCGCCGATGACCTCGGAGATCATCTGCTGACGCCGCCCGTCCATTTCGTACTCAAGGTTGGCGCCGCGGCCGCGGATGATCCAGCCCGTCTTCAGGTCGTACCCCATGTCGGCGAAGCACGGACCGGTGCTGGCCACGTATCCGGTAAGAAGAACGAGGGCGTGCGGAGGGAACTGCATGAAAATGCCGAGGCTCAGGAAAATGATTGAGACGGCGAACCCGGGGAACCAGCCGGAGTGCATCGCCGACAGACCGACGAGCACCGGCGCGACCGTGGCGGAGAAGGTGCACCACACGATCCAGAGCACCAGTTTGTCGGTCGACATTTCGCTCCATATCCCGCTGAGGACGGCAAGGGCGACGGCGCCCGCAGCGAACAGAAGCACATGATAGGAAAGCGTCATCTTCAGGGATGACGAGGAAACGGTATACTTCTCCCCGGTCTCCGCACCGCCGTCCTTCGTCCGCTTGTCCTTGAAGATGATCATCAGCGCCTGGACCAGAGTGATGGCGCCCGCGCCGATCATGAATCCGTGCGGGATGTACGTTTTTCCGAGATCGGCGGGTATGCCGACGAACCCGAAGCTCTCGGCGACCGGGGCGATCCACGCCGAGATGATCGGGAAGTAACCCCGGATGATGAGCCCGAGCGCAAGGGCGACCATCGCCGTCACATTCGCGATGAACGCGATGCCGACCCCCGCCATCGGGAGGCCTCTGATGCCGAGCGCGGGGAACGTGAAGAGCTGGCTGCTTCCCACGGCGCCCAGAATAATAGCGACGAGCAGGTTGCGCCCCTTCTTGCCCCCTTCGTCGCCTGCGATCAGCGCCTGCGCCGTAGCGACGCCCGGAGGCCATGAACCCGTCGCGGGGAAGAGTTCGGAATCGAACGTCCGGTAGACGAGGTGCATGCCTATCAGAGTCGCTATACCTGCGCCCAGCAGCATCGGGATGAGCAGCGCCATATCGCCGTACGCGTAAAAAATGGACACGGAGAGAAGCGTGCAGTTCGCGGCGGCGAACCCCGCGCCGGAGGTCATCGTCTGGACCAGGTTCTGCCTGTCCAGCGAACGGAACGCCTGCATCCCCCCGATCGGCAGGCGGGCCAGAATCATCGCCAAGAGAGCCCCGATGATCGACGTATTCGGCGTAATGCCTATTCGAGAGATGATCTGCATGCAGATCACCGCCGACGCGGCGGATACCAGGATACTGAGAAAAAGAGTTCGTATCTCGAGCGCCTTGACATGTTCCTTATGTGCTTCCATAACGCATCCCCCTTCAAGATAGAAATTAAAGATAAGGATACGATATGAAGAGTTCGGAGATACGGGACTTTTCGCTCATCAGAGCGCACAAAAACGAAGAATTCAGTTTGTGCAGGGTGCACAATGTGCAAAATAGACCATAAGAGCAAGAAAAAGCCTGTGAAAAGCAACGCCTCTCAGACTGTCTTCCGGAAGCAGTTTTCGTATCTTCGCCAATCTGTACCGAAGAGAGTTTCGATGCAGGTGCAACCGTTGAGCAGTCAGGGTATGGTCGCAATCGCACAGCACGAAAGTCCAGAGCGTCTCCAGCAGGGAGGCGCTGTTCATAGCGTCGTATTCGATAATGGGTTCCAACAGACGCATCGAATACTCCATTGCCGCTCTTCCGCCGTCTCCGAGGAGAAAGGGGAAAAAAAGTTCCATCTCCGATTTCGAATACACACCTTCAGGCAGAGAAAAGAGCTTCAGAAGACGTCCGCAGAGTTTCGCCTCTTTGTAGGAGGAGCGAATATCTTCGAGTCTATACGTCCCTCCTATGGTCACGAAGGTTCCCTTCGGGAAGAAATGGCCCGCTCCGGAAAAGTCGTGCTCTTCAAGATCGAGAGGGCGGGAGAGAATGAACGTTTCACATGACGTTCTTACAATGGCAAGGAGCGTTCCATGATTTTCCACCACTCCGGCGACTATGCTCGCGAGAACGGACGTTTCCGGGGGTGCGCCGCCGATCATCAGAACGACCGCCTTGTCCGAGCGAAAGAAGCCGGCCGATTCGAAAAGATCGAGCGCTTCTTCATTCGAGTCGGCAAAAAGCAGTCGGGCAAAGCCGTCGTTCAGATCGGGAATGGCGCATTCCTTCCGCTCGTCTTTCAAAATTTCTTCGGTAACGGAGCGAATCGCGTGCGTGTAGCGAAGTTCCAACGGCAAGAGAATCACGGGCAGGCCGAACTTGTTCGCATACGCGCCGAACTCGCGCGGAAGCTCGTCGAGGAAACGCCCAAGTTTTATGCCCAGTCCCGCCGCCCTGCTCTTCACGAGGCTTTCCAGAAAGAACATCAACGACTTCTTTTCTTTATGAAAAGCATACGCCGTCGTCAGGATGAAGACACCCGGTTCAAGCCACAACGAGGGATCCGGAACTTCCGCGATGTCGACGCATCGAACGGGGTGATCGATCCCCTTCTCGCCGGCGAAAATCGAGCTTCCCTGAAATACCGGCAGGTCGAGCAGTCTCCTGACTGTAATCATTTCCTATTCTCCTCCCGAAAACATCCCTGCGGTTCGGCGTAGTTTACAAAAAAAGAAGAGTGGTTTCACTCCAACGGCCGGTCGAAACGTTTTTCGTACGCTCCGTTGCGCTTCAGATCCCTGTCCCAGAAAAAAAAGTTCGTCAAGGGCAGGATGAGCCAGGCAAGGAACGAGGGAAGGCGTTTCGGTCCGGCCAGTTTCGCACAAATCGCTTCGTCCAGGGCGCCGGTCGCCGCATAGATTCGGCCGAGCCGGCGGTACCGATCGAATAGTTTCCCCCCGCCCTTCGGACCGCGTGCGCGCTGCCGGGCGCCTTCGCCTCCGCCCATCCTGACGACTCCGTCGCAGCGAGCGCCCAGCCGTTTCGAGAGCTTTTCGAGATACGCTTTCATCGGGCGCGTGTGCGATTCCTCCGGGAAGCCCGTTTGAATAAGAAAAAGCATCCTCGTCGCCGAACAGCGCCCCTTGTATGCGGAGATCTCTTCGATGAACGCCTTCGCGATCGCGGGCATGGCGTCCACATAGATCGGAAAGGCTATCAGCGCCGCGGACGGTTCTCCGAAGGCCCCCACCGCACGGCGAAAGTCGCCGGAATCGGAGATAAAATACTCCCGGACCTCGTTCGGTTCCGAAGCGCCCGCTCTCTCTCCGAGAAATCCCTCCGCGAAAGCCTCGGTCAGCGACCTGGTGTTGCTCCGCTTGCCTCTCGGCGAGCAGTTAAAGATGTTCAAGAGCATGGCGAACCTCCTCGGGATCGTCGCTCAAGGGGCGAGCGAAAAGAAAACGCGTGTGTCCGTTGCGTGCGAAGCGTTCGAACGCTGTGGAGACGATGCGGATATCCTCTTCGTCCGTGTCCTCCTCGGGCTCGAAAAGAAAGGCCATCTTCGGCATGGAACGGTCGTACCGGAGCGGGTGGCGGCACTCACCGTCCGCAAACTCGATATACGGAAGTACGAGAGGAATGACGCGGTCGATCGTCGTCTTCAGCAGCGCGGAGTAGAACCCCGCGATCAACGGAGAGGCGAAGACCGCCGCGTCGGCGTTCAGAAACGACCGGAGAACTTCGACGTGATCGTCTTCGAAGATACAGGCTCCCGGCGTACGGAGCCAGCACGCGAAACAACCGATACAGGAATGCACCGCCTTCTCCCGGAGGCGGACGTCCGTCACCTCGTGCCCGCGCTCCGCCGCGGCGCGGCCGAAAGCGGCGAGACGTTCGCCGAACCCGATCTTTTCAGCATCCGGGTTCCCATCGACAATGAATATTTTCAAAAAAAACACCTCACGACTTTGAACGCCCCTGAAAAAGTTCGAGAGCCGTCCGCTGAATATGCACTCCGCCATTATACCCCTCCCGACCTCTTCGGCTATAATCGATCGAAACATCCACGAGAGGAGCGGGTACGATGGAACAACTTCCACGGTCCAAAGGGTGCTTCGTTTGCGGAGATTCGGAGGACAACCCCAGAACTCTGGGCCTGACTATCTTTTGGAACGACGAAGAGCGGCGTACGGAAATCGCACTCGCCCCGGACGGCACCTGGTGCGGCTATGAAGGAGTCGTCCACGGAGGAATCATAGCCTCGGTCTTCGACGACGCGATGGCGTGGGCTGTTCGCCGAGAGCACGGCGCTTGGGCGGTGACGGGCGAGATGTCGGTCCGGTATCTTCGCCCCGTCCTCGCCGGGAACCGGTATATCGTCGAAGGCAGGGTGGAGAAGACATCCGGCCGGCGCATTGCGACAACCGCCGTAATGAAGGACGAGAAGGGGAAAGAAGTGGCGGAGGCCAACGCGCTTTTCGTCCGAATACCCCAAAAGCAGTCTTCCGGAAACGAAGAATGAACACGCAAGAGATTCTTGTTCTTCATGTCGCCATCATAGCGCTGTACTGTGCTATACTGCTTTTCGTTGTTTTTCGGGGTCGGCAAGCTCTTAATGTCCAGGTACATTCAAGCGTCGGAATACGGAACTGAAGCTACATAACTCGCTCACGGCAGGAGAATGGCGCTTCGAATCAGGGAACGGCGCACAAAGGAGGCGTGATAGCGTGTGAGTACAAATATCAGGGAAGAGAGCCTCGCGCTCTCGGAAAAACTTGTGGCGCTGCGCAGGGATCTGCACCGTCATCCCGAACTGAGCTATAAGGAGTTCCGCACTTCGGGCATCGTCGCCGCCCTTCTGAGGGAGCTTGGCGCCGAGGTGCGTGAGAACGTGGGGCGGACCGGCGTCGTCGGCTTGCTCCGGGGAGGAGAAGGACCTGTGGTGGCGATCCGGGCCGACATGGATGCGCTCCCCGTTCTCGAACAGACGGGACTCCCGTTCGCCTCGGAAACGGAGGGCGTGATGCACGCATGCGGGCACGACATTCATACGACCTGCGCCTGCGGTGCGGCAATGCTGCTCGCTTCCCGCCTTCACACGATCGGCGGGAGCGTGAAGTTCATCTTCCAGCCCGCCGAGGAAATCAACGACGGCGCCAAAGCCATGCTCTCGGACGGAGTCATGGACAATCCGAAACCGGACATGGTCTTCGGTCTGCATAACCACCCCGAAATCCCTGCCGGGAAAGTCGGAGTGAAAGAGGGGGGCCTGATGGCCTCGGTGGATACCATCCGCATTACCGTCACAGGGAAAGGCGGGCACGGCGCGCTTCCGCACCGCGACATCGACCCCATCGCGGGTTCGGCGGCCGTCATCTCGGCGCTCCAGACCGTGGTGAGCCGCAACGTCGATCCGCAGCAGCCGGCCGTCGTCTCTTTAGGCACCATCCACGGGGGGACGGCGAACAACGTCATTCCCGACAGCGTCGAGATGACCGGGACCGTCCGCACATTCAACGCGGACCTCCGCGCCTCGATGGAAGGGATGCTCCGCAGAGTCGTTGAAAACACCGCCGCAGGGCTTGGCTGCAAGGGAGAACTCTTCTACCGCTACGATCTCCCCCCCGTCATGAACGACCCGCAAGCCACAGCTCTCGGACGGCGGGCCGTCGAGGCGATCGCAGGGCCGGAAGGAGTCGTCGTCCCCGTTCCTTCGATGGGGGGAGAGGACTTCGCCCTGTTGCAGGAAAAAGCCCCCGGTTGCTTCTTCTGGCTCGGCGTGGGAAATCCGGAGATAGGAGCGGTCCACCCATGGCACAGCCCGCTGTTTACAGCCGACGAGTCATCCCTCCACATCGGAGCGGGGATTCTGGCCCAGTCGGCGCTCTATGCGCTGCACTATTTAAGAGGAGAGTGAGCCCACATGAACAAAGCCCTGCTTGATCCCAAAATCCACCTTACCGTTCTCGCCGTCACAGTGCTCAGCGAATTCATCGGTACGAAAAGAGTCACCGTCGGCCCCGGCGTCATGCTCTTCCTGCCCATGCTCTACGCCCTGGTCATCACCGGGGCGCTCTCGATGAAGCGCCTGAACTTCTTCACGAGAGAACAGAGCGTCGCCGCATCCCCTCTGATCACGCTCTCGATCCTCTTCCTCGTTGCCCGCATAGCCGTCATCATCGGGCCCAACATCATGACCATCATCGCCGCCGGCCCCGCGCTGCTCCTCCAGGAGCTGGGCAACCTCGGCACCATCTTCTTCGCGCTCCCCGTCGCTCTTCTTCTCGGGCTGAAGCGTGAAGCCGTCGGCGCCACCCACTCCATCGCCCGCGAACCCAACGTCGCGCTTATAAGCGAGGACTTCACGCTCGACTCTCCCGAAGGCCTGGGCGTTCTGGGCGTCTACGTCATCGGAACGCTCTTCGGCGCCGTCTTCATGGGGCTTTTCGCAGGCTTTCTCGCCTCCGCGACATCGTTGCACCCCTACGCCCTCGCCATGGCGTCCGGCGTCGGCAGCGGCAGCATGATGGCGGCCTCATCGGGGAGTCTGCTCGCGCTCTTCCCCGAGATGAAGGATCAGATCGCGGCCTTCGCCGGAGCCTCCAACCTCATCTCCACAGGGAGCGGACTCTACGTCTCGATCTTCGTCGCGCTGCCCCTGACGGAGTGGCTCTACAAGAAGCTCGAACCCGTCCTCGGACGGAAGAAGAGCGCGGAATAGCACCAGAAGAGGAGGAGAACCGTTATGAAAGTATCGTTCATGGATTCCGTCGTCGTCATGATCATCTCGGGCGTCATCATCGCCATCGGCAACATGGTGGGGTACAAGGTGGACATCATGGCGTCCGTTCCCGGGCTCGTCTATCTGTTCCTGATCATCCTGGCCGGGGTCGCGATGACCAAGGTCATCCCCTGGAAGGTCCCCAGCATCGCCTACATCACGCTCATCGGGATTCTGGTCACCATACCCGCATTCCCGTATTCCAAGGCCATCGTCGAGGCAACCGGCAAGATCAACCTCCTGGCCACGGCGACACCGGTGCTCGCATACGCCGGAATCGCTCTGGGCAAGGATATGGAGACCCTCAAGAAAATGGGCTGGAAGATCGTCGTCGTCAGCATCTTCGTCTTCATGGGCACATTTGTCGGCTCGGCCGTCATCGCTCACTTCATCCTCAAGATGCAGGGCATCATTTAGCGCGCTCTTGTTTTCCGTAGGGAGCCGATGCGCTTGCCTCCGGCTCCCTACTTCGCCCCCCTCTTCGAACCCTCGGAGGGAAACGCGTGCTATGCTCCTTTTTTCTCCGCCCTGATAGCCTTTATACTCTCTGTTAGAAGGGGAAGAATTTTCAGCGCGTCGCCCACTACGCCGAAGTCCGCGACGTCGAAAATGGGCGCTGCGGGATCCTTGTTGATCGCCACGATCACATCGGACTCCTCCATACCGGCCAGATGCTGAATCGCCCCGGAAATGCCGCATGCG
>JAHDKT010000116.1 GCA_018436725.1 Synergistaceae bacterium | reverse complement strand
GCACCTTAACAACAGCAGAGTGACAGAAAGCACAGCGACGTGCGAGCTAGAGGAAAGTGGCATTGCCCTGTGGGGTAATGTTGAGAAGAACCGTGTAAATACGGAGAGTTTGATCCTGGCTCAGGATGAACGCTGGCGGCGTGCCTAATACATGCAAGTCGAACGCGAAGCCTGATTTCGGTTAGGCGGAGAGTGGCGGACGGGTGAGTAACACATGGCTGACCTGCCCTTCAGAGGGGGACAACCGCTGGAAACGGTGGCTAATACCCCATACGCTCGTGGTGGTTAGGGGACTACGAGGAAAGGTTGAGGCGCTGAAGGAGGGGGCTGTGGCCCATCAGCTAGTTGGTAGGGTAACGGCCTACCAAGGCGAGGACGGGTAGGGGGCCTGAGAGGGTGACCCCCCACACTGGAACTGAGAGACGGTCCAGACTCCTACGGGAGGCAGCAGTAAGGGATATTGCGACAATGGGCGAAAGCCTGACGCAGCAACGCCGCGTGCGGGAGGAAGGCCTTCGGGTTGTAAACCGCTTTTGAGGGGGAAGAGGAAGGACGGTACCCCTCGAATAAGTCTCGGCTAACTACGTGCCAGCAGCCGCGGTAAAACGTAGGAGGCGAGCGTTATCCGGATTTACTGGGTGTAAAGCGCGTGCAGGCGGCGGTGCAAGTTGTCTGTGAAAGCGCCCGGCTCAACCGGGCGAGGACGGGCAAGACTGCGCCGCTAGAGGCAGGTAGAGGTGTGTGGAATTCCGGGTGTAGTGGTGAAATGCGTAGAGATCCGGAGGAACACCAGTGGCGAAGGCGACACACTGGGCCTGACCTGACGCTCAGACGCGAAAGCATGGGGAGCGAACGGGATTAGAAACCCCGGTAGTCCATGCCGTAAACGATGCGGACTAGGTGTTGCGGGTTGAATCCCCTGCAGTGCCGCAGCCAACGTGATAAGTCCGCCACCTGGGGACTACGGCCGCAAGGTTAAAACTCAAAGGAATTGACGGGGGCCCGCACAAGCAGCGGAGCGTGTGGTTTAATTCGAGGCTACACGAAGAACCTTACCTGGGCTTGACATGGTGGTGGTAGGGAAGCGAAAGCGGACCGACCTTCGGGAGCCATCACAGGTGCTGCATGGCTGTCGTCAGCTCGTGTCGTGAGATGTTCGGTTAAGTCCGGTAACGAGCGCAACCCTTGCCGCTAGTTACAAGTGTCTAGCGGGACTGCCCGTAGAAAGCGGGAGGAAGGTGGGGATGACGTCAAGTCAGCATGGCCTTTATGTCCAGGGCTACACACACGCTACAATGGCCGGTCCAATGGGTCGCCAACCCGCGAGGGGGAGCCAATCCAAGAAAGCCGGTCGTAGTTCGGATTGCAGGCTGCAACCCGCCTGCATGAAGTCGGAGTTGCTAGTAAACGCCGGTCAGCTATACGGCGTTGAATACGTTCCCGGGCCTTGTACACACCGCCCGTCACGTCATGGGAGCTGGTCACGCCTGAAGTCGGTGGGCTAACCGCAAGGGGGCAGCCGCCTAGGGCAGGGCTGGTGACTGGGACGAAGTCGTAACAAGGTAGCTGTACCGGAAGGTGCGGCTGGATCACCTCCTTTCTAAGGGTGAAGGGGAGGCGCGAGCCTCTCCGGACCTGAGAAGCATGTCGTGGGAGTTTTCTGTCACTGAGCTGGGGTTAAGGGGCGAGGGGTCTGTAGCTCAGCTGGTTAGAGCACTCGCCTGATAAGCGAGAGGTCACCTGTTCGAGTCGGGTCAGACCCACAACAGGCCGCGGGGACGTAGCTCAGGATGGGAGAGCGGTGCCTTTGCAAGGCATAGGTCAGGGGTTCGAGTCCCCTCGTCTCCATGCAGGGAGGAGCACGGCGAGTGGTCGCAAGGGGACTTGCGAGCAGTGGCCGGGCGACCTGCCTGGGGCAACTTAACAAGTGCATACGAAGTAACGCGAGAACATCAATTTCTCCGCATCACAGTGTGGATAAGCTACTAAGAGCACACGGTGGATGCCTTGGCGCCAAACGCCGACGAAGGACGCGGTACACTGCGAGAAGCTCCGGCAAGGGGTGTGCACCCGTAGAGCCGGAGATGTCCGAATGGGGAAACCCGCGTGGGGGCATGCCCACGCATCGCCGGGTGAACACATAGCCCGGCGAGGGGAACCCGGGGAACTGAAACATCTCAGTACCCGGAGGAAAAGAAACGATTTCCCGAGTAGTGGCGAGCGAAAGGGAAGGAGCCCAAACCGGCTGGCAAGCCAGGCGGGGTTGGAGGGCAAGACGGAACAGACGGAAGGGAAGTCGAACGGTTCTGGAAAGGCCGGCCAGAGACGGTGAAAGCCCGGTAGACGTAAGCGGAAGTCTGGGTCTTGACCCTGAGTACCACGGGGCACGCTAATCCTGTGGGAAGCAGGGGCGACCACGCTCCAAGGCTAAATACGTTTGGCGACCGATAGCGGACAAGTACCGTGAGGGAAAGGTGAAAAGAACCCCGGTGAGGGGAGTGAAAGAGAATCTGAAACCGTGTGCTTACAAGCAGTCAGAGGGTTTCGCGAGAGACCTGATGGCGTGCCTTTTGGAGAATGAGCCAGCGAGTTAATGTCTGTGGCGAGGTTAAGGGAGGGACACCCGGAGCCGAAGCGAAAGCGAGTCTGAAGAGGGCGGCTAGTCGCAGGGATTAGACACGAAACCAGGTGAGCTACCCATGGCCAGGCTGAAGCGACGCTAAACCGTTGTGGAGGGCCGAACCTTTCAACGTTGCAAAGTTGAGGGATGAGCTGTGGGTAGGGGTGATATGCCAAACGAACCTGGAGATAGCTTGTTCTCCCCGAAATAGCTTTAGGGCTAGCGTCGCGTGATGAGTACGGGAGGTAAAGCACTGGATGGGCTAGGGGCCTCACGGTTACCAAACCCAACCAAACTCTGAATGCCTGTACTGGCGAGCGCGGCAGTCGGACCACGGGAGATGAGTTTCGTGGTCGAGAGGGAAAGAGCCCAGACCCGCAGCTAAGGTCCTGAAATGCAGACTAAGTGGGAAACGAGGTGGGAGTGTCGAGACAGCCAGGAGGTTGGCTTAGAAGCAGCCACCCTTTAAAGAGTGCGTAATAGCTCACTGGTCAAACGCTCCTGCGCGGATAATGTAACGGGGCTGAAGTCTGCTACCGAAGCTCGGGACGGCGCGGCAACGCGTCGTGGTAGGGGAGCGTCCTGACAGCGAAGAAGCACGGTCGGTGAGGTCGTGTGGAGCGGTCAGGAGTGAGAATGCTGGCATGAGTAGCGAGAAACATGTGAGAACCATGTTCGCCGAAAGTCCAAGGTTTCCGACGGAAGGTCAGTCCGCGTCGGGTTAGTCGGGCCTTAGCCGAGGCCGGAAGGCGTAGGTGATGGACAACCGGTTAATATTCCGGTACCAGCTGGTGGGAGCGAAGGAGGGACGCAGGGAGGAGAGCCAGCCTCTGAGTGGATTGAGGTGCCAAGCGCGATAGTCGGTGAAGGGGTAAGGAAAGCTGCCCCGGAGACGAAAGCGTGACGGCGGGCTTCCGGGCCACAAGTGGCAAGCTCCTCCGTGCCAAGAAAAGCTTCTAAGCGATGAACACCAGGTGCCCGTACCGCAAACCGACACAGGTAGACGGGTAGAGAATACCAAGGCGAACGGGAGAACCCTCGTTAAGGAACTAGGCAAAATGACCCCGTAACTTCGGGAGAAGGGGTGCCCCCTGGAAGGGGGGCCGCAGTGAAATGGCTCTGCCGACTGTTTAACAAAAGCACAGGTCTCTGCGAACGCGCAAGCGGAAGTATAGGGGCTGACGCCTGCCCAGTGCCGGAAGGTTAAGGGGAGAGGTCAAGGAGCGATCCTGAAGCTTTGAACCGAAGCCCCGGTGAACGGCGGCCGTAACTATAACGGTCCTAAGGTAGCGAAATTCCTTGTCGGGTAAGTTCCGACCCGCACGAATGGCGTAACGAGTGGAGCACTGTCTCAACGAGGGACCCGGCGAAATTGAACTACGTGTAAAGATGCGCGTTACCCGCAGCAGGACAAAAAGACCCCGTGGAGCTTTACTACAACTTGCTATTGCGTTAGGGCTTGGTTTGTGCAGGATAGCTGGGAGGCGAGGAAGCTGGCGCGTCAGCGTCGGTGGAGCCACTGTTGAGATACCAGCCTGGCGAAGTCTTGGCCCTAACCGCTTGCCGTGAAACCGGGAGCGGGACAGTGGCAGGTGGGTAGTTTGACTGGGGCGGTCGCCTCCCAAAGAGTAACGGAGGCGCCCCAAGGTTCCCTCAGGTTGAATGGAAACCAACCGCAGAGTGTAAAGGCAGAAGGGAGCTTGACTGCAAGGCCGACGAGCCGAGCAGAGACGAAAGTCGGGCTTAGTGATCCCACGGTACCGAGTGGAAGGGCCGTGGCTTACCGGATAAAAGCTACCCCGGGGATAACAGGCTAGTCTGGTCCAAGAGTTCACATCGACGACCAGGCTCGGCACCTCGATGTCGGCTCATCGCATCCTGGGGCTGGATCAGGTCCCAAGGGTTGGGCTGTTCGCCCATTAAAGCGGTACGTGAGCTGGGTTCAGACCGTCGTGAGACAGGTCGGTCTCTATCCGCTGTGGGCGCAAGGAGGTTGAGAGGAGCTGCCCCTAGTACGAGAGGACCGGGGTGGACGGAGCGCTGGTGTGCCGGTTGTCACGCCCGTGGCATAGCCGGGTAGCCACCTCCGGAGCAGATAACCGCTGAAAGCATCTAAGCGGGAAGCTGGCCTCAAGATGAGCCTCCTCACTGGGTAACCAGGTAAGACCGCTCGAAGACGACGAGCTAAATAGGCCGGCGGTGTACGCCTGGCAACAGGTTGAGCCAACCGGTACTAATGGTCGAGGGCTTATCCAGTGGTGCGGAGAAATGGATGGTCTGGCGTTATGACGTATGCACACCCCATCGTGAGACGTGAGGTCGGACGGTGGTTGGTGACTGTAGCGGTGGGGGTACACCCGGTCCCTTCTCGAACCCGGTAGTTAAGCCCGCCCGCGCCGATGGTACTGGGGGGGCAGCCCCCTGGGAGCGTAGGTCGTCGCCAACTCATCCGACCTCATT